>JACRJY010000011.1 GCA_016235585.1 Verrucomicrobiota bacterium | reverse complement strand
GGGAGAAGGCCTTCTTCCGCCGGGAGAACGCGTTCTTTTGGCCGTGGAAGGCGCTCTTTGGAGAGTGGGAAGCCTCCGAACACGCTGAAAACGAGGGTTTTAGGTGGAAAATCGGCTAGACCAGCCTGTCGGGTTGGTTTTCACGGCAGCGGCGGACGATTCCCGGCCAGCACCGTAGGTGCGGCATCTTTGTAGCCTCGTAGTCCGGTTGTTCAAAAGCTCCGTTCAGGAGCGACATCGCCGGAATATGCCGCTCCTGATGGAGCTTGCGGATTCTTTTGGTGGACGTTCTACAATTATGCCGCGCCGACGGCGCTGGCGACACGGTTGCGCGAATAATCCTTTCCAGAAATGCGCCCATCGGCTTTCATCCGCCATGAAAATCCGTGTCGCTATATTTCAATATACGAACTGGTGTTCGTATATTACTAGTTAGACCACTCGACACCGATGCTGCGATTACGCCATCTCTTTTGCACTATGGGACTATTTTCATTTCTCTTTGGCGGGTGCGGCAAGCAGCCAGCCCCGCCAAGCAGCGCGACACCGCAGACGATGCCGCCGGGAGACATTTCATACAGTCAGTTGGATATTACCGAGAGATTCGACGACCATCTTCGCCTCAAGCCTGATGACTGGATTGAGACGGTTGCTCTGAACAAGTCAGTCCCCAATGGGAAGGGTTTACCACCGGTTGGCGCGAGCGCCGACGAGGTTTACGCAGCAGCCGACAGGTTGTCGAAGATGCGAGAGACCATCTCGATTCCGAACGACGGAGTTTATTGTCCGGTTTGCCATATCGCGAACACTCAGCTTGCGAAGTTGCGCACGCCTTGCCCAAAGTGTGGGAGAGCGTTATTGAAGTTTGGATGGGATTGATATGACGACGTGGTCTAACCATGCGCTGCAGCGAACCCGGCGGGGGTGTCGCGGTTGCAATCGTTGCGTCCCGTGCGCCGGGTCGCTGAGCTTGGGTCGTTAGCTTTCGCTCCGAAGCCAGTTATTTCGCCTGCGCGAGAAACTCGATCAGGTCGCGCAGTTCGGCGCGCGTGAGGATTTCGCCCAGCCCCTCCGGCATCGGCGAGAGGCCCTTGGAGCGCGTCTTGATCTCGGATTTCTTCACCTTCACCAGGCCGTCCTCCGGCGAGTTGATCACCAGCGCGTCGTCGGCCTCGCTTTTGAGGATGCCCGCGAAGTTCCCGCCGCCCGTGGTGGTGACGAGCACGGAATCGTAGCCGTGGGCGATCACCTTGTTCGGCTGGAGCACCGCTTCCAGCAGGTATCCCCTGCCCTGCTTCGCCGCCAGCCCGGTCAGATCGGGACCGACGTCGCCGCCCTCGCCGTTGAGCTTGTGGCAGCGGAAACACCCCGCCTCCGCGCGCTCGAAGAAGATTTTCCGCCCGTCCGCCGCGTCGCCGCCGTGCAGCGCCACGCGATAGCGCGCAAGCGGATCGGTCTTGTCAAAAGCATCCTCAAACTTTTTCAACTTCTCCTTGATGGAGGGCGAAGTGCGTTTGGCCGCAGCGTCCAGCGCGTCGAGCTGCAGTTCCTTCGCGAGCTTTCCGCCGAGCAACTGATCCATGGTTTTGGAAATCACCTTGTCCGCCTCCTTGCCCTTGATGCGGCCGAGCGCCTCCAGCGCGGACTGCCGTTCGCCAACGCTGCCGCCCGCCAACGTCTCCGCCAGCGAAGCCACGGCGGAATCCCCGCCCGACGTGCCGAGCAGTTTGCTCGCGGCCCGGCGCAGCGCCTCGGCCTTGTCCGCCTGCGCGAGCTTCACCGCGTCGTTCAGGCGCGCGTCCTTCATCACCGCGAGCGCGTCCAACGCGGCGATGCGCGCCTCGACGGTTGCCGCCGTGTCGCCCACGAGACCGGCGAGCCACGGTGCGGCAGCGGCGAGGCCGAGCTTGCCCGCCGTCGTGGCAGCAGCGGCGCGCACTGTGGGCGGTGATTGCCGGAGCAGTTTCTCCAAGACCGGCTGCAACGCGGCACCGGCCTCGGCCACATTTCCCGGCGGCAACGGACGCCACAGGCCCAGAACATGGTCACGCAGCGGCGGCTTGAGCCAGTCACCCAAAGCTTCGAGCGCCTCGACCCGCAGGGCGTCAGGCGCGGCGCTGGCGGCGAACTGCGCGAGAGTGCCGGCTCCCTCGGAGTCGCCGAGGCGGAGGTTGGCGTTGATGGCGCGGCGCGCGGTGAAGGCGAACGGCGGCGAAGTCTCGTGCGCGATGGCCGGCAGCAACGCGGCGAGCTTCGACATCGCGGGCTGGATGGGCACATCGTGAATCGCCCGCGCCGCTTCGAGCGTGATGGCCGCATCCGGGTCGAGCAGGAAGCCCGCAATCTCCGGGCGGCCCAGCCGCCGCTGCGCGAGCAGCGACGCCATGCGGAGGGCGAGCGACTCGTCCTTCGCCGCCGCGAGGATGGCCTTCACGTCGCCGATGCCGAGCAGCGCCATCACGCCGGCGTGGCGCAGATACGGATCGGCGTCGCCATTCTCGCGGAGCATCGCGAGGATTGGCGCGACAGATTGTTTGTTTCCGATTTTGCCAAGCGCCGTCGCGGCGAAGAATTTCACACGCGGGCTGGAATCCTTGAGCAGTGAAACCAAACTGCCGTTGGCTTGGAAATAACGCTCGTCGCCGAGAACCTTCGCGGCCTGCGCGCGCACTTCGGAATCCTTGTCGGTCAGCAGCGCGTGCAGGTCCAGCAGGCCCGACGGCGGCGACTGGTGCGCGAGCTGGCCGATGCCCCAGATGGCGTGCAGGCGCGCGAGCTGGTTCGTGCCGGAGCGCGCCACGCGCAGCAGCGTGTGCAACGCCTCGTCGCGCGAGAGGCGGATTTCCAGCGGGCCGCGCTTCCAGACCTTGCGCTTGGAGACTTCGACGATGGCGAACTGCGCCTCCGTCCGCACACGCTGATCGCGATGGCCGAGGAGCGTGGCGAGTTCATCGAGCGGACGCCCGGAGAAGCCTTCGCCGATGAGCGTCTTCGTTTCTTGAACAATGGTTGACTCGTCCACCGTCGTGTCATGCACGCGGTAGATGCGGCCCTTGCCGGTCTTCTCCCAGCCATAAACCCAGTCGAGCACATACGCACCGCCGCCGGGCGCGAACTCGATGTCCGTCGGATACAGGCCCCAGAGCAGCTTGCCCTCCAGCTTGTCGGGCCTGTTGTTCTGCAAATACTCGCCGGGATTGTCCACGGTGAACGACGCGCCGCGCGGCTTGAGCGCGAAGTGCCGGATGCCGCCGGGAAAATCCGCGTAGAAAAAATGGTTGTGAAACTGCGGCGGCAAGCCCGTGCCCGGATAAAACGCGATGCCCGCCGGGCCGTGGCCGATGTGGCCGACGGGCGGGAGCAGATACGCGGCGGTGTTGGTGGGCGCGAGTTCCCAGAGATGCTCGGTGTTCCACGCGCCGAGCTTCGGCAGATGCTGCCAGCCGTAGCGCCAGCCGTAGTCCGCGCCCTCGACGATGTGCTCCCAGCGCGCCTTGTCGCCGCCATCGGCGTTGTTGTCGCCGGTGAAGAGGTTGCCGAACTGGTCGAACGCCAGCTCCTGCGGATTCCGCAGGCCGATGGCGACCAGCTCGAAATCCGAGCCGTCGAGGTTGCAGCGGAACACCGCGCCGCTGTCCGCGAGCAGCTCCGGCGTGAGGCCGGGAAATCTTTTTGCGAGCTGGGAAAAATGATTCGTCGAGGTGCCTCGGTCGGCGATGGTCCAGTAGAGTTTCCCGTCCGGTCCGAATTTCAAACCGTGCATGTCGTGGCCGCCGTAGGCGATGTGCACGCCGAAGCCGCCGTGCAGCTTCACGCGGATGTTCGCCTCGTCCGCGCCCCTGGTGTCCTGCAACAGCCACACGTCGGGGATGCAGGTGAAATAAACCGCGCCCTTCCGCACGAGCACGCCCGCCGCGACGCCGGAGACGAGCGTCTTGAAATCATCGGCGAACACTTTCGACTTGCCCGCGACGCCGTCGCCGTTGGCATCCCACACGAGCCGGATGCGCTCGGACTCCACTTCGAGGTCGCGCCAGTCGAAGACGCCATCGCCGTTCAGGTCGTCTTTGATTTCAGCGGGCAGGTTCGGATTGTCCGGCGTGAGCACCTGCCGGAAAAAGTTCGCACGATCCTCGACGGTGCGGAACGAAAAATCGGAATCCGTCCAGTCGCGGTGCTTGCGGATGTCATACACCGACGTGCGGCGGCGGCCCGACTCGACCACGTAGGCGCGGCCCTTTTCGTCGAAGGAGAAACTCACCACGTCCTGCAACAGCGGTTCCGCCGCGAACAAATCCACCTTGAGGCCGGGCGCGACGCGGAACTTCTTCATCGCCGTCGCCGGATCGTCGGCGAGCGAGACGTTGGCGGGCGTCTTGTCCGCGTCCTTTTTCGCCTTGGCGGCGGAATTTTCCTCGGCAGCGAAAAGCGTATTCGCCGTGGCGCTGGTGAAACCAAGCAGCACAGCGACAAGCAGCCGGGTTTTCAAAAAAAGCATTTGCATTGAAGGGAAACGTAGCGGCACGGCACGCGAATTCAAGAACGGAGGACAGGCGTCGCGCCTGTATTTGGCTCGGAAGTGGAGATTAAAATTGAAGACAGGCGCGACGCCTGCCTACGTCACTGCGCGATCCACCCGCCGTCAATCACCACGTCCGTGCCGGTGATGAAGCCGGAGTCGTCGGACGCGAGATGCACCGCGAGCGCGGCGACTTCCTCCGGCCTGCCGAAGCGGCCCACGGGCAGTTGCGCCGTGAACTTCGCGAGCAGTTCGGGGTTGTTGAGGATGGGCGCGTTGATTTCCGTCGAGCACGGGCCGGGGCTGATGGCGTTGACGGTGATGCCCTTGCCCGCCAGCTCCAGCGCAAGTGATTTCGTGAGGCCGAGCACGCCCGCCTTGCTCGCCGAATACGGAACGCGGTGCGCGATGGAAACGTGCGCCATCATCGAGGCCAGGTTGATGATGCGCCCGCAGCCGGTCTCCAGGTGCGGCACGAACGCGCGGCACAGCAGGAACACGCTCGTCAAATTCGTGTCAATGACCTGATGCCACTCGGCGAGCGAGAATTCCGTGGCCGGCTTGCGGATGTTGATGCCGGCGTTGTTCACGAGGATGGTGAGCTTGCCGAAGCGCGCGAGCACATCGCCCCGCAACTTCTCCACCTGCTCCTCGCTCGTCACGTCCACGCGGAACACCTCCGCCTCCGCGCCGCGCGTGCGGCAGGCGGCGGCGACATCCGCCAGCAGCTTTTCGTCGCGCGAGACCAGCGCGAGCCGCGCGCCCGCGTCGGCGAAGGCCAGCGCCATCGCCTTGCCGAGGCCCTTGCTCGCGCCCGTGATGAGCGCCACCTTGCCGGAAAGTTTCTTCGTCGTGTTCATGGTGCGCGGAGAATACAGCAGCAAAGGCAGATTGGGAGCGAAAACGAGGCGGCCACCTTGAATCCATTTCTGACGCCGCAGCATGAGCATCTCCGACTTCAATCCATGAGAACCGAACTGAAAGCAAACGTCCCCACGGACGTTTGCAGCACAAGCTTCAACCGCGGATTGCCAAACGCAGCACAAGAACCGGGGTTCTGTGGACAATCCCCGTGTAGTGACTTGCTGCCGGCAAGGCCGACCATGCCTCCCTGAAACGATTCGTCCAGGTTACGGCAATGAAAGCCCCGCAAGTATGCCGGGGGCGCGCGAGGGGGTTGTGAATTTCTTCGCGTTAAAAATGCTGCTCGGCGACCGCGCCAAGTATGTCGGCATGATCATCGGCCTCACGTTTGCGTCGCTGCTAATCACCCAGCAGTCGTCGATCTTCGCCGGCATCATGACGCGCACCTACAGTTTCCTCACCGATGTCGGCCTGCCCGAGATTTGGGTGGTGGATCCGCAGGTGCAATACATCGAGGACATCAAACCGCTCCAGGACACGCAGGTGTATCGTGTCCGGAGCATCGAGGGCGTTCAGTGGGCGGTGCGGATGTATAAGGGCACGTTGAAAGCGCGGCTGCCCAACGGCACCTTCGAGTCTTGCGTCGTCATCGGGCTGGATGATGAGACACTGATTGGCGGCCCGCCCACGATGATCTCCGGCCAGCTCGCGAACCTGCGGCAAAGCGATGGCGTCATCGTGGACATCGTCGGCGCGCAGGGCAAACTCGCGCGCGTCCTCCCCAATGGCCGGCGCGTCCCCCTGCGAGTCGGCGACACCTTGGAACTCAACGATCACCGCGCGGTGGTGGTCGGCCTGTGCCGCGTCACGAGGACCTTTCAGGCCAACCCGGTCATTTACACCACCTATTCGCGCGCGACCACGTTCGCGCCGCAGGAGCGCAGGCTGCTCTCGTTCGTCGCCGCCAAGGCCAGGCCTGGTGAAAACTTGGCCGCCCTGTGCGAGCGCATCCAGCGCATCACCCATCTCCAGGCTTACACGCGCGATGAATTCAAGAAGCTTACCTTCAACTACGTTTTGAAATACACCGGCATGCCGATCAATTTCCTGACGGCGGTGGCGCTGGGCTTCATCGTCGGCATCACCATCTCGGGGCAGACGTTCTACAACTTCACGCTCGATAACCTGCGCTACTTCGGGACGCTGAAGGCGATGGGCGCCACCAACCGCTCGCTGCTGTGGATGATTTTGTTGCAGGCGCTCGTGGTCGGCGGCATCGGTTACGGGCTGGGCGTCGGGGCCGCGTCCGTGTGGGGCTCGCTTTTCAGCGGGCGCACGCAAATCGCGTTCCAGCTTCCGTGGCAGCTGCTGCTCATCAACGCCGGCGCGGTGCTGCTCATCTGCCTGGGTGCCGCCGCCTTCAGCATCCGCAAGGTGATGAAGCTGGAGCCGGCCGTGGTCTTCCGCAGCTAGAAAAGCCGTGCCCATCCCGCTTGAACCTTGCGCCAATGGCAGCCGCGTGGCCGTGTGCTGCAGCGGCGTGACGAAGACTTACGGCGAAGGCGTCACCGCCATGAAGGCCCTGCGCGGCGTGAACCTGGAGATCCACACGGGGGAACTGATGATGCTCGTCGGCCCGTCCGGCTGCGGCAAGACGACGCTCATCTCGGTCATCGCCGGCGTGCTTCGTCGCGACGGCGGCGACTGCTCCGTGTTTGACAATGATTACCTGGAAATGGCCGAGGTCGAGACCACTCGCTTCCGCGGCCAGAACATCGGCTTCGTGTTCCAGGCGTTCAACCTGATCCCCGCCCTGACGGCCGCCGAAAACGTCGCCGCGCCGTTGATCATCAATGGCGTGAAGCGCCGCTCCGCCGTCGAGCAGGCGCGTGAGCTGCTGGTGACGGTCGGCTTTGACGACCGGATGATGCGCTCGCTCCCGCAGGATTTGTCGGGCGGGCAGCAGCAGCGCGTCGCCATCGCGCGCGCCATGGCGCACAACCCGCGCCTCATCGTCTGCGACGAGCCGACGAGCGCGCTCGACAGCGAGACCGGCCAGATGGTGATGGAACTCATGCGCCGCCTCGCGCTCGGCAAGGATCGCGCCCTGCTGGTGGTCACGCATGACACGCGCATTTTCGGTTTCGCCGACCGCATCGCCCGCATGGACGACGGCCGCATCACCCGGATTGAAACTCCGCCTTTCGCCGCAAACGGAATTCCCAAACAACCATAGAAAAGATTTATGCTTCGCAAATACATTCTGCCCGTGCTCGCCGTGGCGGGCGTCGCGTTCGGAATTTACACCGCCTTGGACGGCAGCAAGACTCCGCCGCCCGCACCGCCCGTTTCCGACGCCGCGCAGCCGCCGTTCAAAACCTTTGTCGCCGGCTCCGGCATTGTCGAAGCCAGCACGGAAAACATCGCCATCGGCACGCACATTGCCGGCATCGTCTCGAAAATTTATGTCAGGACCAGCGACAACGTGAAGGCGGGCGATCCCCTCTTCACCATTGACGACCGCGCCCAGCGCGCCGAAGTCGAGACGCACAAGGCCGCCGTGCGCGTGGCCGAGGCGCAGCTCGCCGACACGGCCAACCAGCTTAACATCGCGGAAACCCTCGCCGCCCAGAAAATCACGAGCATCGAGGACCGCGACCGGAACCGCTACGCCGCACAAAAGGCCGAGGCGCAGCTCGCGCAGGCCCGGGCGGAGCTGGTCGCCGCCGAGACCAATCTCGAACGCCTCACCGTCCACGCGCCGGTGGACGGCCAGGTGCTCCAGTTGAAGGTGCATCCCGGCGAATACGCCACCACCGGCGTCCAGCCGCAGCCGCTTCTCCTCCTTGGCAGTGTCACGCCGTTGCACGTTCGCGTGGACGTGGATGAAAACGAGGCCTGGCGCGTGCGCGCGTCCGCCGGGGCGGTGGGATATTTGCGCGGCAACAAGACCATCAGCAAGCCGCTCATTTTCGTCCGGTTCGAGCCCTACGTCGTGCCCAAGAAGTCGCTCACCGGCGAGAGCACCGAACGCGTGGACACGCGCGTGCTCCAGGTCGTTTTCAGCTTCGACCGCGGCGAGCAGCCGATTTTCATCGGCCAGCAGATGGACGTGTTCATTGACGCCGGCGAGAGCAAGCTGAACGGCTCCGCATCCACCAACGGCGTGCTTCAATGAGCCGGGGATGCTGCTATCACACGCTCCGTGAGAAGCCGGCTCGCGTCCGAGGGGGGCAAATTCATCCCGCCCGCACCAAATTCTTGCGGTGCCGCGCGATTTACTGTTCCCTCTCCTCGCTGTGGCCAAACCCAATTGCATCGAATTCTTCCGCGAGGAACCCATCCCCATCCTCTACGAGGACCGTTCGGTGCTCGCCATTGACAAGCCCGCCGGCTGGATGCTCGTGCCGCTCTCGTGGCGCGACACCACGCGCAACCTGCAGGCCGCCATCGTCTCCTCCATCTCCGCCGGTGATTACTGGGCGCGCTCGCGCAACTTGAAATTCCTCAAATACATCCACCGCCTCGATGCGGACACCAGCGGCGTCCTCCTCTTCGCCAAGAGCGAGGGTGCGCTCAAGACCATCGCCGATATGTTCGAGTCGCGCAAAATGGAGAAGGTCTATCTCGCCGTGACCGGCGTGCCGCCCAAGGAAAACGCCTGGCAATGCCAGCTCCACCTCGCGCCCGCCCCGAAGGACTACGGCCGCGTCATCGTGGACGAAAAGGGCAAGGACGCCGTGACCGACTTCCGCGTGGTGGCCAGCGCGAGCGGGCGGCATCTCATCGAGGCGCGGCCCCACACCGGGCGGCAGCATCAAATCCGCGTGCACCTCGCCAGCGCCGGCTGCCCGATTCTCGGCGACGAACTCTACGGACGCGCCAGCAAGTCCCCGATGGCGCTGCGCGCCGTCGGCCTGGCCTACCCCGATCCCTTCACGCACCGCGCCGTGGCAATTCGCGCGCCGGTGGAAAATTTCCTCATCAAGAACGGTTTCCCTGTCGCCTCCTACAAGGTGGAGTTTCAGAGTGTCGTCGCGACGCCCAGGCCAGCCACCGGATCAACGGCAAAAAACCTCACGCCGCCCGCGCGCCCGCCGGCTGGCTCCACGGCCCCGGTCCCGCCGCGCCGTGCGCCGACACGCGAAACCAATACTGCCGCCCCGACTCCAGCCCCGCCACCACGCACTGGCGGCGCGTGAACAGGCCCGCGTCCTGCCACTCGCCGGTGCCATCAATCCGGTCACGCCACTGCACCTGATAAACAATTTTCCGCAGCGCGATGCGGTTCCAGACGACTTTCACCGTGCCGGTGTGGCCGCCCGCCTCGGCCCGCACGCCCTCCGGTTGCGGCGGAGTGCCGATGATTGTTTTGCTCCTGGCCAGTTCCAATCCCGCGCCGAGCATCTTCGCCGCATCGCCGCCCGTGATAATGGTGACTTCCTGCGCCGCCCTGCGCGTCTTCTGCCGGAGAGTGCGCAATACCTCATTGCGCCGTGTGACTGCCGTGCGCCATTCCTGCCGCGCGGTTTCCACCGCCAGCGCCGCCGCCTCCGCCTCGGCGATGGCGGCCTCCAGTTCCGCATGACACGCCACCTTGCCCGCGCACGACGCCTCGGCAGTGATGCCCGCGCACAGGCGACGTGCCAGTTCGATTTGGTCAGTGATGGGTTTGTCTTTGAATGCCAGTTTGGGTTGTTTCATGACTGCCTCCATGATGTTGTTTGTTGTCGCCGCCTTTCCGCCTGTTGCGATGGCGGTTCCGGTGGGTTTCAAGAAGACATTTCCTCCCGTTCGCGACGAAAATCAAGTCAGGAAAAGCAAATTCCTGACAATCGGAACCGATTCAACAGTTGAGAGCGTGATTTTCTTTGTCAGGAAAGAATTTTTCCTGACAAACAAAACTACTGGAGCAATCGTGGAAATCACACTTCATGTCAGGAAATAATAATTCCTGACAATCGAAGCGGCACTTTCAATTGATGGAACAAGAATTCATGTCGGGAAAAGTAATTTCCCGACATTAGTTGCAGCAAATTCAATTGCCGGAACCATTTCTCATGTCAGGAAAACTGAAATCCTGACAATGAAAATGCCGGTGAGCATTGAAAAAGCTGCACTTTTAACCTGAAACCAACTCAAAACCACCCTGTTCTCACAATTCCGCAGTCTGAAAAGCATTTCTGACGGCGTGCGGAACGTCATCACGCTCAACCCCGGCCCGAAAATATCCTCCGACGCCACGCGATGCCTGATCTTAAGCCGGCTCAAACCACCGCGCGTTTCCGGCGCGCCTCAATTTGCTTCACAAGAGATTGCACACTTTGCCTGCCGATGCGTGCGTGCCGCTCGCGGGAGTAATCGCCCCGCCCGGTTTCCGTCAATTGAAGAAAACGCACCGCGCCCGCCGTGCCCAATTCTTCGACCAAGGCGCGCAAGCCGTGCGTGCGAATTTGTTCAAGCGTCATTGTCGGCATAATCAATCAGTGAGCCTATCTTGCAGCCAAGCGAGCGGGTTGGCAACTCTCACGCGCAGGAAATCCGCGTGCCGCACGGCCAGCCGCAGCAGCCGGTCGTCCGTCGTCAGAAACACATCCACACCCGCCGCTTCCGCGCAGGCCAGATGCAGCGCGTCAATGCCCGCAAACCCGCGCTGCTCCAACGCCAGCGCACGGGCCGACACTTTTTGTTCGCACCGAACGTAACGATGCTGGCGGGGAATCAGCACTTGCAGACGCTGTCGCAATTCGAGGGCGGGCGTGTTGGCAATTTCCAAATCCACGACCTCGCTGTGCAAAAGCTGGCAGTCGCCACGTTCAATTTCCGAAACAACGGCCAGCACCGCCTCGGCCTCCAGATGAACACGCGTCTGCGTCTGGTCATCGAAAGGCCTATTCCAGCAACAGACATCCAGGTAGATTTTGGTCATGGCGCAGGAAATTGCGGAGGTAATGGAACTCTTTCATTCAACTGACTGGATGTCGCGGTAGTGGTATTTCCCGGATTTAGTAACCGTGACTTCGACTGTTACGCGACGGTTTACCATTGGGCCGACAACATCATCAATTGCATCACCGGCTTTTTCGACGCGGATGTGCTTTTCGCCGTCATCTTGAACTGTAACCTCAAGCCAATCTTCATCGAGATGAACAGCTCGAAGGACACCAACAAGTTTTTCTTCCCTTGCCTCCGGCGGCAATGGCGTGCTGGGTTTGAGCTTCTTGAGAACGTCAGAAAGAAGTTTGCGCGCGACTGGTTCTAGTAAAATGGTTTCTTTGTCTGTTCGTGCTCGCGAGCGAATTTCCAAAGAAGAAAAGCTCTTGCCGGTTGGCGCAAGGTTGCGTGCGAGCTTGATGAATGTTGTTCGATATTCTACGTCAGGAACAAGTCTTTGAAGCGCTCCGTCTGGGTCGGTCACACTACTTTCAACAATTTCCAAGAACTTGCTGGTAACTTCTTCCACAGAAATTTCAGAGCCAGGGAACAGTTCCATCTGCTTCGGTTTCTGAACGCGGACAGCAAATTGATAACTGCTTGGCGGAGCTTGAAACAGCCAAGGGCGAAACAAATCTTGTATATCAAGTGGAGGTGCGCCGCGTCGCCTCAAGGGACGATTCATGATGAACTCGATAGTTCTGTAAAACATCGCTCTAACTTCTTCGACCTTTGTTAAAATCAAATCTAAAGGTGCTCCACCATATACAATTTCGCCTCCTTTGACCGAAACCAGAACGTCGTCCCGTGTGAACTCCACGCCGGAAACACGCGCGGTTTCTTCCGCCCACATGGTTTGGACAAGCCCGCGAAGTTGCTCAACTGCGAACACTGGTAGTGCCGGGTTTGATAAGTAACGATAGGCCGTAGCCTGTGCCAATTGGAAAGCTCGTGCTTTGTAGAAAAGAGACGTGGCGCTTACCGCGGTAATACCCAACGTGCGTGGTTTTTCCTCTCCAATTGAGTCCAGCGCGCGAAGCTCCGCGTCAGCCGCGCGCTTGTAAAGATCGCCAGCCTCGTCGTTTCGTCCAGCGCGGAATGCAACTTCGGCGAGATTCGCCAACTTTTCACTTTCGCCATGATGGACAGACCAACTCATGTTGTTGGCACGGTTTTTATCAAAATTTGTTGAGCCCGAAATCCTACGACAGCCGCTAAAGCCGGTAGATTGCTTTGGCCTCTGCGTGCTTGTGCTATTTTCTCCACCAGTCGAGATGCCACCAAGTTCTCCATTCCCTTATCCACACCAGAAACCTCCAGTCGAAAGCAATTCTCCAAGTCTTCGACTTCCTCACCCGGAGCGGCTAGATAATAATCCGCGCCCGTTTTTGTTTCCGCCCTTCTCACCGCCACCAAACCTTTCGCAAGCTCTGTCGCGGCAAGAGCGAAACAATATGCGCCCGCTTCAGTTGCATCGATTTCATTTGCCCAAGCTCCGCGTGATCTTTCGTCTGCTTTTTGCCACTCCACTTGGGTTTTGCTCAAATCGTCTTCATCACGAAGTTGGAATTCGACTGATGGTTCGTGATGGCGATCTAAACAAACTCGCGCAGCCTCTTGGTAACAAGCCGCGACCGGATCGGACAAGCCCGGATGCCGCGCGCTCATGTCATCAACAGGAAGCTTTGGCGGATTAACTGGCATAGCATTTATCGGCAATCAATGATTCAATCCACCCGGCAATACGCTGCCAGCCCCTGCAACCCGCCCTCGCGACCGAAGCCGCTTTCCTTGTAGCCGCCGAACGGACTCGTCGGGTCGAACTTGTTGTAGGTGTTCGCCCATACGATGGCATGGTGTTGGTTGACCATCTTGAAAATCGTGCGTCAGGCCGGTTGCAGCGGAGAAGCGGCATCTTTTTCCAGCGCCGTTTTTGGCAGGCGTCCGAGGCGGACGGCGCGTTCAACGGCCTGGCGGGCGTAGTGGTGATGCTCCCGCGCTCCAGCCAGCAATCCCTCGACCCCGATGTCGGCATCAAGCTCCGGCCAATAGACCGATGAGCCGTTGATCTCGAATCGCCCGCGCTCCTCCGGCGTCGCCAACGCGAGCGTCGGGTAAAAAGCCATCGGCACGCTGATGAAACGTCCGTCTTCGAGATGGAATCCGAGCAGTTCATCGCTCACGACGACTTCAGTGATGGTTGGCGGTGTTTGCATCGTGCGCAATTCTAGTTCGCACCGCGTTCATGTTCAAGCCAGCGTTCAACAATTTCCGCGCGGCGCTCCGCGATCATGCGTCGAATTCCGGCGATCTCATGCGGTTTGAATCCCCGGTTGAAAGCCACGGAGAGATCATCGAGCCAGACTTTACATTCGTGGCCGGTCTTGAAGACATGGACGTGCATCCGCTCGGCCAGATCGTAACTGTAAAAGCTGACGCGATAACCGTCCTGGATAAAAACGGTCGGCATATCAGTCAAGCCGGCAGTAAGCGGCGAGTCCTTGCAGTCCACCTTCACGGCCAAACCCGCTTTCTTTGTAGCCGCCGAACGGACTCGTCGGGTCGAACTTGTTGTAGGTGTTCGCCCAGACGACGCCGGCGCGCAGCTTGTTGACCATCTTGAAAATCTTGCTGCCCTTGTCCGTCCACACGCCCGCGCTCAAGCCGTAGGGGATATTGTTCGCCCGTTCAAAGGCTTCTTCGGGAGTCCGAAAAGTCATCACGCTCAACACCGGCCCAAAAATTTCCTCCGACGCCACGCGATGCGCGTGCGTGACGCCCGTGAGAAACGACGGCGCAAACCAATATCCTTTCGCCGGGAGCGTGCATTGCGTCTGCGTCAACTCCGCGCCTTCGTCCACGCCGCTTTGCACCAGCTCGCGAATTTTTTCGAGCTGCGGCCGCGAATTGATCGCGCCGATGTCGGTGTTTTTGTCGAGCGGATTGCCGACGCGCAACGTCTGGATGCGGTCGCGCAATTTCTTGATGACCTTGGAATAAATCCCTTCCTGCACAAACAGCCGCGAGCCCGCGCAACAAACGTGGCCCTGGTTGAAATAAATTCCGTTGATGACGCCTTCGATGGCCTGATCAATCGGCGCGTCCTCGAACAAAATGTTCGCCGCCTTGCCGCCGAGTTCGAGCGTGAGCCGCGGAGCGCCGAACTCCGACTCGGCGCGTTTCGAACCGCCTTGAGCCGAGCCGATGCAGAGATCGGCGCTCCGGGCCGCAATCGTTCGCGCGATCAGCTTTCCAACGTCCGTCGAACCCGTGAATGCAATCTTGTCAATGTCCGGATGATTAACGAGCGCCGCGCCGGTTTCGCCCGCGCCGGTGACGATGTTCACCACGCCCTCGGGCAATCCCGCCTCCTGAAAAATCTGCGCCAGCCGCAGCGCCGTGAGGCTCGTGGTCTCAGCCGGCTTGAGCACAACGGTGTTGCCGCACGCGAGCGCGGGCGCGATTTTCCACGCGGCCATGAGCAACGGAAAATTCCACGGAATGATCTGCCCCGCGACGCCGAGCGGCTGCGGAGTTTTGCCCGGGAACGCGTATTTCAACTTGTCCGCCCAGCCCGCGTAATAGAAGAAGTGCGCGGCCACGAGCGGCAAATCCACGTCGCGACTTTCCTTGATGGTCTTGCCGCCATCCATCGTTTCGAGCACCGCCAACTCGCGCGACTTCTCCTGAATGATGCGCGCGATGCGATACAGATACTTGCCCCGCTCGCGTCCGGGCATCTTGCTCCAGACCTTGTCGTAGGCTTTGCGCGCGGCCTTCACCGCGCTGTCCACGTCCTCGGCATTCGCCGCCGCAATCGTCGTGAGCGTCTGCTCGGTGGCGGGATTGATGGACTCAAAATACTTTCCCGATGTCGGCGCAACGAACTTGCCGTTGATGAACAACTCATGCTGCGGCGCGATGACGTAATTCTTGGAATCCTCCGGCGCGGGCGCGTAGTCCCATTTGTCGCCGAAGACGAGCGCACGGTTCTTGGGCGCGACATAGGGGCGGTGATCGGCGGAGACGAGTTCCGCCCTCGCGGCGCGGCGGACGGGGAGCTGGCGCGAAGCGGCGCGCGGTTTGGATTGGGTCGAGGCTTTCATGCGAGGCCGGAGCGTAAAGCCCGCGCCACCGGATGGAAAGTCTTTCGTGAAGGATGGAGTTGGAAGCTCTGCCGCACTCGTCCCCGGCCCGGAACGAGCCGGATCGGAGATCGGCGCTCCGCCCGGCGTGGCGAAGCGGGGGCCGCGCCTCCCGGGTGCGCCCTGATCGCGGTTGATGGAGGTAACAGCTGGCATTCGCCGCGCGTAAATTTTTATTGATGTTTCCACCGCAGGCTTGGCATTCCGCCCGGCTTCGGCTTTCCTTGCCGCCAGCCTATGACCAACGACCTCGCCGCCGCCAAGGAAGTGTTCCGCCGCCTCGCCGCCAATGTCGAACTGGTGATGCGCGGCCAGCGCGCCGCCATCCGCAAGCTGCTCGCGGCCTTCGCCAGCGGCGGCCACGTGCTGCTGGAGGATTTCCCCGGCACGGGCAAGACCACGCTCGCCAAGGTGCTGGCGCGCTCGCTGGACGCGCAGTTCAAGCGGCTGCAGTTCACCCCCGACCTGCTGCCGTCGGACATCCTCGGCGTGTCGGTGTTCAGCCAGAAGGATCAGGCGTTTCATTTCCACGCCGGGCCGGTCTTCGCGAACATCCTGCTCGCCGACGAAATCAACCGCGCCTCGCCGCGCACGCAGTCGGCGCTGCTGGAGGCGATGGGCGAGGGCCAGGTGAGCGTCGAGGGCGAACGGCGCGAGCTGCCGGAGCTGTTCTTCGTCATCGCCACGCAGAACCCCGTCGAGTTTCGCGGCACGTATCCGCTGCCGGAGGCGCAGATGGACCGGTTCGCGCTGCAATTCACGCTCGGCTACGTCCCGCCGGAGGAGGAGGTCGCGATTCTTTCCGCGCAGGCGCAGAATCATCCCATCGAAAAACTCCAGCCGTGCGCCACGCTCGCCGACGCGCTCGCGCTCAAGCACGCGGTGAAGCAGGTGCGCATCAGTGACGAACTGAAGCGCTACATGGTGGACCTCGTCGCCGCGACGCGCACGGCCAAGGGCGTGCAGCTCGGCGCCAGCCCGCGCGCGTCGCTCGCGCTGATGAAGGTGACGCAGGCGCTCGCGCTCTACGACGGGCAGGAGTTTGTCACGCCGGAGCACGTGCAGGAAATGGCCGTGCCGGTCATGGCCCACCGCATGGTGATGGAGCCGCAGGCGCGGTTCAGCGGGCTGACGGCGCGCGGCGTGGTGGAAGAGGTGCTGAAGAAACTGCCGGTGCCGGCGTGAAGACAAACTCGAAATCCGAAGGCCGAAGTTCCTCGGCGTTGCCCTTGGAACCGGACGCGGCTTCCGTAGTGGGACAGGCATCCTGCCTGTCCAGTAGCGCGTCCGAACGCAACTCAAGTCGTCCGATGGCAAGAATATCCCACCGGACAGGCAGGATGCCTGTCCCACTACGGAGCGGTTCATGCGGATTGAAAATTCGTCATCATCGTCAAATTGCGCCAGCTTCCTTCCGCTGCCGATGACCTTGCTCTACAAATTCTCCTATCGCGGCTACCGCGCCGCCACGGCGGTGGACTACTGGGTCCGCCGCCGCTTCACGAAGACGGGCCTCGCCGTGCTGGCGGGATTATTCGTGAGCACGCTCATGGGCAGCGACGTGGCGCAGACGATGGCGCACGAGATTTTCACCTTTCTCGCCGCGCTGCTCGCCGTCGCGCTCGTGGCGGGGCTGCGTTTCCGCGCGCGCTTCTCGGCGGAGCGCTCGCTGCCCCGGCTCGGCACGGCGGAGGTTTCGTTCACCTACCGAGTGTTGATTCACAACCAAACTTCGCGCTGGCAGACCGGACTGGAACTGCTCGAAGACCCCGCCGACACGCGGCCATCGCTGGCGGATTTCGTCGCCGTCGAGTCCGCGGTGGCGAAGCACACGCGCTCGTTGAGCATCGTCCGGTCGGCCACGCGCCGTCCGCGCCGGCAGGTCGCGGCCATCGCCGCGCAGCCCGTCCCGCCGCTGCCGCCGAACGGCGAGGCCGAGGTGCAGGTGGAATTGCAGCCGCTGCGGCGCGGCGTGCTGCGGCTCGACGGCCTCGTCGTCGCGCGGCCCGACCCGTTCGGGCTGTTCCGCTCGTTCGCGCGCGTGCGGCTGCCGCAGACGATTTTGATTCTGCCGAAGCGCTACCATTTGCCGCCGGTGGCGTTGCCGGGCGCGATGCAATATCAGCAGGGCGGCGTGGCGCTCGCGGCGTCCGTCGGGGAGTCGGAGGAGTTCGTCTCGTTGCGCGACTACCGGCACGGCGACCCGCTGCGGCACATCCACTGGAAAAGCTGGGCCAAGACGGGCCGGCCCATCGTGAAGGAGTTTCAGGATGAATTCTTCGTCCGCCACGCGCTCGTGCTCGACACGTTCGCCGACACGGGCCGCGCCGAGGTGTTCGAGGAGGCCGTGTCCGTCGCGGCGTCGTTCGCCTGCACGGTGTTGACGCAGGATTCGCTGCTGGACCTGATGTTCGTCGGGCCGCAGGCGTTCACCTTCACCGCCGGACGCGGCGTGGCGCACGTGGATCAGATGCTGGAAGTGCTCGCGGCGGTGCAGCTTTGTCCCGACCGGTCGTTCGACTCGCTGCGCCAGCTCGTGCTGGATCACGCGGCGACGTTGAGCGGCTGCATCTGTGTGCTGCTGGCGTGGGATGAATCGCGGCGGAAGTTCGTCGAACAACTCCGCGCGCTCGGCCTGCCGCTGCGCGTCGTGGTCGTGAGAAGTGCGGGCGAAACGAGGCCGCTCGATCCCGGCCCGCTGGGCGACGCGCCGGACTGCCTGCTCGCCGTCGAGGCGGGCCGCGTGGAGGAGGGACTGGCGCGGCTATGAACACGCCTCCGCTGCTGCTCGGTGCGACGCTGCTCTTCTGGGGCTGGCAGGCGGGGCTGCTTTGGTTCGCCGTGCCCATCGCGGCGCTGCTCGAAGGCTCGCGGCTCGCGAAGGCGCGCTGGAGTTTTTCCAACGACGACTTCAACCGCCTCTGGAACCTTTGCACGGTGTTGTTCATCGGCGCGGCGATCTACGCGTTTGCGGCGAACGACGGGGCCGGCGCGATCAGCGGTTTTTTCAACGCGAACAGCTTCACCGCGCGCGGCAACGCGATGAACCGGGGCGCGCGCGCCGTGCTGATTTTCATCCAATGGCTGCCACTCGTCTTCCTGCCGATGATGGCGGCGCAGGCGTGGAGCCAGCGCGAGAAAATTGACTTCGCCACGTTTTCCATCCTGCTCAAGCGGCGGAAAAAGAATCAGCCCATCGCGCCGTCCCGGGGCGGCTTGAACGTCGCCTTTCCCTACTTCGCCGTCGGCATCGTCGCGGCGTCGGCGGCGAACGTGCGCGGGCCGGGATTTTACGCCGGCATGAGCGCGCTGCTGTGCTGGGCGCTCTGGCCGCGGCGCTCGCGGCGCTTCCCGTTGCCCGTGTGGCTGGGGCTGGCCGCCGTGGTGGTGGCGGCGGGTTTCTACGGCGCGGAGGGGCTGCGGAATTTGCAGGCGAAAATCGAAGGACTGCACGCGCAATGGCTGTCGGGCCTCGTGGGCCGGCGCGGCGGCGACCAGCAAAAGGCGATGACCGCCATCGGCCAAATCGGGCGGCTGAAGCTGTCGGGGAAAATCGTCCTGCGCGTCGAGCCGCAGGGCGACGTGCCGGTGCTGCTGCGGGAGGCGAGCTACAACACCTTCCGCAATCGCAGCGAGTGGGCGGCGGTGAAACAAACCCATGGCCCGGTCTTTGCCGACGCGGACGCGCTGACATGGAGGCTGCTTCCGGAAAAAAACTGCGACCGCACGGTGACACTGCACGCCACGCTGGCGAGCAGCGGCGATTTGCTGCCGCTGCCCTTCGGCACGGGCGAGCTGCAAAACCTGTCCGTCAGCGAAGTCAAAACCAACCGCTTCGGCAAGGTGCTGGTGACGGATGCGCCCGGCCTCGCGAGCTTCCGCGCCCGCTACGGCGCGGGGCGGACGGTGGACGGCGCGCCGGATGAATCGGATTTGCGCGTGCCGGAGGAGGAGCAGGTGGCTTTGGAGAAAATTGCCGTCGAGTTGAAGCTGGCTTCATTGAGCGACGCGCAAAAGCTCGAGGCCATCGAGCAGTTTTTCCTCAAGCACTTTGAATACACCCAGTTTCTCGAAAGCGACCCCGCCGTGCCGAAGGAGGAGTCGCCGCTGACGACGTTTCTGCTCCGGCGGCGCGCGGGGCATTGCGAATACTTCGGCACGGCCACGGCGCTGCTGCTCCGCCAGGCCGGCGTGCCCGCCCGCTACGCCACCGGCTACTCGGTGCAGGAGCGCGACCAATCGCGCGGCACCGGCTACGTCGTCCGCGAGCGGCACGGGCACGCCTGGTGCCTCGCCTACGTGGACGGCGCGTGGCGCGACGTCGATACCACGCCGGGAAGCTGGGTCGCCGCCGAGGCGAGTCGCGCGCCGTGGTGGGAAAGGGCGCGGGACTGGTTTTCGCGCTGGTGGTTCGAGTTCCAAAAATGGCGCGCGGGCGAATCGCGGCTGCGGACGTATCTCGGCTGGCTCGTCGTTGCGCTGGCGGTGCTGCTCATCGCGCGGCTCGTGCAAAAACGCCAGTGGAGCCGCGCAAAAACCGGAGCCGGGAAAAAAGCCGCCGCGTTCGCACGGCTGGGCGAGGACTCGGAATTTTTTGAAATTGAACGACGGCTGGAACAGCTCGGCTTCGTGCGTGGTCGCGGTGAAACCCACGCGGCCTGGCTCCAGCGCCTCGAACGCGCCGCCGTGGACACCGCGCCGCTCCGCGCCGTGCTCGCGCTCCACTGCCGTTATCGCTTCGACCCCATCGGCCTCGACGCCGCCGAGCGCGCGGCACTGAAATCGCTCGCCAGGCAGTGGCTGGCGAGGCAGACAGTTAAGGCTGTGGCTTGATTCAGACAATAAACGCGATGGATAAAAACGGCCTCAAAAAGATGATGCGAGAACCGCTGTTCCAAATAGGCGTCGGTATGCAGTGCCTTTCGGTATTGCTGATTGGATTGCTTCTCCTCGCCCTCCGTTTGGAGTGGATTGATTATGTCAAAATCGGTCTGGAGAATGGGATAGATAAACCAAGTCTAAAACTAGAAGCCCTTTACTGGATTTTTTACTTTCTGGTTAACGCGTTCGTTTCTGGTTCAGTGCAGAACCGCAGCCCTGCGATTCGTGACCGTCGGAGTGGGTTTTCCGAGGGAAACGCGGGATGTCAGCGGAAACGGTTTTAAGTTTTTTTGAGTTTTGCGCGTGTTTATGCGAACCGGCTATCCCCCAGCGTC
>JACRJY010000085.1 GCA_016235585.1 Verrucomicrobiota bacterium | reverse complement strand
AGTGTCCGAGCACGAAATGCCCGGCCTCTTGTCCAGTCGCTAAAAATATGTCGTGACCAAGCCGCTCTAGGGCGTGCGCGTCACGGGCTAGCTGCACATGACCATTGAGACGGCGATTCTCATCGAGACGCTCGTTGAACTCGGCGCGTCGGTGCGCTGGGCGAGCTGCAACATCTTCTCGACGCAGGATCAAGCCGCCGCCGCCATCGCGAAGGCTGGCATTCCGGTTTTCGCGCACAAAGGCGAAACACTTGAGGAATACTGGGACTTCACCCTCGCCGCGCTCACGCATCCCGGCAACAAGGGTCCGCAACTCATCGTGGACGACGGTGGCGACGCCACGCTGCTCATCCACAAAGGCTACGAACTC
Source organism: Verrucomicrobiota bacterium (assembly GCA_016235585.1). Lineage (GTDB taxonomy): Bacteria > Verrucomicrobiota > Verrucomicrobiia > Limisphaerales > JACRJY01 > JACRJY01. The sequence goes on along the minus strand of JACRJY010000085.1, from coordinate 5,847 downwards.
GAAAACGGCGACACCTGGGTTCACACGCCCAGCGACAATCACGAAGTTGCCGTCATCAAGACGCTGCTCAAGCGCGTCGCGAAGGAACGCCCCGGTTTCTGGCACGAAGTCGTGAAGGACTGGAAAGGTGTTTCCGAAGAGACGACCACCGGCGTGCACCGCCTCTATCAGATGTTGGAGCAGGGCAAACTTCTCGTGCCCGCCATCAACGTCAACGACTCCGTCACCAAATCCAAGTTCGACAACCTCTACGGCTGCCGCGAATCGCTTGCGGACGACATCAAGCGCGCCACCGACGTGATGATCGCCGGCAAGGTCGCGGTCGTCGCGGGCTACGGCGACGTCGGCAAGGGCTGCGCGCATTCGCTCCGCGGCTTCGGCGCGCGCGTCATCGTCACCGAGATTGATCCCATCAACGCGCTTCAGGCCGCGATGGAAGGTTTTGAAGTCAACACGCTGGAAAGCACGCTTGGCTCGGCGGATCTTTACGTCACCACGACCGGCAACTGCGACGTCATCACGCTCGACCACATCCTCAAGATGAAGGATCAGGCCATCGTGTGTAACATCGGCCACTTCGACAACGAGATTCAGGTGGACAAGCTCAACACGCTGAAAGGCGTGAAGAAGATCAACGTCAAGCCGCAGTATGACAAATACGTGCTGCCGAACGGCCGCACGATTTATCTGCTCGCCGAAGGCCGGCTCGTGAACCTCGGCTGCGCCACCGGCCATCCGAGCTTCGTCATGTCGAACTCGTTCACGAACCAATGCCTCGCGCAACTGGACCTCTGGGCCAACCGCACGACCAACAAGATTGGCGTCTATCGGCTGTCCAAGAAACTGGACGAGGAAGTCGCCCGCCTGCACCTGGATCGGATCGGCGTGAAGCTGACCAGGCTCACGAAGAAACAAGCCGACTACCTCGGCGTGCCGCCCGAAGGGCCATACAAGCCGGAGCATTATCGGTATTGAGAATTTCCGCGCTGTCTCGAGCGCAACAACGAAACACGAAAAGGCGAACGGGAAACCGTTCGTTTTTTTATTTTAACGCCAAGACACCAAGGCGCGGAGACGCAAAGATAAACTTAAACGGCGGACCACGCGAATCAGCTTGGCCGAATTCAGTTCACATTGTAGCGTTGCGTCATGCGCAAACTCGATTCAGCCGTCAGTGGAATTCACCAGACCGATGCGCGGTCGTTCATGCGCGAATTGCCGGACGCATCGTTTGATCTGATTGTTTGCGACGGTCCTTACGCGGTCACGACGCACGAGTGGGACAATGTGCCGGACATCCAGCACTTCAATCTCGAACTGCTGAAATCGTTTTCCCGGCTGCTCAAGCCCGGCGGCGCGGCTTACTTGTTCGGCAAACCGGACTGCGTTGATTTCATTGATTACCGGCCGCTCCTCACGTTGCAGTCGAGGCTGGTGTGGTATCAGCCGAGCCGGCTGGCGCAGGGGCGCGTTTCCTACACGAACAATTACGACGTGATCTGCTACTTCACCAAGGGCAAGGTGAAGACGTTCAATCTCGACGCGATCCGCGTGCCGCAACTGGTGGAGTTGGAGCACCGGCTGCGTTGCGAGCGCGTGCCGTCCGTGCGCAACGGCAAGTATGGCAAGACGGCGTTCCATCCCGACGGCAAGAATCCCGGCGACGTGTGGGGCGACATCAAGCAACTCACTTACAAGTCGAAGGAGCTGGTCAGCCGCGAACTGCTGAACACGATACAGAAGCCGGAGAAATTGATGGAGCGGATCATCAAGGCCAGTTCCAATCCGGGCGATCTGGTTTTCGATCCGTTCTGCGGGGCGGGAACTGTGCCGGTGATTTGCGAGCGGCTGGGTCGCCGTTTCGTGGCGTGTGAAATCAATCCCGACTATTGCCGGATTGCTGAAGAGCGGATGGCGAAAGCGGCCAACGGGAATGAATCGTCAGAGAATCTCTTTGAATTTTCAACCGTCGGCAGAAACGGACAGCTCGTCATTTCTCAAGCTTGCTTGGTGTGAACGACCTTGCCGTGCTGTCGCGCCCACTTGATCGTGAAGCCAACGTGGGAAATATCGTTCCGGCTCGCGTCGAGTTGCCGCTCCGCTTCGCGCAACATCACCTCCACTGGAACTTCGTAAATGGCGATGACATCCAGCGGACTTTCTTCATCGAACACCGCGCAGTAAATGGCTGTGTTGCGCGTGATGCGTTCCAGTGACTTCGCCCGCTTGTCCTGCGGCGACTTGAACATCCGGTCGAGTTGGAAAGTCCCGCCCTCAAAGCAGGAGAGATATTCGAACTTCCGATCCGGATTGGCCGGATCAAAAGCGTCGGGTTCGTGCTTCGTCCGGTGAACCTCGTGACCGAGAATATCGGCAACCACCAGTTCTTTGACGAGTCCCGGCTGCAGCAGGTTTTTGAAGCCGTGTTCCGCCGCGATTTCCTGCGCCTTGCGAACGTAGTTGATAATTTGCCTGATGTAGCTCACGGATTGGCGGCGAGGCTACCCATCCCGGCGCTCATTGTCGAGCGCGCCATTGTTCTCGTTGACGGGCGTATTGATTGAAAGATGGCCGGGGATAAATCGATTCGCACAGCAAGCCGCGATGGACGGCCTTGAAGCCACTACCCTCACTCCACTTCCAGCCGCTGGCGGCTGACGTATTGCAAATCATCCACGAGGAATTCCGCGCCGCCCGCGCCGACAAATTCAATGGTGAACAAATCCACGTCCGCCAGCGGGAGGCGCGGGAACGTGCTGAAGGGCAGTTCCATCTTCTGCCATTGCGCGGTCAGCTCGGCGGTCACGGTGGACGGAGAAATCACTTGTTTTGCCGTCGCAGCGTTGGCGAGCAGGGTGAAACGGGCCTGGCCGCTGCCCGCGCGCGTCCGCAGCCAGAGCGAGAGGCCGGAGCAGCCGTGCTGCCCGATCTGCCAGCCGCGCGGGCACGTCGTGGCCACGGTGACGGAGCGCTGGCCGGGCGAAATCTGCACGCGCAAAGATTTTCGCCCGTGCCGCGCGAGGGAGTCGGTTTGGAGCAAAGCATCTCCGTCCGCGATCTTCACGCGCCGCCAGCCTTCGAGGGTTTCCTCAAAGCCTTCGAGAAACGGTGTGAACGCGCGGGAAGGAACTTCCAGTCCGAGCGCGCGCGGCAGGCAGCGGCGCATGGGCGAGAGGTTGGTCGCGCCCGGCGCGGCGGCGAGCGTGAAATAAATCAGCGGCACGTCCACGTTGTCCACCGGCAGCGTGGCTTCCCAAGAGCCGCCGCGCCGCGACATCGGAAAGGAACGCCAGTCGCGCGCGGGCCAGTGGCCGGCTTCATCCGCGCTGGAATACAGCGTGACCGTGGCGTTGGTGGGAATGGCCGTGGTGAGGTAAATCTTCACCTGGCCAATGAGTGATTCGGCGTGGAGCGAGGCAAAGGTTTCCGCGCGCAACCAGTTCGTTGCGATGCCGGCGGGGAACTGCGCCGGGCCGGCGAGCCACTGGTCGGGAACTTTCTTCGGCGATTGGGCGGCGGCGGGAAGGGCGGAAACGGCCAGCATCAGGGCGGCCAGCAAATGTCTTCGCAGCTTCACGGCGGGCGTCGTGCGGGGCGGCTATTTATCCGCCTTGCCCTTGCCCGACGAGCCGCCCTTGCCGCCACCGGCGGTGAGGAGGGTGCCCGTGAGGACGCCGATGGCGAAGAAGCCGAAATACATCAGCGCGGCGGGCTGCTTCTGCGCCTTGGGCAGGAGCGGCGGCAGCGACAGTTCGACCGTCTGGCGGTTGTTCATGCCCATCAGCACGAGCAGCGACAGGATGGCGATGAGAATTATGGTCTTAAAAAGCAGCTTGGCATTCATGGCGCAATGGCGCGGAAGATAGGCGGGCCGCCGCGCCGCGTCAATCCGCCGGTGGCGCCGGCTCGCCCGGCGGAATCGAGCAGAAGAGAGCAGCCAGCAGTTGAGCGGTGCGATTGACGGCGCCGCGAACAATGCGAACGGCGTGGACACCTTGAACCTCGTGGTGGGCGATCCGCCGACGCAGGGAGAAGTGCAGCAGGTGATTGACAAGTTGAACGAGTTGATCGGCGCGCTGCACCGGTAAGTTGCCGTTCGGTGTCCACCCTTCAGGGTGCCAGCGGCGCGAGAGCGCGCGAAAGCGTGGACACCAAACACCCTGCGTCTTGATCCTCTCCCCTCCGGGGGAGGAGAGGGCGCGCCCGGAGGGCGGTTGCGGGGCAGGGATGCCGCCGCAAAAAGAGTTGAAGATATAGCTCGCCACCGGACGGATGGCTGCCAGACTGCGGGCGTCCTGTTCGATAGCTTGTCTCTTTCAAGGCATGGTGGATCTTCAGTTGAACTCAAATTCAGTGATGATTTTAGACCCGATGTCCGGGAACAGTCTGGTGAAGGCACGGTTTAGTCTGGGACAGTAAAATCATATGAGTAACAAACTGTTTGTGGGAAATCTTTCCTTCAACACCACGGAAGCCCAGTTGCGGGATGCATTCTCCGCGCATGGGGTCGTCTCCGAAGTCAACGTGATGATGGACCGGGAAACCGGCCGTCCGCGCGGGTTCGGCTTCATCACCATGAGCACCGCCGAAGAGGCGCAGGCCGCCATCCAGGGCTTGAGCGGCAAGTCCGTGGACGGTCGCGACCTGACGGTCAATGTCGCCAAGCCCCGCGAAGAGCGTTCGGGCGGCGGCGGCGGTCGTCGTGAATACGGCGGCAGCGGCGGCGGCTACGGCGGTGGTGGCGGCGGCGGTCGTGGGCGCTACTAATCGCCGGCGATTTCAGGTTTCACGGAGGCCCGGCAGGTTGCCGGGCCTCTTTGCTTTTGCGGACGGGCGGGGAGGGTTCAGCCGGGTGGTTAAAGCGGTTTCAACGAACCTGTAGCCGCCGTTTCGGATGAGGAGGTTCGAGCGGCGCGCCAGCGTCTTGGACTGCGGCTGTCCTCTGCCGCCTTTGCCCGCCGCCCGGCTCCCGAAAGCGGCAGAGGACTGCCGCAGTCCAAGACCTCGCGGACTCAACAGCCGGGCTTTCAAAGCGCGGCCACAGTTTTCATGAAACCGCGCTAAAGTTCCGTGCTGTTTCCGATGGAATTGCTTCGCAGCGCGGCGCAAGCCGGAACAGGAAGCGGGAGAGGAAGAATGTTCCTTACGGCGTTGCCAGGCGTTTGCGGGCCATCTCGCCGGCCCAGGCCTGCCATTGCCTGCCTTCCTCGGTTTCGGCCCATTCAAGCCAGTGGGTGCCCTGGCGCTGCTTGACGAAGTCGTCCTGGAATTTTTCGAGGCCGTGGTTCTTGATGTAGTAGTCGAAGTAGACGGCCTGCACGAGCGAGCCTTCAAAGGTCATGCCGCCGGCGACGTTCTTGGGGGTGAGGCCGAGCAGTTCGCGCCCGGCGAGGGTGTTGAGCTGGTCGGGCACGTCGGCACGCCCGCTCTGGGCGAGGGCCATGATGCTGTAGAGGGTGAGCAGGCCGACGGTGTTGTTGCCGCCGGCGGTGGTCCAGGTGGCGTTGGTCTTCCAGAACTCGGGGTCGGCGGACTGCACGAGGAAGTCCCGGGCGGAATCGTGTCTCGCAGCGAGCAGGCCGAGGTTTTTCACGGTGTCGAAGAGGACGGCCTCCTCGTTGCTGGGTTCGTCCTTGCCGGAGGTGAGCCGGCGATCCTTGAACTCGTTGGTGAGGGTGTTTTTGAAAAGGTCAACGGTCTGCTCGTTGCCGGCGAGGCCGAGCGCCCAGGTGAGCGCGGTGCGGTCGGCGAGGTTGGTGGTCTGCTGGTAAATGTCGGTGAGCGCGTCGCGATCCATTTCGGAGAGGCTGCGGATTTGTTCCGGGCCGGGGATGCGCGTCTTCATGT
>JACRJY010000084.1 GCA_016235585.1 Verrucomicrobiota bacterium | reverse complement strand
GGTCGCCCTTCGGCAGCGGCTCGCCTTCCTTGCGGAGCCAGTATTGCACCTTCGCCAGGCCGGACACGCCGACCTGCGCGTGGCCGTGGATGGGAATGAGTTCACCCGCCCTGCCCTGCAAAGTGAATTCACCGAACCGCGCGAAGGTCTTGAGCCAACTGTTCGTGTCGTTGTTGCCGTTGGCGTAGGTGTCGTCGGACTGGTGGCTGTTGGTGAACACGATCCGCTGGAGCCACTTCACCGATTTGAAGCCGTAGGCCTCCGGCACGATCATCCGCACCGGGCCGCCGCGCTCGCCGGTGAGCCATTCGCCGTTGAGCTTGTAGCAGAGAATCACCGGCAGGTAGCCGGGCGGCTCCTCGAAGACACGGTTCACCGGCAGGTAGCACTTGAAGATCTGCTTCGGATCCTCGTTGTGATGGCCGTAGTAGTAAACGTGCCGCAGGTTCTCGACCGGCCCGGCGAGCCAGAGCGCGTCGCGCAGCGGCACGCCCTCCCACAGGCCCATGCCGAGCGGCTCGGTGAGATTGTTGCACGTGATGACCTTGAGGAAGCGCACGGCCTTGGTTTCCGCGAGCTTCATCAGCGCGGCGAACGTGAGCGCGGTGCCATTGGCTTTCAGCAGCGGGCGTTCAATCTTCGCGTTGCTCTCCGGGTCGGCGATGACTTCGAGCTGCCACGTCTCGCGTTCGAGGCCGACCTCGCGGCGCTTTTCCAGCGGCAGCGTGTAGGGCAGCGGGTTCCCGCGCTCGACGTTGTAGAACTCCGCCGAGGGCGTGAGAAACGGCGAGGCCGGCTCCGGCACCTTGAGCACCCTGGCCTTTTTGGCGGCGGGCTTCGTTTCCGCCGCGACCAAGACGAGCTGCGGCGCGGCGACGGCCCCGAGCGCGGCGGCGTGGAGGAATTTGCGCCGGGTGAGTGGGCGCGACGGCGGGTTCATGGTTTTGTGCGGGTTGAATTGTCCGCCTTGGACGCATTCGGCGACGCCGGTATGCGGAAAAAGTGCACGCGGCCGGCGAGCGCCCCGTGGTTCCTCTTGCCGATCACGCCGGTAAAGGAGCCGATAACCCAGCCGCCGGGCGCGTGGCTTCGCGGCCGCCGCCGCTGGCGCAGGGTGACTTGAACGGCACGTCCGCCGACGCGTGGGCGGCGGTCTGACATGGCAACGCCAACGGCAGGACGGCGGACAGGAGGCTGAAGGGCCTCATTCGCACGCCTTGAGCGCGAGCACGGCGAACGCGGTCGCCGTGTCGCTGATGAAATGTTCCTCGACGCCATTCATCGAGCGCGTGAACCACCGGCCAGAGACGCGTTGGTTCGAGGAAAGCCATTTCACACCGCGCTGGAGCGCGTCGTGGCTCGCCGGCACGCCGGCCTGGCGCAGCACGAAGACCACGAGGCCGGTGCCGTAGCCGTCGCTGGGCGCGTCGGGATTGGCCTGCTCGCTTTCACGCCCGACCCAATTCTTGCCGAGCGATTCCATGGACCAGCCGCCGTCGGCGCGTTGGAGCGCGAGCAGTTCGGCGGTGGTTGCTTTCCGTTGCTCGTTGCTCATCAAGCCGTCGAGTTTCAGCGAGGCCCACAGCAGCCATGCTTTGTGATGCAGGCTCGGCGGCGGGGTCTTTTCAAAGTAGGCGCGGAGCTTGCCGAGGCCGGCGCGCGCGGACTCGCCCTGCGCGTAGCCATCGGGCGCGTGGCCGACGCCGAGCGCGGCGAGCAGCGCGCCGTAGTAATCGTCCACCTCGAACGGCGGCCAACTGCACTTGGGCCAGTTCCACGCGCCGTCCTTGCGCTGGAGCGTCCACATCTTGTCGAGCGCGACGCGCGTGAGTGGCTGCAACTTCCCGGCGGTCTGCGCGTCGAGCACCGCGAGCGACGCGGCGTTGGCGACGGTCTCGCGGGTGATGTGCTTGTTCGTCTTGGAATTGGCGTCCCAATCGGCGGTGCGGTCGTCGAAAAACCTGCGCACCTCGGCGAACGCCGGCGACGGCTCCCCGCCCAGCGCCATCCGCGACATCAGATAGGGATACGTGGTGTGGCACGCGCCGCATTTCCGCTGCTGCACCCACGCGAGCGACGTGCGGTCGAGCGACTCGGCGGCCTTGGCGAGCGAGAGTTTTTCCAGCAACGGCTCGTCCGGCGAGCCGTATTTGAAGGGCACGTCGACCGCCGCTTTCTTCTTCGGCGCGGGCGCGGGCGTTGGTTTGCCCTCTGCATGAGTGGTCTTCGGCAGCGCTTCTGCGAGCGCAATGGTCGCCCAGCTCGCGGCGGTGATGGAGATGAACTGGTTCTCCGCGTGCGGATAGCCGGATTCGTAGTAAGTCTGAATCGGCGTGCTGCGCGTGACGACGTGCCACGAGCCGTCGGCCTTCTGCGCTTTGAGCAACCACTGCAAGCCGCGCTGGTAGGCCGCATCGCTCGTGGCGACGCCGCCGGCTTGATGCAACGCGGTGAGCGCGGTGCCGGTGGCGTAGGCGTCGCTCTCCATGTCGGCGAGTTGCGCCCAGCCGCCGTCGGTGCGTTGCAGTTGCGACAACTCCTGCGCAGCGCGACGGACTTCCGACTCCGTAGCACCCGCCACCCGCAGCAGGCGCAGGCGGAACACGCGGTCTTCGGTGGAACTTGCGGGGGTCTTCAGCACCCAAGTCCGCACCTGCTCGAAGCGCCGGTCGATTCGCTTACGCTGCTCCGGCGTGCTGAACGTTTTCAGCCCGCGCAACGCGACGTAGCTGATCGTGAAAATGCTTTCCTCGGTTGGCGGGCGGACGGTCTGCACCTTCCAATGCTCAAGCTGCTTCTGCCATTGCAGCAGATACTCGGCGACGGCGGCGGTCGTGGCATCGGATTTCCAGGCAGCGCTCTCCAGCGTCCACAGCGCGTAACCGGCGGTGAGCGCCTGACCGCCCTGGCCTTTGCCGGCGAGATAATTCGTCCGGTTCCGCGCAAGGAAGTCGGCGGTGAACTTCACAAGTTGTCGGAGGTTCTCCTCATCTATCGTAAACCCGCGCTCGCGTGCGGCGGTCAACGCCAACACGGGCAGCGCCGTGTTGTGGCAGGTGAAACACTGCTTGCGCTTCTCCATCGAAATCCTCGCGCCGCTCTCCAGCAGCGGCAGCGATTTCGCCACGGCGGCGCGGATGGCATCGGCTCTTGGAGCGCTGTCTGCGGCTGCCGCAGTGAGCGAACCGAGCGCCGCGACGACGAAGCCGAGCAAGCGAACACAGGTGCGTTGAGTTTTACTTTTCATGGCTGACTTTCTCCGCCAGCGACGCGCAGACCAGCTCTCGGTCATTGCGCGCGAAGACGTGGCGGTTGGCGAAGGCCGGCACGCTCCACGCGCAGTTGCGTCCTGCAAACGGTGTGGTGGGTTCAATGAGCCTGGCGCGGCTCTCCTCGCGGTAGCCGGCGGGCGTGAGTTGTGCGCGGATCAAATTCCCCTGCTCGGTGAACAGCAGCACCGCCTCCGGTGTGGGCGTGAGGTGGATGCACGAGCCGCTCTTGAGGGCCGTCACGGTGTTGGTTTGCCACACGAGCGCGCCGGTGTCGGCGTCGAGACAGACCAGTTCGCCGGAGGACATCGCGGAGTAAACGTGATCACCGCGGAGCATCGGCGTGGACGTGTTGCTCAGGAGTCGTTTGGACGCGGCACGGTTGGTGGGCCAGAGCACGGTGGTGGCCGGGTGTCGCGCATCGAGTTCAAACATCAGGCCGCTGATGAGCAGCCGGTTTTTCTGGACGACTGGCGTGGGGATCGAATCGTTCCCACTCGTCACCATCGGCTCGCACCACCAGGTCGCGCCCGTGGCGGGATTCAGCGAAGTCACCGCGTCGTCGCTCCAGACGATCAACTGCCGCTGGCCGCCCGCCTCGATGATCACCGGCGAACTGCTCGACACGTGGTCGTCGAGCGCCTTCCAGATTTCCTTCCCCGTCCGCTTATCGAGCGCGAGGACGCTTGCGCCCGGCTTGGCCCCGGTGAAAACGATCAGGCGGTCGCCGTCGATCAGATGTGAAGGCCGGCACTGCAAATCGCGCACCTCATACTTCTTGCGCAAATCCTTTTCCCAAATCACCGCGCCCGTCCGCGCGTCGAGGCAGTGAATGTGGCCGATGCCGCCGACCGTAAACACGCGGCCCGCCTCGACCACGGGCGTCGCCGTCGGCCCGTTGCCCTGGCCGGGGACGAACGCCCACTCGGGGTAGGTGACATCGTAGGCAAACGTCCACAGCGGCTTGCCCGTCGCCTCGTCGAAACACAGCACGCGCTCCTTGGCGGCGGGCTTCGTCAACTGCGCGTCCGCGAGGAACACCCGGCCCTGCGCCACGACCGGACTCGACCAGCCGAACCCCACCGCCGCGCGCCAGCGAATCTTCAACCCATCCGCCGGGAAAGTTTTCAGCAGGCCGGTTTCGTTCCAGACTCCGTCGCGCTTCGGCCCGCGCCACTGCGGCCAGTCGTCCGCTTGCGCTGTCCAGCCCACCAGTAAGAGCGCCGACGGAGCCAGACAACACAGGAATTTCATCAGCTCACTCCTTTGAAATTGCCTCGTCCAGATTCAGCACCAGCGAGCAGAGGCCCGTCCAGGCGGCGTGTTCGGCGGGGGCGAGTTTCTCGTTGCGCTTGGATTCGCCGACGGTGAGGAGTTTTTGCGCGGCGTCCGCGTCGGCGGTGAATTGCTGCTGCAAGGCGTCGAGGCGGGCGAGGAGGATTTTCTTTTCGGCGGCGGTCGGTTTGCGCGCGAGGACGAGGCGGAAGACTTGTTCGAGGCGCGCGTCGGAGTTGGGCGTGCCGAGCATCACGCGCTCGGCCAGGGCGCGGGCGGCTTCGACGTAGGTGATGTCGTTGAGCGTGGAGAGCGCGTGGAGCGGGGTGTTGGTGCGCTTCTGTTTCACCTCGCAGACCTGCCGCGCGGCGCTGTCGAAGAACATCGTGGGGCCGACGATGCGCCGCCAGAAAACGTAGAGGCTGCGACGGTAGAGCGCGTCGCCGTGGTCCTGCTTGTAGGTCTTCTTGCCGAAGGTCGCCTCCTCCCAGATGCCCTCGGGCTGATACGGCTTCACGGACGGGCCGCCGCGCTGGTCCACGAGCAGGCCGCTGGCGGCGAGCGCGATGTCGCGGAGCATCCACGAGGGCATCCGGTAACGCGGGCCGCGCGCGAGCAGGCGGTTCTCCGGGTCGCGCTCGACAAGCGCGGGCGTGACCTTCGAAGACTGGCGGTAGGTGGCGCTCATCACGATGAGCTTGTTTAACGCCTTCACGTTCCAACCGCTGCGGACGAACTCGGTCGCGAGCCAGTCGAGCAATTCGGGATGCGACGGTTTCTCGCCCTGCACGCCGAAGTCCTCGGCGGTCTTCACGAGGCCGGTGCCGAAAAGCATCTGCCAGTAGCGGTTCACGGTGACGCGCGCGGTGAGCGGGTTTTCGGGCGAGACGAGCCAGCCGGCGAGGTGGAGGCGGGAGGCGCGGTCGCTGGTAGCAGCCGACGTTAGTCGGCTCTGACTTCGTTCCGCGTTCCGAATTTCCCGTTCCGAGTTTGAAGTGAGCCTCCTCACGTCGGCTCCTACGAGGGAGGCGGGCATCGCGGCGACGACCTTGTTCGTGGTCGCCTTGTCGTAGGCGCCTTTGACGAGGATGAAAGTGTCGCGCGGTTTCTCCAATTGATCCATGATCATCACCTTGGTGATGTTGTTCTGCGCGGAGTCGCGCGCGCGGACGGCGGCGAGGAGTTTCTTCAGGACCTTCACGTAATCGGCATCCTTGCCGTCGGTCTCGAAATAGCCGATGGCTTCGAGGATGGCGTCCACGCCGCGTTTGGCGGGCTCGGCCTTGGCAAGCGTGGCGGGGAGGTTGCCGGGAAGTTTGGCCGCGTCGGACTCGGTGAGCGGCCTGCCCTCGGGCCGGGGAAATTTCTTCAGCTCGAACGCCTCGACCTCGGTCACGACCTTCGCGAGTTGCTGGCGCGCCACTTTCACTTTGTCCTCCTCGGCGGGCGTGGAGAAATCGAGGATCGGCGGAGCCTGCCCGCCACGGCCCTGACCAGTCTCGGACATCTGGTTGAAGATGTCGTAGAGGCCGAAGTAATCGCGCTGGGTGAACGGGTCGAACTTGTGGTCGTGGCAGCGCGAGCAGGTGAACGTGACGCCCAGCCAGATCGTCGCCGTGGTCTCGACGCGGTCGAAGACGTTCTCCACGCGCGTCTCCTCGGCGATGCGGCCACCCTCGCCGTTGTGCATGTTGTTCCGATTAAAACCGGACGCGAGGATGGGGTCTCGGTTCTTGGATTTGGGGTCTTGGGGGAGCAAGTCGCCGGCAAGCTGCCAGATGGTGAACTCGTCGTAGGGCTGGTTCGCGTTGAATGCGTTCACCACCCAATCACGCCACGGCCACATCGTGCGCTCGGGGTCGCCTTGGAAGCCGTTGGAGTCGGCGTAACGCGCAGCGTCGAGCCAGTCCCAAGCCATGCGCTCGCCGTAGCGCGGGGACTGGAGCAGGCGGTCCACGACTTTCTCGTAGGCGTTCGGCGAATTGTCAGCGAGGAAGGCGTCCACTTCCTCTGGCGTCGGCGGCACGCCCGTGAGGTCGAGCGTGACGCGGCGAATGAGGGTTTCCTTCGGCGCTTCGGGCGAGGGCTTAAGTCCTTCCTTGTCCAGACGGGCGAGGATAAAATTATCTATCGAGTTTTGAGTTTTGAGTTTTGAGTTTTGAATTGCCGGAACCGGCGGGCGTTGTGGAATTTCATACGCCCAATGTTTTCCCCACGGCGCACCGGAGTCCACCCAGCGCTTCAGCAACTCAATCTGCTGCGGCGTGATTTTGCGATTGGATTTCGGCGGCGGCATCACGTCGTCTTCGTCCTTCGTCGTGATGCGGCGGACCAGCTCACTTTTCGCACTGTTGCCAGGGACGATGACGGGATCCTTCGTCCGCAGGGCACCTTCTTGTGTGTCGAGGCGCAGCTTGGCCTCGCGCGCCTTCTCGTCGGGACCGTGGCAGTGAAAGCAGTTGTCCGAAAGAATCGGGAGGATGTCGCGGGAGAAGTTGATTTCGCCTTTCGTCACGGCGGACGCGGCGGAGAGCGGCGGCGCAAGCGCGGCTCCGAGGGCAAGGGCGATCCAAAAAATTCTTTGCATACGGCGGATGCGGGATTGATAGCACATTGGACGCGGTTCAACTATGGAGAATGCTGCCAAGTTTCATGCAGAATTTTGCCGGGCGCGTAGCCGCCGGCGGGCACCTTCAGCGGGTTGGTGCGCGAGAGAGGACTTGAACCTCCAACCCTTGCGGGACCAGATCCTAAGTCTGGCGCGTCTGCCATTTCGCCACTCGCGCGAGTGGGGCAACGCTGCCCTTGGCGGGGCCAAATCGCAACAATGTAATTTCCAAAGCAGCCAGTCGCCGGGCGCAAATGGCGTGGCGCGCATGGCAAAAACCGTTGACGCTCCGCGCCGCCTGCCCGCACTATGCCGCCGCTGTGGTGGTGCAGCCGCTTTTCCTCGCGGCTTTTGCGTGGATGTCCCCCGCCTCCGTCCCGGCCTGAACATTGAAATTGAAACCTGAACCCCGCCCATGAACCTCGACGCCCTCTACTCGAAACTCCTCGTCAAAACCAACGCCAAGCTCGCGCTCATCGTCCTCGACGGCCTCGGCGACCTCGCCACGAAAGCCCAGGGCGAACTCACCCCGCTCGAAGCCGCGCACACGCCGAACCTCGACGCGCTCGTCGCCGAGGGCGTCGCGCAGGGCCGCATGATTCCCGTCGCGCCCGGCATCACGCCCGGCAGCGGCCCCGGCCATCTCGGCCTCTTCGGCTACGACCCATTGGAGTTTGAAGTCGGACGCGGCGTCATCGAGGCGCTCGGCCTCGGCCTCGAACTCAAGCCCGGCGACGTCTGCGCGCGCGCGAATTTCTGCACGCTCAACGCCAAGGGCATTGTCACCGACCGCCGCGCGGGCCGCATCCCGACGGAGAAATGCGAGGCACTGTGCGCGCTGCTCGCGAAGAAGATTCAAAAGATTGGCGACACGCAGGTGATCATCAAGGCCGGCAAGGAGCACCGCTTCGTCGTGATTTTCCGTGGCAAGGGACTTGAAGGCCCGCTCACCGACAGCGACCCGAACCGCGAAGGTCTGCCCATCGCCACGGTGAAGCCGACGAACGCCAAGTCCGCCAAGCAGAAGAAGGCGGCGAAGCTCGTCGCGGATTTTTACAAGGCCGCGCTGCCCGTGCTCAAAGGCAAGCTGCCCGCGAACGGCTTCCTCCTGCGCGGCATCGCGCACCAGCCCGCGATTCCCACGTTCGAGCAGCGCTACGGACTCAAGCCCGCGTGCCTCGCCGTCTATCCGATGTATAAGGGCCT
>JACRJY010000086.1 GCA_016235585.1 Verrucomicrobiota bacterium | reverse complement strand
TCGAACGCACCTTCGGCTGGCTCATGCACTGCCGCCGTCTGGTGCGTGACCACGAACAGACCGCCGCTTCGGCCGCCGGCTGGATTTACCTCGCCATGACCCGCCTCATGCTCCGCCGACTCGCATAAACATTGGCTCCTGTTGATTTCTCAGACAGGCTCTTACCCAGGACGTGCTGCGTGTCCATCACTTCGCCGCCGCTCCACTTGTTGAGCATTTTCACGCCCGCCTTGAGCGCCTCGTCCCGCACGGAGTCCGGCAGGCGCAGGCAGTATTGCGTGCCGCAGGCGAAGGCCAGAATCACGCCCGACGCCGGCTGCACCAGCCCCGGCGTGCCACAGACAATCCAGCGGCTGCCGCGCGGCAGCGCCCGGCCCAGCCCGTCCCACACGCGCTCGACGATGTCGGGATGGCTGCCCAGCCCGTAATACGCGTCTCGCACGCTGTCGGGCGCAGCCAGCAGCGGCTTCGGGCCGTGACGGGTCAGGTAGGCGATGACGCGCTCGTTTTGCGGAATGGAAATGTCTGGCAGCAGGGGCATTGATCACTTTGCCTGAACAAAACCATTTTCCCGGAACCACGCCACCGCGTCGGCGAACGCCTGCCTCGGCAGCGTCTGCGGCAGGCCGAGTTCGCGCACGGCCTTGGCGGGATTGAACCACATCTTGTAGCGCGCCATCCGCACGCCGGCGAGCGGGGCCTTGGGTGGCTGGCCGGTGAATTTCGCAATCATCTCGTCCACGTGCGCCGCCGCGAGCGCGATGGCGTAGGGCACCTGGAACTTCGGCGCGGGCACGCCGGTCAGTTCCTCCAGCGCGGCGAAGGTCTGCTTCATCGTCCAGTTGCCCTCGGCGTTTCCCAAAATGTAGCGCTCGCCGATGCGCCCCTTCTCCGCCGCGAGGATGTGGCCAAGCGCCACGTCGCGCACGTGAACCCAGTTCAGCCCGGTGTCGAGGTAGGCGGGCATCTTGCGGTTGAGGAAGTCCACGATGACCTGCCCGGTGGGCGTGGGCTTGGCGTCGCGCGGGCCGATGGGCGCGCTGGGATTCACGATGACAACGGGCGCGCCCTTGGCCGCCAATTCGTGGGCGACAACTTCCGCGCGCCACTTCGAGAGCTTGTAGGAATTGCTCATCTGCGCCTAGGAGAAGGGCGTGTTCTCGTCGGTGGGCGTGAACTGGCCGTTGACCTCGCGCGGCAGGCCGATGCAGCCGACAGTGCTGGTGTAGACAATCCGCGAACAGCCCGCGCGCGTGGCGGCCTCGATGACGTGGCGCGTGCCGTCCACGTTCGCGGCAAACATCGGCGCGTAATCACGCAGCCAGAGGTGGTAGCTCGCGGCGACGTGGAAGCACCAGTCGCAGCCGCGCATCGCGCTCGCGAGGATTTCCTTGTCCGCGAGGTCGCCTTCGACGCGCTCGAAGTCCGTGCCGCGCAGGCCGCGCGTGTCGCTGCCGGCGCGCAGCAGCGCCTTCACGCGATGGCCGCGCGCGACGAGTTCGTGGACGAGGTTCGCGCCGACGAACCCGGACGCGCCGGTGACGAAGCAGTTCATGCGAGGGTTATTGAGGCTTTGCGGGGCGGGTGCAAATCATTTCCATTCGTTGCGCCACGCTGTCACGCGCGTAGCGCCGCCGTCCTCGGCGGCGGGTTCGCGGGGCGTCCGCGCCCCGTGTTCCCGCCGGGCCGCGAGACGCGGCCAGAACCCGCAGGCGAGGACGCGCTGCGCTACTGGACAAGTGGGCGGATGCGCCCGCCGCGTAGGGGGAAAACCGTAGTTGCCAAGGCGGCGGGTCTGGGGTTTCATCGCCACACTGCAAACACGGCTTTGCCGAGGGCTGACGGCGGGCATTTCGGGCAGAGGTTTGCCGATGAGGAACCGTTTATGAAACAGAGCTTGTTCAGATGGCCGGCGTTCTTGTTCGCCGGAATGCTGGTGGCGTTTTCCAATCCCGCCGCCACTACCGCGCAGGATGGAACCATCAACACCACCAATCCGCCCGCGCTGCCCGTGGTCACGGTCGTCGCCAGCGTGCCGACCACCTCCGAGACCAACGCGGCGGCCCCCGGCGCGTTCACCATCCGGCGCACCGGCGGCACGAACGCCAGCCTGACGGTGTATTACCGTCTCGGTGGCAATGCGAGCAACGGCGTGGATTACGCGGCCCAGCCGGATTCCGTCGTCATTCCCGAAGGCAGTTCCGCGGCGCGAGTGCTGGTCACGCCGCTGGCGGATACGCTGGTCGAGGGGACGGAACGGGTGGAACTCGCCTTGACTCAACCTCTCGTCACGATTGCCATCTATCCGCCGCCACCCGCGCCCTACTCCATCGGCACACCGGGCGGCGCGACGGTGAGCATCTTGGACGGGAACAGCCCGCCGCCAACCAACCACCCGCCGTCCGTCGCGCTGGCCAGCCCGGCCAACAACGCCCGGTTCACCGCTCCGGCCAACATCACCGTGAATGTCAACGCGTATGATCCCGACCCCGGCGGCTTCGTGGCGACGGTGGAGTATTTTTCCGGCACGAACCTGCTGCACACGGCCACCAACAATCCCGACGTTCAGACTCTCAACGCCAACGGCTTCGCGCCGCCGTTCGTCTTTGCGTGGAGCAACGTGCCCGTCGGCGAATACACGCTCACCGCCCGCGCGACGGACAATCAGGGCGCGTCATCCGTATCCGCGCCGGTGCGCATCGTCGTCACCACCGCGACGAACACACTGCCGGTCATCTCCGTCACCGCCAGCGATCCGTCCGCCAGCGAGAATTTTTCCAGCCCGCCGGGCGGCACCAACAGCGACATCGCCCTCGGCGCGCCGATCGTTTTGGACACCGGCACCTTCACCGTCCGCCGCGCCAGCAGCGCGAGCACGCCGCTCACGGTGTATTACCGGCTCGAAGGCACGGCCAGCAGCGGCGCGGACTACGCGGCGCTG
Source organism: Verrucomicrobiota bacterium (assembly GCA_016235585.1). Classification (GTDB taxonomy): domain Bacteria; phylum Verrucomicrobiota; class Verrucomicrobiia; order Limisphaerales; family JACRJY01; genus JACRJY01. Next base: position 45,174 of record JACRJY010000086.1, on the reverse strand, counting down.
CCGGGCACCGTCACCATTCCGGCGGGCGCTCTCTCGGCCAACGTCGTGATCGTGCCGGTGGACGATTCATTGGTCGAGGATACCGAATCAGTTGGCTTGATCCTGACCCTGCCGCCTATCACGACGGCGGGCACTCCCATTTCCACGCCCTACACCCTCGGCAGCCCGTCGAGCGCCGTCGTGACGATTGCGGACAACGACCTCGGCCCCGTGACGAACCGCTCGCCTTCCGTCGCCATCGTCAGCCCCGGCAACGGCGCGAAATTCATCGCGCCTGCAAACATCACGCTCATGGCGAGCGCTTATGACGCTGACGGCTCCGTCAGCACCGTGGAATTTTTTGAGGGCACCAATTCGCTCGGCGTGGCGACCAACAATCCGCTGATTCTTCAGCCTTCTCTTTCCAGCACCGGCTCCACCGCGCCCATCAGCCCGTTTTACTTTGTCTGGACCAATGTCCCCGTCGGCGAACACACGCTCACCGCGCGTGCCACGGACAATTCCAATTCCGTCACGGTTTCAGCCGCCGTCCGCATCGCCGTCGTGACCGAGAACATCCAGTCCGTCGTCACGGTGACGGCGGCGGACGCCTACGCCTCGGAAGGGCCGCTCCACGTGACGGCGAACGCGATTGAGTTCAACGCCGGCATCGTCCCCACCGGCACGGTGGACACGGCGACGTTCACCCTCCGCCGCACCGGCAGCACGAATCTGCCGCTCACCGTGCTCTACAGCCTTTCCGGCACGGCGAGCACCGGCGTGGATTACGCCGCAGTGCCGGACTCCGTCGTCATCCCGGCGGGCGTGCGCTCGGTGAACGTGGTCATCACGCCGGTGGACGACACGCTCGTCGAAGGCGTTGAGACGGTTTCGCTCGCGATTGAGCCGCCGGTTTGCATCGCCGTTTATCCGCCGCCGCCGGACTGCTTCTACACTGTCGGGTTGAACAGCCGCGCGACCGCGTCCATCCGCGACAATGATTTCATCGTCACGAACGCGCCGCCGACCGTCCGCCTGATCAGCCCGGCGAACAACAGCGTCTTTGTCGCGCCAGCCACCATCCGCCTCGTCGCCGAGGCGTGGGATCGCGACGGCGCGGTGGCAACCGTGGAATTTTTCGAGGGCGCGAACAGCCTCGGCGTGGTGACGAATGTCCCACGCGAGCTTGCGTCGGTGCATCCGTTCCAGCTCGTATGGAGCAACGTGACGGCGGGCACCTACGTGCTGACCGCCGTGGCCATGGACAACAAGGGCGCGAGCGCCGTGTCCGCTCCGTCCAGCGTCACGGTCGCCGCGACGAATCCCGCGCCGACGGTCTTCATCTACGCGCGCGATGGCTACGCGGTCGAGGCGGACACCAACACCGCCGCGTTCCGCGTGTTCCGAAAAGGCGACACGAGTGCCGACCTGACCGTCAACTACGCCACCAGCGGCACGGCGAGCAACGGCGTGGATTACGCCGAACTGCCCGGCTCGGTCACGATTCCCGCCGGGACAAACTCCGCCGACATCGTGGTCACGCCGGTCAATGACGGCGTGGCCGAGGGCACCGAGACCGTCACGCTCGCGCTGCAGCCCGCCGTGACGAACCTCCTGCTCGTCGGGAGCAATGGCCGCTACACTTCCGACCTGCGCCAGCAGGCCACGGTGCTGATCTTCGACCAGATGCCCGCGCCGCCGCCGCTGCCGGGCGGCACGAACACCACCAAAACCGTCTGGCGGCTCAACGGCCCGCCCGCCCCCGGCGCGGACGGCACCATCCTCGTCAGCGGGCAGAACGACCAGACGGTCGTCATCGAAGTCTCCGGCGATTTGAAGGAGTGGCAATATCTCTCGCACGGCGTGATGATCAACGGCGTGCTCCAGCTCAACGATCCCGACACCGCGACGGCGGGCACGCGCTTCTACCGCGTCGTCGCGCCGTGAACCAAAAATAAAAATCCTCTCCCCTCGAAGGGGAGGGCTGGGGAGAACTCCTCAAAAAATGCTTGGCGGTCTTGGCGGCTTGGGGGTTCAAGTCCAGAAAATGGGAGGCGGGAGCTGGGAGCCAGAGCTGGCCAAACAGGGGGGCGGAAGGCTGCGCCGATTCCAAAAACCGCAATCTGCTGTTGACACGCTTGCTCGCGGGTCGCTAATTAAAGTGCTTCCGAGCGGGAATAATCGCGCCGGAGGACGAACGGAACCAAAGAATTTATGCAGCCGACAACTGAAACTCACCACGCGCCCGCACACGCCGGGCACCACGCGGAGCCGGGCTTCTGGCAGAAATACATCTTTTCCACCGACCACAAGACCATCGGCATCCAGTATGGCGTCACCGCGCTCTCGTTCCTGTTCTTCGGCTTCTGCCTGATGCTGATGATGCGCTGGCAGATCGCGTATCCCGGCAAGGCCCTGCCGCTGGTGGGAAACTGTTTGCACACGCTGCTGGGCGACGCGGTTTCCGCCGTCATGAAGCCCGGCACCCAGGAGGTGATTGGTTATGCGATAAGCCCGCAGTTGTATAATTCCCTCGGGGCGATGCACGGGACGATCATGGTGTTTCTGGCCATCGTGCCGCTGGCGTTCGCGGCGTTCGGCAACTACGTGGTGCCGCTGCAGATCGGTGCGGTGGACATGGACTTCCCGCGCGTGAACATGGCGAGCTTCTGGTCGTTCTTCATCGGCGGCGTGGTCATGCTGGTTAGCTTCGTCATCCCCGGCGGCGCGGCGCAGGCGGGGTGGACCTCCTATTCGCCGCTGGCGACGGTGATTGAGACGCAGGGGCAGACGTTCTGGCTCATCGGGATGATTTTCCTGATCACGTCCTCGCTGCTGGGCGCGGTGAACTTCATCGCCACGATCATCCAGCTCCGCGCGCCGGGCATGACGTGGATGCGGCTGCCGTGGTTCGTGTGGACGCAGTTTGTGACGGCGTTCATCCTGCTGCTGGCGTTCCCGCCGCTGGAGGCCGCCGGTGTGATGCAGCTCATGGACAAGGTTTTTGGCACCAGCTTTTTCCTGCCCACGGGCCTGATGGTGTCGGGCAAGGCGGCGGACATCAGCGGCGGCGGCAGTCCGCTGCTCTGGCAGCATCTGTTCTGGTTCCTCGGGCACCCGGAGGTTTATGTGTTGATTTTGCCGGCGATGGGCATCGTGGCGGAGATCGTCGCCAACAACACCCGCAAGGCGCTCTGGGGCTACAAGTCGCTGGTCTATTCGGTGCTGGCGGTGGGCTTCATCAGCTTCATCGTGTGGGCGCACCACATGTATCTCACGGGCATGGGCACGAAGATCAGCACGTTCTTCCAGACGACGACGATGATCATTTCGATTCCATCGGTGATCATCCTGACGTGCCTGTTCATCTCGCTGTGGGGCGGCTCGATCCGCTTCAACACGCCGATGCTTTTCGCGCTGGCGTTCCTGCCGATGTTCGGCATCGGCGGGCTGACAGGGCTGCCGCTGGGCTTCAACTTCAGCGACATCCACCTGCACGACACGTATTACGTCATCGCGCACTTTCACTACGTCGTCGCGCCGGGGACGATTTTCGGACTGATGGCGGGCGTGTATTACTGGTATCCGAAGATCACGGGGCGGTTCATGAACGAGTTCTGGGGCAAGGTGCATTTCTGGCTCTCGCTGGTGTTTATGAACCTGATTTTCCAGCCGATGTTCGCCCAGGGCATGGCCGGCATGAACCGCCGGATGTATGACGGCGGCGCGACCTATATCAGCGCGGACGGCGTGATCGGCCTCTCGGAGCGGACGGTGTGGTGGAACATCCCGATCTCGCACGCGGCCTTTGCCCTGGCCGTGGCGCAACTGCCCTTCATCATCAATTTCTTCTGGAGCATCCGGCGCGGCAAGAAGGTGGAGAACGACAACCCGTGGGAATCCACGACGCTCGAATGGCAGACGCCCACGCCGCCGCCGCACGGCAATTTCGACAAGGCCATCGAAGTGCATCGCGGCCCCTACGACTACAGCCTGCCGGGCGCGGCGAAGGACTTCACCCCGCAGAACGAGAAATAGCCGCACTCCGCCCCAGGACGCACAAACTCAACGACATTTTTCATGGAAATCCCCTACACGTCACAATCCCGCGAGGACACGGGCCTCTACAATGCCAAGCTCGGCATCTGGCTCTTTCTCGCCTCCGAAGTCATGCTCTTCGGCGCGCTGTTCTCCACCTACATCATGCTGCGGGTGGGCGCGCTGCCGGGCTACTGGCCGCACGGGCTGCTGAACATCCCCATCGGCACGTTCAACACGGCAGTGCTCATCACCTCCAGCGTGACCGTGGTGCTGTCGTGGAACGCGCTCAAGCTCGGCGACTTCGCCAAATACCGGAAGCTCCAGGCCATCACGCTGCTTTGCGCGCTGGGCTTTCTCGGCATCAAGTCCTACGAGTATCGCGAGAAGTTCGGCCACTACGAAGTCTGGCTGAAGGCGCCGATCACCGTGAAGCACGGCGACAAGGAGGTGCAGACCGACCGCCTGCTCGGCCACATCGAGCACAACGGCGCGCATCCGTTCTTCTGGAAGACGCAGACGCTGGCCGAGAAGAAGGTCGAGGCCTTCAAGTTCGAGCCGGATCCGTTTCACTACATGATGTCGGCCAAGGAAATCGCCCACGCGCGGAAGGAATCCGCCGGCCACGAGCACAAGGCCATCGAGATCAAGTCCGCCGACGTCGTCCGGCTCTCGGCCTTCGTGCCGGGGCACAGCACTTATTTCGCCGTCTATTTCACGCTCACGGCGCTGCACGCGCTGCACGTGTTCGGCGGCGCGCTCGTCATCTTCTACATCTGGGGGCCGGGCGCGAAGATGTGGCAGACCGACCGCGAGCGCTACATCAACCGCGTGGAGGTTTCCGGCCTCTTCTGGCACTTCGTGGATCTGGTCTGGATTTTCCTGTTCCCCGTCCTCTACCTCCTCTGAACAATTTTTTATGAGCGAATCCCACACCCACTCCCCGCTGGAAATCGCGAAGCACAACAAGCTTTACGTCATCGTCTTCGTCGCGCTGCTCGTCGGCACGGTCATCACCGTGGCGCTGAACGCGGTGCATTTCGACAGCTTCGTCGTCACCGTGTCTGTCGCCCTGTTCGTTGCCGTGGTGAAGGCTTTTCTGGTGGCGGGCTACTTCATGCACCTGATTTCGGAGAAGACCGCCATCTACGCCGTGCTGGCCGCGACGGTGTTCTTCCTGATCGGCATGATGGTGCTGACCATGTGGTCGCTGCATGATTTCCCGGCGCACACCGCCAACGGGGGCGATCATCTGGCCGCTCCAGCGCTGAAGGCTCACTGAACGAGAATGTCCCTCAAAGCCTTCCATATCGTCTTTGTGATCGCGTCCACGCTGCTGGCCTTTGGCTTCGGCGGGTGGATGCTGCTGGACTATCGAGACGAACAGGCGGGCTGGCAACTGGCGCTGGGCGTCAGTTCACTCGCGTCCGGCGTCGGCCTGCTCGCCTATGGCCGGTATGTTTTGAAGAAATTGAAGAACGTCAGCTACCTGTGAACCGCCTGAACTTCCAGCGAATTTTTGCCGCGGGCGTCGCCGCCCTCGTGGTCGCGCCGTCGCCGGTGCTCGCCTGCGCGGTGTGCCAGGGTGAAACTGGATCGCCGCTCTCCGAGGGATTGAAGTGGGGCGTGCTGGTGCTGCTGTTCGTGGTGATGTCGGTGCTGGCGGGCATCACGGCCTTTTTTGTTTATCTGATGAAACGTTCGGCCAACCGCCCTGGATCCTCGCTGGCGTCCGGGGTTTTGCCGGCAACCGCAACAAACACCTGACATGGAACTGACGAAACTACTGGGCATGCCCCTGCTCGCCGCCGAGCACGGCAAGGACATGGACGGCCTCATCTTCTACGTGCACGTCCTCATGGCGCTGCTCTTCGCCGGCTGGATGGCGTATTTCATCTACGTCCTGTTCCGCTTCCGCAAGTCGCGCAATCCGCAGGCTGACCACGCCGGCGTCAAGTCGCACGCCTCCTCCTACATCGAGGGCGCGGTGGTGATCTTCGAGGCCGTGCTGCTCCTCGGCTTCGCCGTGCCGCTCTGGGCGAAGGTGGCGGACAAATTCCCCGCCGAGAAGGACTCCACCGTCATCCGCGTCACCGCGCAGCAGTTCGCGTGGAACTCGCGCTACCCCGGCAAGGACGGCGTGTTCGGCAAGCAGAATCCGAAGTTCGTGAACGCCAGCAACGCCTTCGGCGTGGATCCGAACGATCCCGCCGCCAAGGACGATGTGGTGCCGCCGCTCAACGAGATGGCCGTCCCCGTCAACAAGCCGGTGATCGCGCACATCACCTCGATGGACGTGATTCACTCCTTCAAGATTTACCCGCTGCGCGTCAACCAGGACGCCACGCCCGGCCTCCGCGTGCCGATTCACTTCACGCCCACGAAGGAGGGCAAATACCAGATCGTCTGCGCCCAGCTCTGCGGCAACTCGCACTACTTCATGAAGGGCTACTTTACGGTCTACGGCCAGAAGGAATACGACGAGTGGCTCGACAAGAAGTCGAAATCCTCCAGCGCCGGATCACTTGAATAGCCTGCGCTGGCCGGTTGGGCATTCTTTCGGAAACGGGCCTTTGCTCACAAAGGCCCGATTTCGTTTCGCAACTTGAACACCGCAACCTCAACGCCCGCTTCCGGCCCGACGCCCCGCTCCCGCGCGATCCAGTGGACCGTCTGGGGCGGGCTGACGTTGGTGATCCTCACCGTCTGCGCCATCTACCTCCTCTCCGTCCTGCGCGGCGGCAGCTCCAAACTGCCCGTCATCTCCACTCTGCCGGATTTCACGCTTACCAACCACCTTGGCCAGACCGTGCGCCGCGCCGACCTTGCGGGCCGCGTGTGGGTCGCGGACATCATCTTCACCCGCTGCCCCGGCCCCTGCGCGGACATGACGCGCCGCATGAAGGAGCTTCAGTCGGCGCTCCCGGAAAATACTCCCGTGCGATTGATCTCGCTCACCACCGACCCGGATTTTGATTCGCCGAAAGTTCTGAAAGCCTACGCCGACCGCTTCGGCGCGCAGCCGCACAACTGGCAGTTCCTCACCGGCGCGAAGCCGGAGCTGTTCCGCCTCGCCGTGGACGGCCTGAAACTCACCGCCATCGAGGTCGCCCCCGCCGACCGCAAAGACCCGGAGGATTTCTTCATCCACAGCACTTTTTTTGTGCTCGTGGACAAGCAGGGGCGCCTGCGCGCCGCCCACGAAGCCACCGAGCCTGGCTGGCAGGAACGGATTAAAGCCGACCTCGCCGCGCTCGAACGCGAACCATGACCCTCGCTCTCACCGCGCACGACTTGCCGGCGGTCAACGCCTGCCTCAACGCCACCAGCATGGTGCTGCTCGCGCTGGGCTACGTCTTCATCAGGCGCGGGGAAAAGACGGCGCACCGCAACTGCATGATCACGGCATTCGTCGTCTCGTGCGTCTTCCTCGTGTTCTACCTCTACCACAAATACGCCGTGGTGAAGGGCGTCCACACCCCGTTCGCCGGGCCGCGCGCCCTCGCGCCGCTCTACTACGCCATGCTCGCCAGCCACATCGTGCTGGCCATGCTTGTGCCGGTGCTGGCGCTCGTGACCATGAGCCGCGCTTTCAAAGAACGCTTCGAGGCCCACAAGAAAATCGCCCGCTGGACGTGGCCGATCTGGATGTATGTCTCCGTGACCGGCGTGCTGATCTACCTGCTGCTCTATCAGATTTATCCGCCGCGCCCGTAAGTTATACTTCGTTGCCCGCCAGAATCGTCGCCACTCTTTCCGCACTTTCCACGCGAGACCCTTGCCGGTTCCCCGCCTTTCTGCTTCATTCACGGCATGAACTCTCCCCGGTATGCTGCGCTGTTGCTGTTGTTGTCAATCTTCTCCCTGGCGTCTGACATGGCCCGCGCCGCCACCTCGAAAACGGAATGGAAGGCCGGGTTCGCCGCTGTCAAAATCACCCCGTCCGAGCCGCTGCTGCTCTCCGGCTACGCCAGCCGCTCCAACGCCTTCACCGGCGTGCTGGACGATCTTCATGTGAAGGCGCTCGCGCTGGAGGATGCCGAGGGGCGCCGGGCGCTGTGGATCACCGCCGATCTGATCGGCTTCCGCGCCGAGTATGCCGAGCCGGCCTGCGAGCGCATCACCGCCCGCACGAAGATTCCGCGCGAGCGCATCCTGCTCAATGCGTCGCACACGCACACCGGCCCGTCGCTGGCGCTCAAGCCACGGGACGGCGGAAGCGACGAGCAGAGCGCAAAAATCATCGCCTACACCCGCCGGCTTCAAGACCAGTGCGTCGAGCTTGCCCTTCAGGCCGTGGCCAGACTTCAGCCCGCGCGCCTCACGTGGGGCGGCGGCGTGGTGAACTTCCCGATGAACCGCCGCGAGTTCACCGGCAAGGGCGTCATCCTCGGTGTCAACCCGCGCGGCCCGGTGGATCGGGGCGTTCCCGTGCTGCGCGTCGAATCGCCCGCCGGGAAGCTGCTCGGCGTCGTTTTTGGCGCGGCCTGTCACAACACCACTTTTGGCGGGCGCGACAACCAGGTGAGCGGCGATTACGCCGGCGCGGCGCAGCGGTTCATTGAAAGCGAATTTCCCGGCGCGCAGGCGATGTTCATGCAGGGCCTCGCGGGCGATGCCAACCCCTACCCGAACAGCCTCAACGATCCGGCGAAGCGGCCCGCCGTTGAAATTGCGCGCGAACACGGAGCCGCACTCGGTCGTGAAGTCGCGCGAGTTCTGAAATCCAAACTCACCTCCTTGAATAGCCCGCTCCGCACGGCTTTCGGCAGGGCGGAACTGCCCCTGCAAAAGGCGCCGCCGCCGGCCGAACTGGAGCGGCTCGCCAAATCCGGCCCCGGCGCCCAGCGCTGGGCCGCCGGCCAGATGCTCGCGCGCCTGGCGAAAGGCGAGCCGCTTCCCGCGCACTACGCCGCGCCCGTCGCGGTCTGGCAGTTCGGCGAAGACCTCACCCTCGTCACGCTCTCCGGCGAAGTCGTGGTGGATTACGCTCGCCTGATCGAGGACGCGATCGGGCCGCTCAAGCTCTGGCTCGCCGCCTACAGCCACGACGTGTTCGGCTACGTCCCCTCGGCACGCGTGCTGCGCGAGGGCGGCTACGAGACGCGCGGGATGATTTATGGCGGTCCCGGATTCTTCGCACCCGAGGTGGAAACGGTGCTCGTGCAGAAAGTCCGCGAACTGGCTGCTCAAGCCGGGCGCAGCCGGTGAATTATTTCTCGCCGCCCCCGCTGACTCATTCTCGACTCATTGCCGGCGGCTGACTACTCTCGCCTCATGATTACGCGTTACTCGCGCCCCGAAATGCGGGCCATCTGGACCGACGAAAACAAACTCAAGATCTGGTTGCAGATCGAACTCCTCGCCAGCGAAGCCCTGGTCAAGGAAGGCGTCGTCCCCGCCAAGGATTTCCAGAAGATCAAAGCCGGTTGCGACAAATGGTTCGCCGACCTCCCCGGCCTCGTCGCCCGCCAGCGCGAGTTGGAGAAAGTTCTCAACCACGACGTCATCGGCTTTACCACCGCCGTTGCCGAAGCTATCAACAACCAAGCCAGCCGCTGGTTTCATTTCGGCCTCACGAGCAGCGACGTGGGCGACACCTGCTACGCCGTGCAGATGATGCAATCGGCGGACATCCTCATCGCCGATGTGAAGGCGGTGCTGCCCGTCATCGCCCGGCGCGCGAAGGAACACAAGTTCACGCCCTGCATGGGTCGCAGCCACGGCATCCACGGCGAACCGACGACCTTCGGTTTGAAGATGGCGCTCATGCACGATGAATTCACCCGCGCCCTCCGCCGCCTTGAATCCGTCCGCGCCGTCGTCGCTGTCGGCAAAATTTCTGGCGCGGTCGGCACGAGCGCGCATTTGTCGCCGCGGGTGGAGGCTTACGTCTGCAAAAAGCTCGGCCTGCGCCCCGCGCCCATCGCCACGCAAGTTGTGCAGCGCGACATTCATGCCGAATTTCAACTCGCGATGGCACTCGTCGGCGCGAGCATCGAGCGGTGGGCGGTGGAGTTCCGTCATTTGCAACGGACCGAAGTGCTCGAAGCCGAAGAAGCCTTCACCATCGGCCAGAAAGGCAGCAGCGCCATGCCGCACAAGCGCAACCCCATCACTTGGGAACGCCTCACCGGCCTTGCGCGTGTGTTGCGCGGCAACGCGATGGCGTCGCTGGAAAACGTCGCGCTCTGGCACGAGCGCGACATCAGCCACAGCAGCGTCGAGCGCATCATCTTCCCGGACAGTTGCACGCTGCTCGATTACATGTTCGGCCTGCTCACGCGCCTGATGGACGGCATCGTCGTCTATCCCGCGAACATGAAGAAGAACCTCGGCCTCTCGCTCGGCATGTGGAACAGCCAGACGGTGCTGCTCGCGCTCATCAAGAAAGGTCTCACGCGCGAAGCCGCCTACAAACTTTGCCAGGACGCCGCGATGAAGACCTGGGAAGTCAAACACGCCGGTCGCGACGACGCGGATTTCGTGGAGCAACTCAAAGCGACGCCGGAGGTGGCGCGGCATTTCAAGAAGGGTGAGCTTGAGGCACTGTGTTCATTGGAGTTTCATTTCAAAGAAGTGAACAACCGGTTTAAGAAGCTGGGGCTTTAGCGGATAACGGGATAAGCCGGCTCGCCGGACAGGATTCCAAAGTGATGAAACGTCCCCCTCACCTTTTATCCTCTCCACCGAGGAGAGGAAACAGCCGCGCCAACCACGCTGATGGCTCGATGACGCGTCCCGCGAATCCCGCCGCGAGACATTTCAAGGAGGCTGGGAACGTGTCTCCCTCTCCGCTCCCTCGGAGGGAGGGGAGAGGGGCGGGGTGAGGTGAGGGAGCGCGGTGTGACGGCCCAAGCACTGCTTGACGAGCCGGAAACCCGGAAATAGCCTCGCCCCATGCCCGCCGTGATAAACCGCAACTTGCTGCGTTAGGCGTTTCGCTTCTTACTTATGCCAATCCACGCTAATTACAGCTGTCTTTACGTCGATAATTCGAACATCTACATTGAGGGCCAGCGCGTGGCGGAAAAATTTGTTCGAGAGACACGCACTGATTTCCGAATCTATTTTCCAAACCTCATCAAGCTCCTAACTGGCAAGCGTCCTGTCAAAGAAGTCGTCTGGGGAGGCAGCACTCCTCCCGAGAGCGATGATGTGTGGGGTTTCCTACGTGGAACCCTGCATATCGAGCCAGACCTGCTCAAGAGGGCTGGAGGCGAGAACGAGACTGTTGACCATTTGGTCCAGCTTCGGATGCACCGCCACGTTCGCAAGTATCGCCATGCACCAGGCACGATTGTTTTGGCGACTGGTGACGGCAAAGGCTACCATCGCGAGGAAGGTTTTCTTTACGATATCGAGGGCTTTGTTGCGGACGGCTGGCAGCTTGAAGTTGCCAGCTGGGAGCACGCCTGCCACAAGAAGCTCCGTGAGTTTGCTGAAAAGCACGGAAAATTCATCTCACTCGACCAGCACTATTATGAGGTCTCCTTTATTCGGAACGGTCGTATTGTCCAACCGCTTAACGCATAATTAGGCGTTGAGCTTGGTCGATGCCGCCTCACACCGCATTTCTGGCGAAGCGTCGTTTTCAAATTCGTGTTCCCTCCGCGCCCCCTCCGTGGCTAAATAAAGCCCATGTTGCACCGATTGATTCTGCTGGGCGCGCTGCTCGCCCTCCCCGCCGTCCGCGCTGCCGACGATTTCAAGCCCACGGCCTACCACGAAGTCCAGCCCGGCGTGCCGCAGGGCAAGCTCACCCAGTTCACCGGCTGGCACTCGAAGATTTTCACGAACACCGTGCGCGACTGGTGGGTGTATGTCCCGGCGCAATACAAGGCGGAGAAGCCCGCCGCCGTGATGGTCTTTCAGGACGGCCACGATTACGTGAACCCGAAAGGCTCGTGGCGCGTGCCGGTGGTGTTCGACAATCTTATCGCGAAAAGGGAAATGCCGGTGACGATTGCCATCCTCATCAATCCCGGCCACGACTTGGCCAAGGGGAAACCGCAAAACCCCTACCGCGTGAGCAACCGCAGTTTCGAGTATGATTCGCTCGGCGACCGTTACTCGCGGATGCTCCTCGAAGAAATTCTTCCCGAAGTCGGCAAGACCTACAATCTCACCAAAGACCCGGCGGGCCGGGCGATTTGCGGGGCGAGCAGCGGGGGCATCTGCTCGTTCACGGTGGCGTGGGAGCGGCCCGACCAGTTCCGCAAGGTGCTCTCGACCATCGGCAGCTTCGTGGATTTGCGCGGCGGGCACGTGTATCCGTATCTCATCCGCAAGACGGAGGCGAAGCCCGTCCGCGTCTTCCTGCAAGACACGAGCGGCGACCTCGACAATCCCTTCGGCAACTGGCCGCTGGCGAACCAGATGATGGCGTCGGCGCTGAACTTCATGAAATACGACGTGAAGTTCGACTACGTCGAGGGCTACGGCCACAACAGCAAGCGCGGCGGGAGCATCTTCCCCGAAGCGCTCAAGTGGCTGTGGCGGGATTATCCGAAGTAGGGCGGGTGTCGGGGGTAGTGGGACAGGCGTCCCGCCTGTCCAGTGGGGCGGTTCCAAGCGCGAACGGCTCCGCGTGTCTTGGCCCGCTCCAGTGGACAGGCAAGATGCCTGTCCCACTATGCTTGTCCTCCGCATTCCTTGTTGAACCCCGCCGCCGCTTCTGTTGTCCTATCCGCCGCATGGCCGCCAAAACCAAATCCCGCCGGAAGCTCTGGCTCGTCCTGATTCTCCTTCTGCTCGCGGGAGGCGGCGGGGTGTGGTTCCAGTTTTTCCGCAAGAAGGAAGTCATCGTCGCCGTGCAGACGGAAAAAGTCCTGCGGCGCGACATCATGGAGAAGGTCGTCGCCACTGGGAAAATCCAGCCGGTCGTGCAGGTCGCCATCAGCCCGGAAGTCAGCGGCGAAATCATCGAGCTTCCCGTCAAGGAAGGCCAGAGCGTCAAGAAGGGCGACCTGCTGCTCAAAATCAAACCCGACTTCTACGTGGCGAACCAGCGTTCCGCCGAGGCGAACTTGAAATCTTCGCAAGCCTCGGGCGCGCTCGCGGCCGCGAACTTGGAGAAGGCCACGGCGGAGTTCAAACGCGCGCAGGAATTGATGGGCAACAAGCTCATTTCCGAGTCGCAGTTCCAAGATGCGAAGACGGGATTGGAAGTCGTGCAAGCGCAGGTGCAGCAGGCCCGGCATCAGGCGGACGTGGCGAAGGCCTCGCTCGACCGCGCGAACGAGGAGTTGTCCAAGACGACGATTTACGCGCCGGTGTCCGCGACCATCAGCAAGCTCAAGTCGCAGCTCGGCGAACGAGTCGTCGGCACCGCCACGATGGCCGGCACCGAGGTGATGACGCTCTCGGACTTGAACGAGATGGAGGCGCGCGTGGACTTGAGCGAGACGGACGTGGTGCTCATCGCCGCCGGGCAGCGGGCGCAGCTCGAAGTGGATGCCTTCCGCGACAAGAAATTCACCGGCACCGTGTCGGAGATCGCCAACTCCGCGCGGCTGGCCGGCGGGGCGCAGGACGCGACGAAATTTGAAGTCCGCATCCGCATCCACGAGAAGGAAGCCTTCCGCCCCGGCATGTCGGTGACGGCGGAAATCGAGACGCGCCAGCGCACGAACGTCCTTGCCGTGCCGCTCCAGAGCGTCACCACGCGGATGCCGAAAACCGCCGAGGGCAATTCTGCCGACAACCCGAACGCGAAGAAAAATGAAGCCAACAAGCCTGTCGAAGTGGTGTTCCTCGCCGTGGGGGAGCAGGCGAAGATGGCCGCCGTCAAGCGCGGCATCAACGACGACAATTACGTGGAGATTCTCGATGGATTGAAAGAAGGCCAGTCCGTCGTGTCCGGCAATTACCGCGCCATCAACCGCGATTTGGAGGACGGCATCAAAATCAAATCGGGCGGCGCGACGAACAGCCCCGCCAAGCCGTGAGCCTCATCCGCATCCAGAACATCACCCGCCGCTACGAAATGGGTGCGGAGACGGTTCACGCCCTGCGCGGGGTTTCCATCGAAATCCAGCGCGGCGAATACGTCGCCATCATGGGGCCGAGCGGCTCCGGCAAATCCACGCTGATGAATCTTCTCGGCTGCCTCGACACGCCGAGTTCCGGCGCCTACATCCTCAATGGCACCGACGTGAGCGAGATGGACGACAACGAACTCGCCGAAGTCCGCAACCGCGAAATCGGTTTCGTCTTCCAGAGTTTCAACCTCCTGCCCCGCTCCAGCGCGCTTCGCAACACCGAGCTGCCGATGGTTTATGCCGGCGTGCCGGCGGATGAACGCCGTGAACTCGCCTTGCGCGCCATGACGCAAGTCGGCCTCGCCGACCGCACGAGCCATTTGCCGAATGAACTTTCTGGCGGCCAGCGCCAGCGTGTCGCCATCGCCCGCGCACTCGTCAACAATCCTTCCATCCTCCTCGCGGATGAGCCGACGGGAAACCTCGACTCGCGCACCGGCGAGGAAATCCTCGCGCTCTTCGACGACCTCGCGCGAAAGGGCAACACCATCATCGTCGTGACGCACGAAGAGAAGGTGGCGCGGCACTCGCGGCGCATCATCCGCCTCCTCGACGGCCTCATCGCCAGCGACGAGCCGGTGGAGAAATCTGGGTAGCACCCGCCTCTGGCGGGTCATGCCGGGCGTCGCGCCCGGCACCCGGATTACCGGGCGGGGAAAGACTTCAGATGGTTTGACGAGAACTCGGCGAGGACGCCGAGTTCAACCCGTCGGAGGCGGGTGCTACCCAGATTGAACGAGAGAACCTGAATCCACGCTTGCGCCGCCCGCGTCGTTTCCGTAAATACCTGCCCATGTCCGCCGACGCCAAACGCGCAAAAACAACTTCCTCACGCCACTTCGACCTCGCCGCCTATCTCGCCGCCAAGACGGACGCGGTGAATGCCGCGCTCGACAAATTCCTGCCCGCCGAGAAAACCAAGCCCGCCACGATTCACCGCGCCATGCGCTACTCGCTCTTCGCCGGCGGCAAGCGGATGCGTCCCGCGCTCACGCTCGCGGCGGCGGCGGCCTGCGACGGCACCGACGCGGCGGCCATGCCGCTGGCCTGCGCCGTCGAGTGCATCCACACCTATTCGCTCATCCACGACGACTTGCCGGCGATGGATAACGATGATTTCCGGCGCGGCAAGCCGACGAACCACAAGGTCTTCGGCGAAGGCATCGCCGTGCTGGCGGGCGATGCGCTGCTCACGCAGGCGTTTGAAATCGCCGCGCAATGCCGGGGCTGGCCGCGCTATTCGCACCGGAACATCGTGCTGGAAATCGCCCGGGCCAGCGGCTCGCTCCAACTCATCGCCGGGCAGGTGGCGGATGTCGAGGGCGAGGGGAAGAAGCTTTCCGTCGCGGAACTCCGCTACATCCACGAGCGCAAGACCAGCGCGCTGCTTTGCTGCGCCGCGCGGCTCGGCGGCATGAGCGCGAACTGCACGCCCGCGCAGTTCCGCGCGCTCACGGACTTCGGCCATCACGTCGGCCTCGCGTTCCAGGTGATTGACGACATCCTCGACGTGACGCAAACGAGCGAGCAGCTCGGCAAGACCGCCGGCAAGGACGTGGCCGCGCAGAAGGCGACCTATCCCGCCATCGTGGGCCTGGAAAAATCCCGGCGCATCGCGGAACAGCTCACCAGCCGCGCCTTTGCCGCGCTGAAAACTTTCAAGGGCAAAGCCGTCGCGTTGGAGGCGCTGGCGGAATATCTGTTGAAGCGCGACCGGTAATCACGGAAGTCGCGCAGTTCCTGTTGCGTGGGGGGCGCGGTTTTCACCGTCGCCGCTCGGAGAGGAGGAGAGACGTTGTTCCCGCGTCGCGCGTGATGGACACGGCGGATTTGCGAAATGGGCCATCGAACCATCAGCAATGCCCCGAAACTGCACCCTCTTCTGGAGTGAGGGTGAGGGCGGACGTGAACGCAAATTCTGACTGCTGAATTCTGAATCCTGACTCCTCAAACAAATGTCTTTTGATCCGAACCTCCTCGGCGATGGCACGCTGATCGAGGCGGCGGAACTGCGCGGGCAGTTCACCGGGCTGAAGACGTTGATAGCTGCCGGTGGCAGCGGCGTGCCGGGGCCGCAGGGCGATCCAGGGCCGGAAGGGCCGCAAGGCCCAGCCGGTGATCCGGGCGATCCGCAAGAGCCGCAGAGAGAGCCGGGCGAGGTGAGCAACCAGCAGCTTGCCGACGCGGTGGATGGCACCGCGAGCAATGTGAACGGCGTGGGTGCGTTGAACCCCGTCATTAGCGACCCGCCCACGCAAAGGGAAGTCCAAGCGGTGATGAACAAGCTGAATGAGTTAATCGGCGCGCTGCACCGGTGAGCGGCAGGGACGCGGTGCTCCGCGTCCGGGGGCGGACACGCGACAGCGTGCTCCTCCCGCGGAAAATTTCCCGATCAGTTCAACGGCAGCTTCACCTTGTCGAACACCATCAACCCTAGCAACAGCGGCAGATAGATAATGGAGGCGAAAAACAACTGCCGCGCCCGGCCCGTGGTCAGTTCACGCGAAAACCGCACCGCCGCCGCGAGGAACAGCCCGCCCAGCACCAGCGCGCCCAGCAGATACACCGTCCCCACCAGGCCGAACCATACCGGGAACAGGCTCACCGAGAGCAACCCCAGCGTGTGGCTCACCGACTGCATCCCCGTGCGGGTGCCCTCCGGATCCACCACCGGCAGCATACGGAAGCCCGCCCGCGCGTAGTCCTCGCGATACATCCACGCAATCGCCAGGAAGTGCGGCAACTGCCAGAAAAACAAAATCGCGAACAGCGACCAGCCCTCGATGGTGATTTCGCCGCGCGCCGCCGTCCAGCCCATGAGCGGCGGCAGCGCGCCCGGCACCGCGCCGATGGCGGTGTTCAAGGTCGTCAGCCGTTTGAGCGGCGTGTAAAGGAACAGGTAACTGACCAGCGTGACCGCGCCAAGCACGCTGGTGAGGGGGTTGACCTTCCAAGCGAGCCAGATCAGCCCCGCTGCCGAAACCACGCCGCCGATGATCAAAACCGTCTCCGGCTGGATGCGCCCGGCGGGCAGCGGGCGCGTCTCGGTGCGGCGCATCTTGGCGTCGTGCTCGCGCTCCAAAAGCTGGTTGAGCGCCGCCGCGCCGCTCGCCAGCAGCGCCGTGCCCAGCACGGTGTGGAACATGAGCGCGTAGTCCACCGCCCCGCGCACGCCGAGGTAGAAACCCACCAGCGTCGTCAGCACCACGAGGGTGGTGAGCCGCGCCTTGGTCAACTCGGCGACGAGCGCGACGCGGCCTTTGTCGGCGGCGGGCGCGGCGGCGATGGTTTCAACGGTGGCTTTCATCAATTGATTTCACAACAGGCGACGGCGATGCTGCCACAGCCGGGGAATCCGTTTCAACCGGACTTTTCTCCCCTGTCCCGCGCAGCTTGCCGGCGCAGAGAAAGAGCAGCGAACCGGCAACCAGATTCAGCGCGCCGAGCAGCACGTGCAACGTGGCGATGTCCGCCGCCTTGTTGCTCAATACCGTCCACGCGCCGAGCAGCGCCTGACACAAAATCAATCCGAGCCACGCCGCCGCCAGCCCGCGCGGCCAGTGCGCGGCCCGCACGTCGCGGCGCGCGAGCGCGACGGCGAACACCACCGCAGCCAGCGCCAGCAGCGCGCCAATCCGGTGCGCCATGTGCAGGTGGATTTGCGCCGCCGTGATGGCGTTGTAGCCGCGCACATCAGTGCGGTTTTGGTTGATGGCGGTGAGCATCGTGGCGTCGGTGGCGGGCCAGAGACGTCCGTAGGCGAGCGGGAAATCCGGCACCGCCAGCCCCGCGTGCTGGTGACGCATCGTCGCGCCGAGGAGCAGTTGAACGAACACCAGCAGCGTCGCCACTGCGAGCGCGGCGCGGACACGGCAACTGACGGGTGCTTCACCGGAATTCAACCTCATCTCCTGCCAGCGCCGCGAGGTCAGCAGCGCGAGCGCGGCCAGCAGCACGAGGAAAAGCTGCGCGAGCGTCGCGTGAAAAATACCGAGCTGATCCTGATACAGTGCCACGCGCATCCCGCCGAGGATGCCCTGGAAGATCACCGCGAAGAACGCGGTCATCCCCAGCCAGCGCAACGCGCCGACGGTGCGAACCGTTTGAACCACGGCGAAAATGAGCAGCACGGGCAGCACGCCGGCGAGAATTTTGAAATGAACTGGAATTCCCGCCGCGCCGCCGCTGGTGTTCCCCGAGCCGCGATGCCCCAGCGCCGCGACGAGGAGGATAATTACGGCGAACCCGGCCCAGCGGGCGCGGCCCTGTGTTTCCCGCGCCCACAGCCACGCGGCCAAAATGCTCGTGAGCAGCCCGACCAGCGCGGCAAAGAGCCGGTGCGTGTGCTCGAAGAAAATTCCGCCCTCCCAGAGCCGGATGGGAAAATAAAACATGTTGTAGCCGTAGCTCGTCGGCCAGTCCGGCACGGCCATGCCGACGCCATGGCTTGTCACCAATCCGCCGACGCCGATGAGCGCGAGCGTGCAGGCCGCCGCGAGGACGGCGAAACGGTGGAGCCACGGGCTGGGCGGAGTTGAAGCGGCCATATTTGGGAGCCAAAAAACAGAAAACCGCTGCGGCAGTGACGCCGCAGCGGTTTGAACTCGTTTCAAATTACTTGGCTTCGAGCTCGAAGTTCGCGCTCACCGCGCCGCCCTTGACCTCGACTTCCTTCTCCGCCGTGCCCGCCTTGCGGTGCTTGATGGCGACGGTGTATTTGCCGTCCGGCACGCCGCTGATCTTGAACGAGCCGTCCGCCGCCGAGACCGCGAAGTAGGGCGAATCCACCACGTTCACATAGGCGAACATCCACGGATGCACGTCGCACTTGAAGCGGAGGAACTCCTCGGCCTTGTCAAACTTGAACTCCAGCAGCATCGGGCCGGGGAGCTGCGCCTTGTTGGCCTCGGGGTTGCCCGCCACCACCGGCGTCGGATGGACGTTGTGCAGCAGCGGATCGGAATTTTTGACGTTGATCTTCTGCCCGGTCTGGCAGGCGGAAACGTAGGGGGCGTATTCGCAGCCCTTCTGGTCAATGAGAATCGGCGCGGCGCTCGCGCCGGTGGACTTGCCGCTGACGCCCTTGAGGGTGACGAACACATCGCCCAGACCGCCGCCCTTGCTCACGTAAAACTTGGTGGTGGGCTTGGCACCGGGGTGCAGCTTGCCGCAGTTCGGGTCAATGGGCAGTTCCTTCTCCGGCGGCGGGGTGCCTTTGAGGGAGATTTTGCCGGTGATGTCGCCGGCGGTGGCAAGTTGTGCCGCCACGGCGAGAGTGAGGGTGGTGATGATTGCGGGATTCAGTTTCATATTTCAGTTTCAGTTGTTGTCAAAACAGGGCCGGGAAACTACCAGCCGCCTTTTGTTGCGGCAAGGGCTTTGTCATCCGTCTGCTCGCCCCGATTTCTGCCAGCTTGGACGCCTCGCGAACGGGGCTATTCAACCCCGGCGGGCGGCGGGTTTTGAATCCAGTTTCCGCATCAGACGGGCCATTTCCAGCGCGGTCTGCGCGGCTTCCATGCCGCGGTTGTGCCGCCGATCCAGGCAGCGCTCGCGGGCCTGCTGCTCGCTCTCCAAAAGCAGCACCTCGTGGATGACGGGGATAAGCCAGCGGATTTGCAGCGCCGCCAGCGCGTGGCTCACCGCCTCGCCGATGTGCTGCGCGTGCGTGGTGGCCCCGCGCAGGATGACGCCGAGGCAGAGGATGGCGTCCGGCGGTGCGGCGGAGTCCGCCGCCAGTTTCGCGGCGGCCACGGGGATTTCAAACGCGCCCGGCACGCGCACCACGCGCACCTTCGCGTCGGCGCGGCGCAGCTCGGCCCGCGCGGCGCGCACCATGGCGTCCACGTAGCGGGCGTTGTATTTCGACGCGACGATGGCGAAGGAGCCGCCGCCCGGCTGAATTTTCTTCTGCGAAATCTTGCGAAGCATCGCGGGAAATTAACCACGGGCGAGCATGGATGAACACGAATTATTTTCAGCCACGGATTGAACACTGAACAAACACGGATTCGGAAAAGGCGGAGCAATCATCAGGTGCTCGGCGTTGCTGTTATTTTTCCGTGTTTCATCCGTGTTCAATCCGTGGCTAAAAGAATCCGGCGGCTCACAGCAGATGCCCCAGCTTCTCCCGCTTCGTCTTGAGATACTTTTCGTTGTGCGGATTCGGCTTCACGCGGATGGGCACCTGCTCGACGATTTCCAGACCGTAGCCTTCGAGGCCGACGACTTTCTTCGGGTTGTTGGTCAGCAGGCGGATGGTTTTCACGCCGAGGTCGCAGAGGATTTGTGCGCCGAGGCCGTATTCGCGCAGGTCCATCGCGAAGCCGAGCTTCTTGTTGGCCTCGACCGTGTCGTAGCCGCGCTCCTGCAGTTTGTAGGCCTGAATCTTCGCGCCGAGGCCAATCCCCCGCCCTTCCTGCCGCATATAGACAATCACGCCGCGCCCCGCCTCGGAAATCTGCCGCATGGCCTGGTGCAGTTGCGGGCCGCAGTCGCACCGGCGCGAGCCGAACACGTCGCCCGTCAGACACTCGCTGTGAACGCGCACCAGCACCCCACTGCCACGGGAAAGATCGCCCTTCACCAGCGCGAGGTGATGCTGGCCGTCGAGCCGCGATTCGTAGAGGTGCAGATCAAAATCGCCGTAGTCCGTCGGCAGCTTCACCACTTCAACCTGCTCGATGAGCTTTTCGCGGGCGCGGCGGTGCTTGATCAGATCCTCGATGGAGCAAATCTTCAGCTTGTGCTTGCGGGCGAACTTCCGCAGCTCCGGCAGGCGCGCCATCGAACCGTCGTCGGCCATGATTTCGCAGATCACGCCCACGGGCCGGCAGCCGGCCATCTTCACCAAGTCCACCGCCGCCTCGGTGTGGCCGGCGCGCTGGAGCACGCCGCCGGGCTTGGCCCGCAGCGGGAAAACGTGGCCCGGCTGGATGAGATCATCCGGCACCGCCGTCGGCTCGTCCATCACGCGGATTGTCCGCGCACGGTCCGCCGCGCTGATGCCGGTGGTGATGCCGTGCGCGGCGTCCACGCTCACCTGGAAGTCGGTTTTGAAGGTCTCGCGGTTCTGTGTGACCATGCGCTCGATGCCGAGCTGCTTGAGCCGCTCGCCGGTCGTCGGCACGCAGATGAGGCCGCGCCCGTGCTTGGCCATGAAGTTGACCGTCGCCGGCGTGGCGTGCGCGGCGGCCATGATGAGGTCGCCTTCATTCTCGCGGTCGGCGTCATCCACCACGATGACCATCCGGCCCCGGCGCAGATCGGCCACGGCGGACTCGATGGGATCAAACACGGATTTCATTCGCTATGGAAAGTTTAGCCGAACCCTCGCCCGCTGCCAGCTTCAAAACCAAGCCGACCATATTTTAGTGCCAAGTTGAAATCTGCGCTGCCCGATTAACTCTCCCTCGGCCGCCGCACCACGACTTCCTGCGCCGCCTTGTTCTTCACGATCATGTTCGCGGGCAGGATGCCGCGCCAGTTCACGCCGGGGTAAATCACCGTGCCGCGCCCGATGATGCTGCCGGGGTTCAGCACGGCGTTGCAGCCGATCTCCGCGTGGTCGCCGATGAGCGCGCCAAACTTCCGCAGGCCCGTGTCGAACGGCACGCCGTCCTTCTCCACCGTCACGTTGCCGGGGAGCGACTTGAAGTTCGACAGAATCACGCCCGCGCCGAGGTGCGCCGCGTGGCCGAGGATGGAGTCGCCGACGTAGTTGAAGTGCGGCACCTGACAGCCGTTGAAAAGCATGGCGTTCTTGAATTCGCACGCGTTGCCGATGACGCAGTCGTCGCCAATGATGACGTCATCGCGGATGTAGGCGTTGTGGCGGATCTGGCAGTTCCTGCCGATGATGGCCGGGCCTTTGATCAGCACGCCGGGTTCGACAGTGGTGCCTTCGCCGATGAAAACCTTTTCGCCAATGCTCGCGCCGGGAAATCGTTTCAGCGGATTTTGCCGCGGATGGCGGGCGACATGGTCTCGGATTTTCTTGAGCGCGTCCCACGCGAACCCGCAGCCGTCGAACAGCGCGGCGTGCTCCGTCTGCGAGAGGTCAAAGAGGTCTGCCGGTTTGAACATGTTGCTAAACTACGGAAACGCCCTAGAGTCGCAAACCAAAATCCCGGTGCGTGTGACGCGAATCAATTTGTTTCCGCCAGCGGCCCTGCTGGCCGCCCTGCTCGGCCCTGCCGGCTGTTCCAGTCCCGTGAAGACCACCGGCAAAGTGCTGACCAAGACCGTCACCACGGCGGGCAGCGTGGCCGGCAAGACCGCCGTCGCCACCGTGAAGACCGGCGGCAAGGTGGCGGGCACGGCGCTGACCACCACCGGCAGCGTCGCCAAATCCGTCGCCACTTCCGCCGTGCAGACCGCGATGGTCACGGTGAAGGACGCCGCGACCGGCGTGGCGAAGCAGATTCCGTGGACCGAGGGGATGAAGCTCTACGCCGCCAGCAAGACCGCCGAGTTCAGCACGTATCTCAAGGCGTTTGAAATCGTGAGCGGCGCGAAGACAATCCGCACCGACTGGAAGAAAATCAAAGCCGGCGCGCCGGAGCCGGTGCTCAAGCCAGGCGACATCGTCACCATCCGCCCGGCGCGGTGAGGGTTTGCAGCCAGCCTTGTTTCTCGAACCTTTGGAGCGCGGCGTTCACGCCGCTTCAACGTCGTCAGACCGGCGGACGGTGAAGCGGGCTGAAGCCCGCGCTCCATCAGACCCCCGCGACAGCCGCAGGATTTTACATCCACGAAAGGAGAATCTTTCATGGCCGGACTTCGTCCATCTGTTACACTGCGTCCCATCACAGAACATTTATGAGCACCAACGAATACCTTTTCCCCCGCCGCCTCAACCGCCGCGATTTCCTCGCGGCCTCCGCCACCGCCGCCGCCGGACTCGCGCTGCCGTCCGCCGCGCACGCGGAAAAATCCGCGCCCGTCCGCCTCGGCACGGGCCGGTGGACTTACACGCTCGACGAAAGCTGGGGCAAGCTTCCCGCCGGCATGAAATACGGCTTCGGCTGCGGCATCGTCGTGGACTCCAGGGACCGCATCTACGTCACCTCGCGCTCGGTCAGCCCGTGCGTGGCGGTGTTCAGCCGCGAGGGCAAACTGCTGGAGACGTGGAGCAAGGACTTCGGCGACAAGGTCGGCTATTCGCCGGAGCAAATCATGGCGACGGCCCACTGCATCTACTGGAGCAAGGAGAAGAACGGCGAGTTCCTCTACTTCACCGAGAACTCCGTCAAGGACGACGCCAAGCTCGGCAAGCGCGTCTATAAAACCGACCTCAAGGGCAAGGTGCTCTACACCATCGGCAACGTGGAGAAGGAATCTTCCACCGCGCAGCGCTTCCTCTGGACGAACCCCACCGACGTGGCCGTCGCGCCCAACGGCGACATCTACATCGTGGACGGCTATGGCAGCCAGATTGTCAGCCGGTTCGACAAGAACTTCAAACACCTCAAGACCATCGGCGGGCGCAGCACGAAAAAAGGCCCGGACGCCGAGCACGGCCTCTTCAACACCTGCCACGGCGTGTGGGTCAACACCCTCAAGCCCACGCCGGAAATCTACATCGCCGACCGCACCAACGGACGCTACGAGGTTTATGACCTGGAGTTGAACTACCTCCGCACCATCAGCGGCGACTTCGTCCGCAACCCCTGCTGTTTCTACCAGCACAAGGATCACCTCTACGTGCCCGACCTCGGCGCGCTCGTCGTCATCCTCGACAAGCACGACCAGGTGGTGGCGAAGCTCGGCGACGGGCGCGGCGTGAAGAAGGAAGAGTTCGAGACCGGCCACGCGAACAAGTTCACCACGCCGCACGCCATGTGCGTGGATTCGCAGGGCAGCCTCTACGTGCTCGAATGGGTGCCCTACGGCCGCGTGCGGAAGTTCCGGCACACGCCGCCGGCGGCCTGAAAACTCCCGCTTGACGCCCGCGCGGGAAGGCGTAGAAAGAAAGCACGGACTTCCGGGGAACGCAGTTGGAAGTCCGGTGGAATTTTTGATCCGGGTGAGCGGCACGTTTCTTCAGCGGGATTCCCCATCCCCACCTCCTTGGCGTCCGCCGCCCGGATCATTTTTTTTGGGGGCAAGCCCGCCCGGCCCCGCTCGCCGGTGCAATCGGGCGTCGCGCAGCACCCGAAGCTGCGGGCGAAATTTGTCGTGAAGAAGCGTGTCAAGAGAGCGGTCGAAAGCGGCGGAGGACAGCCGCAGTCCAAGACGCCGGCGCGTTTCCCAGCAGCGTCCGAATCTCGCGAAGCAGTCCTGGACTGCGCCAGTCCTCTGGCGCTTTGGGCGGGCGGGAATTATTTCAAACCGATGATCCAGAGCGGGACGGTGAGCGCGGGCGCAGCCAGTCCAGCTCCGCCAGCCCGCGCGCCGCTCAATCCAATGAAAGGCCGAAGAACAAACGCAGCCACGGCTCCAGTTCGTTCAATTCGATGGCCTTGCCCGTGGAAACCAAAAATGACTTCATATTTTCGGTGATGCCTTCGCCGGAAAACACGACGATGCCGGGAATCGGCCATGCGGCGATGTCTTGAATCGTCGCCGGAATCTTTTCCTCCGCCGAGCCGCCGCCGCCCTGATACTTGCACTCGACGCCCAGCGTCTTGCGTGACTTTCCTTCAATCAGAATCACGTCAATCTTCCGGTTCGCTCCCCAGATGCGGCGGGCAACGTGAAATTGTTCCTTGGTTTCCAGACCAAGCTTCCGGGCAATCTTGATGACTTCCTGAACAAGCTCGTCGCCGTTTTGAACTGCGGTTGCCTTACCGGGCATATTGTTCCTTTGGTTTGGGCTTGGTTAAATCTTCGATGGTTTGTTCGATGCGCTTTTGCGCGAGCTTCACGTGAATCTCGTCGAGTTCGATGCCGACGCAGCCGCGCCCGGTGCGGAGGGCGGCAAGGGCGGTGGTGCCGCCGCCCAGAAACGGGTCGAGCACGAGGTCGCCGGGCCGGGTGGAGGCGAGCAGGCAGCGCTCGAGGAGGGCCACGGGCTTCTGCGTGGGGTGCTTGCCGAGGGTCTTCTCGGCCCCGCCCGGCGCGGTCATGGTCCAGACGGAAGAAAGGTCGCGCGAAGGCCGCGAAGGCGGCGAAGGCGGGGGATGATTTTCATTTCCTTCGCGCGACTCCGGGAATTCCTCCTTGCGCCAGACGGTCTTCATCTGCTTGCCCGTGACCTTCCTCATGTCGGCGTAGTTGAAGAGGTGCTTGCTCTGCTCGTTCTTCGCCGCCCACAGGAGGGTCTCGGTGCTGTGGGTGAAGTAGCGACAGGAGAGGTTGGGCGGGGGGTTGGGCTTTTCCCACGCGATGTCGTTGAGGATTTTGAAACCAAGCTGCTGCATCGCATAGCCGATGCTGAAAATGACGTGGTGCGTGCCGGTAATCCAAATCGTGCCGTGGGGCTTGAGCACGCGCTGGCAGCGGCGGAGCCATTCGCGGTTGAACTCGTGGTTCAGCTCCGGCCCGCGCGATTTGTCCCAGCCGCCCTTGTCCACCTTCACCATTTTGCCGGCGTGGCAGGAGATGCCGCCGTTGGAGAGGAAATACGGCGGGTCGGCAAAGATGCAATCGAAGCGGCCTTCGGGATATTTGGCGGCAATGGCGTCGAGGAGTTCGAGGGAGTTGCCGTGATAGAGCCAGAGGGAGCGGGCGGGGTCGGCGAAGGCGAGGCGGGGCGGGGCGTTTTCGGAGGGACGAGTTACACGAGTCCCTGACTCCCCGCCCTGATTGGGGACTCGCGCAGCTCGTCCTTCCGAAGAAACGATGCTGCCGTCATCGCGCAGCTCGAAGGGGGCGGTGGCAATGGGCCGGCCCACGTCGTCCGCGACGGGCGGCAGCATGGTTTCCGGCCAGGGGGTGCGGTAAAGGGGCGGGGGCGGCGGGATGGCTTTCTTCTTCGGCACGCCGGGATCAATTGATCAGATCGAGGGATCGGATCAAGGTTTGTTTCACGGGGAGCTTCCCGCCGGGCGGCGGCGCGGAATCTATTCTTGAGGCCCGGCGGGATTCTGCTACCGTGGCCGCTCACAACCCGATGGCGGACGCAAAAAAATCTTTGAAGATGGTGCCCTGCGGCGGCTGCGGCACGCGGAACTTCATCCCCAGCGACCTGCCGCCGTTCCAGACGGTGGCGTGCACGAAGTGCGGCCATCCAGTGATGGTGTCGGTGGCGCTGCGGCAGTTCGAGCTGCGCGAGGTCATCGCCTGGGGCGGCATGGGCACGGTCTTCCGCGCGTTCGACACGGTGCTGCAGCGGGACGTGGCGGTGAAGCTGATGAAGCCGGAGCTGGCCGCCGAGCCGCCGGCGATGGAGGCCTTCTACCGCGAGGCGCGCGCGTGCGCCGGGCTGAACCACACGAACATCATCCACATCTACACCTTCGACGAGTTCGAGGGGCACAAGTATCTCGTGATGGAGCTGGCCGACCGCGGCTCGCTCGACAGCTGGATCGAGCGCGACCAGCGCGTGCCGGAGCTCAACGTGCTCGACACCGGCATCAAGGTCGCCGCCGCGCTCGACACCGCGCTCAAGCACAACCTGCTGCACCTCGACATCAAGCCCGGCAACATCCTCTTCAACGCCGAGGGCGAGCCGAAGCTCGTGGACTTCGGCCTCGCGCAGTCCATCGGCTCGCAGCAGGAGGACGCGGAGGGCATCCTCGGCACCCCGTTCTACATCGCGCCGGAGCGCATCAGCGACCGGCGCGAGGATTTCCGCTCCGATATGTATAGCCTGGCCGGCACGCTCTACCACGCGCTGACCGGGCAGGTGCCCTTCGACGCGCCGACGGTGGACGAGGTCGCCATGGCCCACGTCAACGCCACGCTCACGCCGCCGAACAAGCTCGTGAAGGACATCACGCGGCCCACCAACGACGCCATCGTGAAGGCGATGGCGAAAAGCCCGGACGAGCGCCACCAGAGCTACGACGACCTGATCATGGCGCTCACCGCGGCGCGCAGCCAGCTGCTGGTGCAGAAGTTCCGCTCCCGCTGAAATTTTCCTCCAATCCTCCTCGTCCTCGTTCTGGGGGAGAGTTTTCGAGGACGAGGACGAGGAGGAGGACGATTCGCCGCGAAGGTTTTTTCCCACAGGCTCCGAAGGTTGCGCTCCCCATGGTCGTGCCGCCCGTCCCGGTTCTGCGGTGATTCGCGAAAAAAAAGCGCCACCGGGCGGCGGCGCTGTCGAATGGTTTTGGAATTTCCCCCGCCGCCTTACTGCGGCGTGTAGGACACCCGGTAGTAGCGCTGGGTGCCGCCGAGGTTCGTGTCCGACACCGTCACCACGGCGTTGGTCGCCGCGCTGTGCGTGAGGGTCGTGAGCAGCTCCCAGACGGGCGCGGACGAGAGGGCGGTGGTGAACTCCACGCGGTAGGTGGTCTGCGCGGCGGCGTTCCACGAGATTTGCGCCGCCGTCGGCGGGTCGCCGATGAAGGTGACGCGGCTGTCAATCGCCACGCCGTCGAACGGGCTGGCGTCGGCGCCGTTGCTGGTGCCGTCGCCGTCCGAGTCAATGGCGGTGCTGGCCAGCAGCGACGAGTTGACGGTGATGGTCTGGCCGGAGGCCAGCACGACGTTGGAGGAGCTGTTCGGCCCCAGATAGCTCCGCACCCAGCGCAGCCGTCCGCCGAACTGCCCGTCCAGGCTCTCCGGCGGCACGTTGGCCGAGGCGAAGTAGAGGACGATGTTTGGGTCAATGGAAAGGACGTTGGCGAAGTTGGTCTCGGCGGAGCCGAGCAGCTCCAGCCGGTCCACGTAGAGCGCGTTGCTGGTGCCCGCGCCGGTGAACGCGGCGAGGCTGAAGTTCCCGGCGCAGGACACGGCGAGCTTGCCGAGGGCGGTGTTGTTCGTGAACCCCGCCGCCGTGGCCCCGCGATCCTCGCCCGCCCACAGGTGCGAAATCGAGGCGAAGGCCGGCACAGTGCTGGTGATGACCGTGCCCAGCAGATCACCGCGCGCGGGCTTGAGGGGCAGGCTGAAGCCGTAGCCGCAATTGATCACGTTGGTGCCCGGCACGCCGCTGTCCGAGAGGGAATTCGTGACAATCAGGTTCAAAGCCCCGGCGGCGGAAGCCACGTGGCCGTTGAGGACGAGGTTGCTGCCGGCCAGCAGGATGTCGCTGGCCGAGGAGAAGGTTCCCTGGATGTCCGCGTCGTCCGCCGTGATGTCCAGCGCCCCGCCGTTGGCGATGAACGATCCCGTGTTCTGAAAGTAGCGCGAGCGCACCGAGCCGCCGGCGGCGAGAAGGGAGCCGGTGTTGACGACGTTGGTGAAGGGCTCCTCGCGATCCGATCCGAACTTGGCCAGCCCGGCGACGCTGACGACGCCGTGGTTGGTGAAGTGCCGGACGTTGGGCAGGTTGGTCGCGCCCATGTCCACCGCGCTGGAAAACAGGTTCAGCACGTTGTTGGACTCAAAGGTGACGGCATGGGCGTCAATGACGAAGCTGCGGCCGGGCCGGAGCGTGTTGTTCATGATCACGTTGGTGCTGTTGACGACGAGCCGGTCGGTGACGACGTCCTGCGAGATGCCCACCTTGGAGATGTCCAGCACGAGCACGTGGAAAAAGGCGGTGGCGTTGGAATTGCCGCCCGCCGGGCGCGAGAGGAGGTATTCGTTGAACCAGTCCGCCGACCAGGCGAAAACCTGGCCGTTGAAGCGCTTCACCCCGGAGGCGAGGATGTTGGTGAGCGTGAGCGCCGGCCTGGTGGTGTTGGTGAGGTAGAGGTTGACGTTGGGCGCGTCCAGCACGGCGTTGCTCACCGAGATGCTGTTGGTGCAGCGGATGGAGAGGAGGTTCTCCCCCCGCATGCGGGCCAGACTCAAATCCACGTTCTGCCCTTCGATCTCAATCCGGCCCACGGCGTTGGTGGGGTCGCTCAAGCCGGGGCTGCCGGGGTGGAGCTGGGTGCCGAAGACCGAGCTGCCGATCTCCGCGCCGTAGGCCGCGTAGGCATTGACCACAAACTCATTGGAGCCGCCCGGGGCGAAAGGCCCGATGAAGTTGAAGATCGTCTGGTCGGGGTTCCCCGAAATGGCCTTGATGTCGTAGGTGCCGAAGGCCAGCGGATCGACCGGGTTCCTCGGGAACACGCCGAGGGTGGCATTGCTGGGGGAGCCGCTGAAGAATTCAAACGGGGTGCCGGTGGTGCGCATGATTTCCATGCTGCGCGGGCGGGACGCGCCGCTGGGCGTGAGGAAACCGCCGTCCAGGACATAGCCCGTGGACAGCACGCTGTTGCCCTGCGGCCCGAGGCGATCCACGAAATACAGCCGGTTGTCAATGGGCGCCCCGGTGATCACGTCCGTGTCGGGGGTCGTGCGGATTTCCACAAACACCTCCGTGTCGTCGCCGCTGTTGAAATCGCTGAACCGGACATCCGCGAACACGTTTGTGTCCACGGAGTTGGTGGCGAGATAGACCACGTAGTAGTGGAAGTTGGTTGACTGCGTCCGGCGCTGGTAGACATAGACCGCAAACGGATTAAGGCCGCTGTTGGTGAGCTGGACGAAGGTGCGCCCGCCGGCCCGCCGGTCAATCACCTCGTGAAGCGGGGAATAATACATGTTTTCCGGCAGATAAGCGTCCGAGTCCTGTTCAAACACAAACCGGCCCGTGATCCGCTGGTTCGTGCCGGTGCCCCAGTAGATGTCCTGGATCAAGCCGGGGTTCTGATACTGCCGGTTCAATATATCGTTGAACCCCGGCGACTGCGCCGCCCCGCTGCCGGCCTGGATGGTGCCGCGGCTCAAGTTCACGTCGAAGCCCTTGAGCCGGGCGACGCCGTCCGCCGCCACGGTGATGTTGCCGGGGCTGGCCAGGTTCGTGGCAAAGATGTCCACGATGCCGCTCGTGGCATTGATGGTGCCCTGGTTGACAAAATTTGCCAGCGGCAGCCGGATGGAATTGGTGATCGTGGAAAAATCGTAGCCCGGATAGCCGATGAAGCGCCCGCTGACCTTGTTGGTGAGGTTCAGCGCGTTCTGCAGCTTGAACAGCTCGAAGGTGAAGGTCGTGTTCGACGCCGTCACCGTGCTGTTGTTGACCACGGAGACGGCGTTGAACGAGGGGTTGACGAGCGGGGCGTTGATGTTCGTCAGGATCATCGTGGCCCCGCGCGCGGCGGTCGCCGCGAGGCACAGACCCATCAACCACCCGAACTGCTTCAGCTTGATCATGGCAATAATCTTGTCCGTCAACGACCGAGGAGCAGCTGTTCCAGCTGCTGGACCGAAAGGGAATTCGGAAACACCACCGGGGTGTCATCAATGCCGTCCCACGCGCCCCAGAGATACTGGGGGGAATGGGCGTCATCCGTCAGCAAACCCGTCGAGGGAAACACGAGGAAACTGGGGCCGACCTTGTTGTAGGTGATGACGATCCGCGCCGCCGTCGGCAGCGTCGTCACGGTGCCGGCGATGACCCCGGGCCCGGCCAGATTCTGCGAGCCGTTGATGGCGTCATTGTTCTGCCACGAGGCGGTCGCGGAACGCTGGGAAACAACCGGGGCGCCGTTGCCGAAGACGCCCAAATCATCCGCCGTGAAGAGGATGTCCGGCGCGGACGCGATGTATTGCACCGCCTGCTGCTTCACCGCACTGTTGGTGATGTAGACGTCGGTGTAGCGGTTGGTGTAGGGCACCACCGTCCCGATCAGCGAATCAATGGCGGCCGGCTGGAAGGTTATTTTTTGCAGGCCGGGGCGGATGCCGAGGCTGACCGCCGGCGTGGGAAAGGAGTTGGTGATGCCGATGATGTCCCACGGATTGCTGTTGGTGGGGGCGGTGACACCCGTCCGCAGGGTCTCCCGGTTGAAGTTGTTGTAGCGGTAAAGGTAGCGCAGCCCGCCCATGTCATCGCGGGTCAGGCCATGATAAAACTCTCCGAAGCCGAAAAAAGAGCCGGCCACCGAAGTGAAACGTGTCGCCAGCGGATCCACCACCCGCTCCACCGCGTCGGCAACCGTGCCGTTGTCAAAAACGTTATAGCCATAGAGCACCCCGTTCACGTGCCGGGAAGGCTGCCAGTTGACGGGATCGAAGTTCCGCTGGATTACCAAGTAATTGACGACCACGTTGTTGACAACGAGGCGGTTTCGCAGGCACCAGGTCCACCGTTCGGGATCCGCCAGCCCCATCTCCTCCAGCAGCAGCGTGAGCGTGATCGAGCGCATATCCAGCAGGCCGAGCTGCTGCGCCTGAAAATTGAGCAGCCGCGACGAGGTGGGGAACGGCGTGCCGTTCGCGTAAAGGTTCGGGTCGCCCGCCGGTCCGTTGGTCACACTGTCGGCGGCGGGCAGGTCGTTCAAAATCTGAATCGCCCGCTCCACCGCCACCACACCCTCCGTGCCGAAATAATTGAGGAACGACTCGTCGAAGGCGTAGGTCAGCACCGGCGTGTTCCAGCGGTATTCCTCGCCCAGGTTCATCGGGCCGCCAATGTCACCACCCTGGCTGTAGCCCAACGCCGTAGTCTGAAACGCGCCGTCCAGCGGGCCGAGCAGCGAGAACGCGCCCGCCGACTGCGCCGCGCCCGCCACGAGCATCACCGCGAGAATTTTTTTGATCATCTTGAGCAACATATTGCCGGCCTCGAAATTGTTACCGCAGCCGCCGCACGCGGTAGTAGCCCGCGCTCGCCGCCCGCGTCACCGCGATGGAATCCGCCGCGCCCGCCGCGAAACGCGGCCCGCCGACGTTCGTCCACGTCTTGAGATCCGCGGAGGTCACGACCTGATAGACAAAACCCGCCTGCGCGTTCCACGCCAGCCACGGCCCCTGCGGCGTGTGGTAGATGCGCGTCCGCAGCGCACTGGTGCGATCCGTCGGGATCGTCCCGGCGAGAAACTCGTCCACGTTGCTCACGCCGTCGCCGTCGGAATCCGCGCTCGGCAGCGGCCAGTTCGCGGAATCGCCGCCCCAATAGAGCGCCTGCCAGTCGTCCGGCAGGCCGTCAAAGTTGGCATCCCCGCCCCAAGTCGTCCCGCTGGCGGCGGCGGAAACCAGCGAGCGCCGCCCATCACTCAAAACGTAGTCAATGCGGAAGCTGTGGGTGCTGCCCGGTGAAAAATTCGTGGTGGTAAAAACATTCGTCGTTAGCGCGATGGGCGTCGTCGCGCCATCAACGTAAAGCCCGTAGGAAACCACCGGATAGCCACTTAACTGGGACCATGAAACCGCGAGCTGCCAAGAGTTCAACGCCGAGACAAACGGTGCGGGCAGCACCGGCAGCGGCTGGGTGGAGGCGAAGCGTTGTGCGAACAAATCCATCTTTGTGCCCGATTGATAGCTGGCCCACACCACAAGGAAACGCGTCGCCCCGTCCGCCGCCACCGTCGGCTGGAACTGCGACCCGTTCGTCGTGGTGTTGATGGCGAACTCGCTGCCGCCAAAATCACCCGCGCCGGTGATGAGCCGCCCGTAGACGCCCTCGCGCGAGCCGTCCTGGGCCAGGCTGGTCCACACGACCATTTGATCCGAGCCGAGCGACTCGATGCGCGGCGCGAACTGGTCGCCAAAATTGTATTCATTGACCATCACGGCAGAATTCACTGCCGCGCCCGCGACGGAAAAGACCCGCGAGAAAATGTCCCAACTGTTTTCACTCACCGACACCGATGAATCCCGCTCGACACTGGCAAGTTGCCCCCAGGCCACCGAGAAGCCGCCGGGCGAAAGCCCGGCCACGGAGGGATTGGCGCAGGTGCGCTGCAAGGTGTCGGCACGATCATTGTTGACGCGGAACTCCCCGCCCGCCGCCGCGCCGGACGAGTCGTAAATCCGCCCGAAGATGTCCACGTCGAACAGTTCGCCGCCGCTCGCCAGCGGATCCGCGCCGCGCGACGCCTCGGAAACCCACACGACCACGAAGCCGCCCTCGCCGAGCGCCGCGACCGCCGGGGTGCGCTGGTTGTGGAGCGTGGTCTGGTTGATTTGAAACTCGCCGCCGAGCGGCGCGCCGAGCGGCGTGAAGCGCTGGCCGTAGACGCCCAGCAGGCTGCCGTCCTGACCAAAGCTCGACCACACGATGATGACATTGCCGTCGGTGAGCCGCGCGATGGCGGGGGAGAGATGCTCGTAGTTGGTGGTGGTGTTCACCCGCACGTCACCGGTGATGAAGGTGTCATTCGCCGCCATGAAGCGCGCGTAAATCTGCTGCCGCGGCGAGACGCCGCCCTCCCAGACGAACACCGCGCCGCCGTCGGCCAGCATGGCGACGCGCGGATGCTCCTGCTGGCCCGCGCCCTGGACGTTGACGCGGAACGTGGAGAGTGAGCCGGAGAAGTTGTTGTTCAGCCGCTGCGCGCTGATGCCCCAGCCGTCGCCGTCCGCCGCGCTGTCCTGCCAGACGACGATGCCGCCCTCGGCACTGACGCCGACGGCGGGGAAGACCTGGTTGCCGGTGAGCGCGCCCGCCGGCAGGTATTCGCCGGCCTGCGGCGAGAACGCGGCCTGTGAACCTGCAACACCTGCAACACTCCAAGCCGCCGATGTGGAAACATAACCACTGATGGTCGTGGAAGAAACCTTGGTATTTACGTTGTTTGACGGCTTTTCATCCGCTTGAACATCCGAATGGATGGTTAAACAGAATCCAAGGATTGGCACCAAAAGCGCAAACCCTCTGCAAGCACGCGACCGAAATAACATAGGTTGTTTTTTAATTAACAAAACGGCCCGCGACTGTCCACGGTTTCCTGCCGGTTTCGGCCTACAGTTTTCCCCTGACTCGACGCCGGTGTAAATGCCGAAGTTGGAATCATTATCAACTTTTTCCATTGCCAGAAATCAAACTTGCGTTTCCAAGACCGTTCCCGCGTTTTTCCGCTCCCGCCCGCGTGCTCAAAACAGGCTCCCCTGCGCCGCCGCTGCCGGGCCGAGTTCCAGCAGCAGCGACTTGAAACCCCAGCGCGCGTAAAACTCCCGCAGCCGCACCGTGTCCGCCGGACGCACGCGCAACTGTTCGAACGGCGTCTCCAGCGGCAGATCGTCATGCAGCCGGATCAGGTCGCGATTGCGCCGGAGAATATCCATCGAGGCCAGCAGGTTCGCGCGCAGCCGGTCCGACTTCACCTCCGGCAGGCGCGCGAGCAGCGCCTCCACCGAGCCGAACTGCCGAAGCAAGTCCGTCGCCGTCTTCGGCCCGACGCCCGGCACGCCGGGGATGTTGTCCACCGCGTCGCCGATGAGCGCCAGCCAGTCCACAATCTGCGCCGGCTCGACGCCGGACTTGGCGCGCACCTGCTCCGCCGTCCAGACGGCTTCGGATTTGTCATTGGGATTCAGCAGCCCGACACGCGGGGAAACGAGCTGCATAAAATCCTTGTCCGAGCTGGCGATGACCACCGGGCATTCCCCGGCCTGCCGCGCGAGGGTCGCGATCCAGTCGTCCGCCTCCACGCCGTCGCGGCACAGCGAAGCGCCGCCCGCCGCCCCGACCCACGCGGCCAGGTCATCCATCTGCCGCCGCAGATCGTCCGGCATCGCGGGGCGCTGCGCCTTGTATCCCGGCAGCGCGGCCAGGCGCTCGGCGGCCAGCCCGCCATCCCACACCACCGCGAGGTGCGTCGGCCCGGTCGCCGCGCGCATCTTCGCCAGCATCTTCACGAAGCCGTAGAGGGCGTTGGTCGGCGCGCCCGCCGGCGACGACAGGCTGCGGATGGCGAAGAACGCGCGGTAGGCGAACGCGTGGCCGTCCACGAGCAGCAGCTTTTCTGTTTTCAATTCACCGGCGGACATGGGGCGGCTGGTTCGGAACAAGTTTGGTTTTGAAAATGCATCAGCGTCATCTACGAGCCGCAATCACCGCCGCCGAAAGAAGAAAGGCTCCCCGTCGTGGAGAGCCTTCATTCGTGGAAATCAATCGGAGCCTATCTTGCCTTCGGCAGCGGCTGCGGCGGCGTCGAGGTCTTGATGAACGGCAGATCCTCGTCCGAGTTCACGCGGTTGCCGGCGGCGTCAATGATCGTCGGCGTGACGAAGATGACCATGTTGCGCTTCTGCATGGCCTTGGATTCGCTGCGGAACAGGCGGCCCAGGAACGGCAGATCGCCGAGCATGGGGATTTTGTCCTTCACGTTGCGGACGTCCTCGGAGATGAGGCCGCCGAGCGCGACGGTCTGGCCATCCCACACCGCGCACGTGGTCGTGACCTGGCGGATGCGGAAGCGCGGCAGGGGCAGTTGCGCCGTGAGCGGCACGCCGACCGTCTGCGCGCCGACGGACTGGACGCTGGGATTGAACGGGCCGGGATCGTCGTAGCCGACGAACTCGGTGATGGACGGGATGAGGGTCATCTGCACCGTGTAGCCGTCGGCGCAGACGTAGGGAATCACGTCGAGGATGGGGCCGGTCGGGATGGGCTGGGTGTCGTATTGGATGGTCGAGGCCACCGCGCCGCCGGCGGCGTTGTTCTGGTTCTGCGCGCCGCCGCCGGCGGCGTTCTGCCGGGTCTGCACGCCGGTGACGATGGTGCGGATTTCGCTGACCTGCACCTGCGTCTGGCGGCCGCTCAAGGTCACGACACGCGGCACGGCGAGCAAGTCGGTGCCGTCCCGCTGCTCCATCGCGCGGATGACGGTGCGGAACTGCGGGTCGGTCAGGATGCCGGTGATGGTCGCCACCTCGGGGATGAACCCCTGCGTCCCGCCAATGCCGGAGGACTGGCGCAAGGTGCCGGAAATAACGTCCGAACCGGTCAGTGAGGAATCTGTGACGCGCGGGAAAATGGTGGCCACCGTCGGGAAGACGGTGCCGTTCGGGGCGACGACGGTTGGGCCGGGGAAAACGCCCGTGGGGTTGGCCGCCGAGGGCCGCCCCGCATACGAGGGCGCGGTGCCGCCCTGCGTGCCGATGCGCCCGTCAAACGAAAGCGTGTTGCCAAGATACCAGTCGAAGCCCAGCGCCTTGCTGTCGTTCTGGGTCATTTCCGCGAGGCGGGCCTCGATCATCACCTGCGGCGGGGTGACGTTCAAAATTTCGATGGCCTGCTCGATGATGTCCAAATCAATCTGCGAGGCGCGCACCCACAGAAGGCCCTTGCGGTCGTTGTAGAACAACTGGGTGGGAATCGCGCCGCCGGGCGCGAGGTTCACGCCGCACGCCACGAAAAAGTCGCGCACCAGCGCCTGCACGTTTCTCGTGAGGTTGGTCGTGGTGACGCCGGTGATGCCGGCCTGCCCCTGCTGGCCGCCGCCGCCGCCCCGGCCACTGGTGACATTCGCCACCTGCACGCCAGCCACAGTCAAGCCGCGTCCGCCCTCATCCTGCTGACCGCCGCCGCCACCGCCGCCGCGACCGCCGCCACCACCACCGCCGCCGCCGCCGCTCTGGCTGGACGCCGTGTCGATGGTGAAGCCGGAGACGCTCTCCAGCCCCTGCTGGAACGTGTTCGGATCCACGCGGAAAATTTTGGACACCAGCGGTGCGGTCTCGGGGAGCTTCTGCGTGAAGACGACCGCATAGTCCTTGATGGAGTATTTGATCGGCTTGTCCGCCACTTCGGTGATGATTTCCAGCAGCTGGGCGAAAGTGAGGTCGCGCACGGCGGGGCTTAACTTGATGATCACCCCGTCCAGATCCTGCCGCCCGGCCAGCGCCGCCGGGGCCACGATGGGCGCGCCCGTGGCGTCCACCGCGGGAGCGCCGCCCGCCCCGCCCCCGCCGCCGGGAGGCATATCCACGAGCTGGGAATTGAGGATGAAGTTGATGCCTTTCTTCTGCGGGTCGAGCTTCTTGGCCTGCTCGTCGAGGTATTTGATGACTTCCGGCAGCGGCATGCTGTCGAAGACCGCCTCGGGAAGCCGCATGGTGTCGAGCTTGGCGATGATGGCCTGCCGGCCCAGGCCGGTCCAGACGAGGTTGGTGCGCGCGGCGGGGTTGGGCACCGGCAGATCGCGCCGCACGGACTTGTTCCACATCCCCTCCACTTCGACGATGCGCTCCTGATAGGTGCTCTCGCGCCGGCGGGACTCGATGTCGAACCGCGCCTCCTGCACGAGACGCATCATGTAATAGGCGGCGTCGGCCTGCGGATCGAGGGCGATGGCCTCCTTCAGCTTGGCCTCGGTCTCGTCAAATTTTTTCATCTCGTAGAGCAGCTTGGCGTCCTGCAGCAGCGTGCCCACCTTGGCCTGGTCGTTGGAAAATTCCGCCGCCTTGGCGCGGACGGGCTTGCTGGGGATGCGCCCGCGGTGGGCCTGCTCGACTTTCTGGTTGAAAACCTTGAACTCCGCCGCCTGCTTGTTGCCGGGGTCGAAGCGGATGATCTTGTCCGCCTCGCCGGCGGCCTCGGCAAACTCGCCGCGCTTCTGCGCGTCATAGGCGAGCGCGAGGCGGCTTGCCGTCAGGCCGTTGACGACCTGGCCGGCCTGCACCGGCACATTGTCGGCGCCGAGGCGCTTGACGTAGAGCGAGCATTCCTCGTAGAGCTTGGCGGCGGCGGCGAACTCCTTCTGCTTCTGCGCGGCCTGGGCCTTGCCGAGGGCGATGTCGAGCAGCATGCCCATCTCCTGCCGGCGGAACGCCTCCTCCTCGGCGGCCTTGACGCCGGCGGCGCCGGGGCTTTGTGCGCGCGCGGCGGGCGGGGTGAGGAGGCAGGCCAAACCAATTGCTATCAGTGCGGTGCGAGTCATGGATGAAATTGTTTTCAAGCGCGGGAAAAAGCTGGGCTTCGCGTGGTTCACGGCGATCATTTAATCGGTATCGTGTATTTTTTCTGGGTCGTGACGGACTGGATAGTAATCTCCTTCTCCGCGATGGCAATGATATTGTAGGTGTCGCCGTCAAAGGCCGCCGCGTCGCCCTTGCGCCGCTTCGGAAAGGACAGGTTCTCCGGCGGGTAGCGCAGATCCACCGTGTAGGCCACCGCGCGGGTGAACGGCTTGCCCTTGGCGAAAGTGACCGGCTCCGGCTCGGCCATCACGTCCTTGTTGAGAATCTCGAGGGTCAGCGTGAGCAGCCCCGTCTCCGCGTTGGTGCCCGCCTGCTTGATGATGAAGAGGTCGTTCTTGACGTTGAGCGGCGCCTCGCGACGAAGCTTGCGCCGGGCGGGAACGGGATGGGCCTCGTTGTTGATCGAGATTCCGTAGCGGGTGTTTTCCTTCTGGCCGGTGACGGTCTCCAACGCGATGGTCAGCAGCAGCGGCGCGCGGTTGGTGACCTCGAGCCGGCCCGGCCCGATGTTCGTCGGCGATTTGATCGGGAGAATCTTGTCGTAGCTCGGCGGCAGCTTCACCCAGACCACCGGGTTGAACACGTGGTTCGAGAGCGTGAGGTCGAGCGTGATCGGCTGCTTGACGGCGGCCAGCACGGCCTCCTCCTTCTTCAAGTCCACGGCGGGGACAAGCTTTTCCTGCGGATTGAACACCTCGAGCGTCTTGGCCTTGAGCTCCGCCTGCTTGGCCTTCACGCGGAGGGAGAGCCACGCCGCCGCCGCCGCGAGCAGGAGCAACACCACGCTCAATAGGAGCTTCTCGTAATGTTTCTTCAAAAATTCCATGGCGTCACTTCGCGGGTTGCAGCGGGCGGACGGATTCGAGCGAGAGCGTGATCCGCAGCGGGCGCTCGTCCAAAATGGTGACGCGGCGCTGGGCGGGCGGAGGGGCCGCGCCTTTCTTCCCGCCACCACTTCCCGTCACCACCGGCGGTGCGGGATTTGTCATCGTCGTCGAATCCACCGCCACACGCGCGCCTTCCGGCAGCACGGTGAGGTTCTTGACCACGAAAAATTCCGGCGTGCGCGCCAGGCCGTTGAGCACCGCCGCCAGCTCCGGGCTGAAGCCCTTGAAGGAGACTTCATACGGCGCGATGACCGCGAAGGAGTTCGTCCGCAGCGTCTGGTCTTCGAGGTAGGCGCTGTCGCCCTTCGGGTCGTCCACGGACACGCGCACGCGGCGCAGGCTCTCGATGGAGTGAATCTTGGCGGCGATGAGCACGCCGGAGATCGCCTTAAGATCCTGCAACTGCCGGTAGCACGGTTCAAGGCTGCCCGGCGCGTATTTGAGCTTGCCCAGTTGCGCGCCGAAGGTGAACGCATACTTCGGCGGGATGATGATGGTGGCGTTGCTGCATCCCCGGCTCAATTCATAAATGGCGGTGTCGAGCAGCGCGCGGAACTTCGCGTCGTCCAGCTCCGGCATGGACGCGTCCACCAGCATCTTCTGCGCCCCGGCCTGGAACGCGGCGACGCGCTCCGTGTTTTCCCGGGCGAGCTTGACGTTGGCCGGGCTGGCCGTGAATTCGGCGTTGTTGATGTTCGCCAGCTTTTCGAGCTGCGCCGCCAGTTCCGCCTCCAGCGCGTTCCCCCGCTGCACGCCCTGGAGCAGATACAGCACGGCGGCGGCCAGCAGGCCGGCGGCCACCAGCCCGCCCAGCACCATCCATAAATTTCTTCGGAGCCAGGGCATAATCAGCGCAATTTGATCGGCTTGGCGAGCTGGAGCTTCATCTCGAACTCAAAGGTGAAAACCGTCGGCTCCGGATCCTTGATGTTGGGATCCAGCGCCGTGCCCTTGGGATCAAACATCGCGTTGGTCTTGAACGCCTGCTCGACGGCGAAGAGGAACTTCGTGTTTGCGTCCGGCGCAAGGCTCACGAGGTTGATGGCCTCGCACTTGAGGTTGATCTCGGAGATGGCGTCGTCGGGCACGGACGGCTTGTCGGGATCATTGTCCGGCGGCGGCCGGGGCACCGGCAGCGCGCCGGGCCGTTGGACCTTCTTCTCCGGCACCACCGGCGTGAAGCTCTCGATCCACACGCCGGAGAAAGTGTCCACGTTCTGCGCCAGCGTCGCGGCGTCCTGCGCGTCCTCGGCCTTGATGAACGTCTCGCGGATGTTGGCGAGGATTTCGCTCCAGGCCGAGCGCCCGTCCACCGCCTCCATGAATTTGCCAAGCTGCTCCTGCTCCGCCTTGAACTTGTTCTGGGCGACGGTGAGCTCGCCCAGCCGGTCCTCCAAATCCTTGACCTTGTTCGCCGTGAACTGCGAGACGGCCTCCGCGTAGATGTCCGCCGTCTTGTTCTCAAACCACCCGAACGCCAGCACCACTGCGACGAGGCTCAACGCCGAGGCGATGAAATACGGTTTCTTCTGGTTGAACGCGCGCCGCTGGAGGTAGCTGCCCGGCATCAGGTTCAGATCCACCGGGCAGTGCGCGAGGTTGCGGATGCCCAGCCCGACGACCTCGCCGAACGCGTGCGCGACCTTCGCCAGCTCCTCGAGGGAGACGCCTTCGTCCACGTGGACGTTGCGGAACGGGTTGAAATACTCCACCGGCACGTTGAGCTTCTCGCCGAAGAACTGCGCCGTGTAGGGCATCATCGAGGCGCCGCCCGCCAGATACAGCCGCTGCGGGGCCGAGCCGCCCTGCTGCCCGCGGTAGAACTGGATCGTCTGGTTCATCTGGATGTGCAGGCGCGTCATCACCTGCCGCGAAATTTTTGAGATGGCCGCCTGCGCCGGGTTGTCCGGCTCCTCGTAGGCGCCGCCGAGGCTCACGAAGCCCTCCTCGATCTTGAGCCGCTCGGCCTCGTTGAACGGCAGTTTGAACTCCGCCGCGAAATCCTGCGTGATGGCGTTCGCGCCGATGTTGATGCTGCGGGAGTAAATGCGGCCCTTTTCGAGGAAGAGCAGGTTGCTCGTCTTCGCGCCGATGTCCAGCAGCATGGTGCAGCCGTCCATGTCGCCGTAATTATAGCGGAAGGAATTGCACAGCGCCGCCGTGGACACATCCACGAGGTTCAATGTCAGTCCGGACTGCTCGGCGGTGCGGAACAGCCCCTCGACGATCTCGGACTTGATCGCCGCGAGGAGCACCTCCAGTTCGCCGCCCGGTGCCGCGCCGAGGATTTGATAGTCCCAGACCACTTCCTCGAGCTTGAACGGCACGCTCTGCTGCGCCTCGTATTGGATGATCTGCGTGACCTTGGCGGCGTCCACCGGCGGGAGCTTGACGAACTTGGCGAAGACCTGCGAGCCGGGCGCGCAGATGTTCGCGCGGCTCGCGCCGAAGGACTTCGCGGCGAGCAGCTCCTTGATCGCGGCGAGGATCGTGGCCTCGCGCGTCTCGTCCTGCGAGCCTTCAAGGCCGAGCGGCTTGCTGGCAAACTGCTTGAGCCGCAGCGAATCCCCTTCGCCCGGCTCGAACTCGGCCATCTTCAGGGTGCCCGCCCCGAAATCGAGGCACAAAAATGATTTACCGCGCAACATTCAGTTTCAGGCGATCCAGGATCGCGTCCGCAAAATTCCAAAAAAACTTCCCGCGCACTTGTTCAGGTTGAAAGTCGAGCGGCTTGGGTAACGAAATTACACAGCACGGTCAACATCAAATCAGGTCGTCCGCTGATTTAACTCCGCGCCCGCGCCCGCGCCAAGCTAAACTTTCCCGCGAAAGTATTCGATCGTCTTCACCAGGCCCTGCGCCAGCGGCACCTGCGGCTCCCATTTCAACAGCGCCTTCGCCTTCGCGATGTCCGGTTTGCGCTGCTTCGGATCGTCCTGCGGCAGGGGCCGGTGGACAATTCTGCTCTTCGATCCCGTGGCCTTGATGATCTCCTCCGCGAACTGCAGCATCGTCATCTCGCACGGGTTGCCGATGTTCACCGGCAAATTGTAGTCGCTCATCATCAGCCGGTAAATCCCCTCGATCAAATCCGCGTAGTAGCAGAAGCTCCGCGTCTGTTTCCCGTCGCCGAACACCGTGATCGGTTTGTTCTTAAGCGCCTGGCTGATGAACGCCGGCACCACGCGCCCGTCGTTCACGCGCATCCGCGGGCCGTAGGTGTTGAAGATGCGCACGATGCGCGTCGCGATCTTGTGCTCGCGGTGATACGCCATCGTCAGCGCCTCGGCGAAGCGCTTCGACTCGTCGTAGCAGCCGCGCGGGCCGATGGTGCTCACGTTGCCCCAGTATTCCTCCGTCTGCGGATGCACCAGCGGGTCGCCGTAAATCTCCGACGTGCTCGCGATGAGGAACCGCGCCCCCTTGTTTTTCGCCAGCCCCAGCGCCTTGTGCGTGCCGAGCGAACCGACCTTGAGCGTCTGGATGGGAATCTCCAGGTAGTCAATCGGGCTGGCCGGCGACGCGAAGTGCCACACGAAATCCACCGCGTCGTGCAGGAAAATAAATTCCGTCACATCCTGCTGGATGAATTTGAAGTTCGCGTTGCCGCCCAGGTGATCAATGTTCCGCACCGAGCCGGTGACGAAGTTGTCAATGCCGATGACGCGGTGCCCGCGCGCCAGCAGCAAATCCGTGAGGTGCGAGCCGAGGAAGCCCGCCGCGCCGGTGACGACGGAGACAGGCCGGGAGGAATTCGCCGCGCGTTTTTTCTTCGGTGCCATGATGGTCGGTGGTCAGTTTGGGTTTCGCCGCGCGGCAATGTGAAAGGCCCCGCCCGAAATCCGCAACCCTATTTTGCACCCGAGCCGGGAAATCGGGCTGCTTCAGGATTAACCACCGAGGCGGGGCGAATTCTGAATTAAGGAAACGCCGATCAGTTCCTCGCCCCCGCCAGTTCCTCCTCAAAATCCACAATCTCCTTGATCTGCACCAGGAACCACCGGTCAATTTTCGTGAGGTTGAAAATCTCCTCGATGGTGAAGCCGGCGCGCAGGGCGTGGCGGATGAAGAAGATGCGTTCGGCATTGGGCACGCTCAGTTTGCCCCGAAAGCTTTCGGGGTCGCGCGGGAGGATGTCGCGGTCGCCATAGACTTCCGTGCCGATGCGCCAGGGTTTGCCGTCGCCGCCCAGGCCGCTGCGGCCAATCTCCAGCGAGCGCAGGCGTTTTTGCAGGCTTTCCTTGAACGTGCGCCCGATGGCCATCGCTTCGCCCACGCTTTTCATCTGCGTGGTGAGCGTGGGGTCGGCTTGCGGGAATTTCTCGAAGGCAAAGCGCGGAATCTTGGTGACGACGTAATCAATGCTCGGCTCGAAGCTCGCGGGGGTTTCGCGCGTGATGTCGTTCTTGAGCTCGTCGAGCAGGTAGCCGACGGCGAGTGGGGGAAATATTTTACGCGGCCCACTTGTAGACCTCACGATACCAATCATACCGTCGGGTCAACATTTCAGAACTCGGACGATGCAATCTGTTCGTCGGCAGTTTTAATTCGGTGAATGTATTGTCGAGGAACAATCTCCCTGGCGAATTTGCATTCGCCCGAATTGCTGGATGGATTTTGACCCTGAAGGTCTGGGGATCAACGTGCAGTTTATGTGAGTCGAGAAGAATATGATGGTTGCCGCACAACCCGAGGCCATTTGGAACTGTGTCCGGTGAATTCGGTGCGGAAGCTGGATAAATATGAGCTGCCTCGATCAATCCCCAATCCAAACCGCAAAGTGCGCAATGACCCTCATATGCCGAAACGACGTCGCGACGAAAAGCCCAGTCGCGAACAAGACGGGAAACGGCCACACGGGCGCGCTGCCGGACGGTTTCATCCTCCGCTTCGTTGAAGCCGGTGTTTTCAATGGCGTTTGTGATGCCAATGATTGGGACGCGTGCGCCGAGGTTTTGAAAACTCAAATAAGCCGGAAGCAACGCAGCTTGAAACGCGACAATCGTTTCGTCTGTGGAAGAATGGTATTCTGCCCAGCCGCGAGTCACGGCCTGTTCAATGAGGGAGTCACGGAAGAGAATCGAGAAGCGATTTCTGCTGCCGATGCGTCTTGTAACATCAGGCACTACGCAGATTGGCTTGCCCCAATCTTCAGTGAAGCCGAGTAACAAAGGCGTCACGCCCGCCTGCTGGACGATTGGGCGCTGGTCTTCTTGCGCGGGATTTTGAAACCGAAACTCATAATCTTTCCGCGCATGAGGGCTGATTGTGGAGATATACAAGTCCACCGGTTGCCAGAACTGCTCATTGAGGACTTCAATCCGGGCCGGCCAACCGTCACGCAAATCCACCGCACGACCCACGGAATTCCCGAGCGCCCGGACGAGGCTCGTTGCCAAGTTGCGCCGTTGGACTGACATCAGAATAGGCGTAATAGCCGTTCAACTGAACCAGATCATCCTTGAAAGGATTTTCGGAAAAGCGCGGAACTTCGGGTTGGCAAGTTCCATGCGGAACTTGTAAAAGTTGGCATGCCAACTTTCTCTGAAACCATTAAACGGGCGACGGGATGCACTGACGCCGAGGTCTGGCAGATCGAAGACTTGATGCGCAGCGGAATTTTCCACTCGACGCTCGACTGGCAGAATCGCGAGGAATTGGAGGATGCCGCACGTCTGGCCTTCGAAGTCGTTCGTCAAGGCGCGTCCTCGCCGCGAAAATTGAACTGATGGTCAATTGCGGCGTGACCAACCCACAGGAAGCTGACACTATTGCCCCATCACTATGGAGAAATTCTCCTCAATGTTGCGCTACCAGTTGTTTCCAAGGTCCGTTGGAATCACGGACGAGCTTTTGGCTATCGTCAAATGCTTTGAAAGCGTTCACGCCGACATCAAATCTTCAGAGCACAATCTTAGCAGCGACGGCGTTCTCAAAATCTTGCGCCCTCACCTGGAAGCCATCGGATGCAAAGTAGAAACAGGAAAATCCAAGGCTGAAAAGATTCCTGTCCCTGTTTTGTTCGGCCTAAACAATCACATTGATAAGTCTTTTGGTGCTGATGCCTTGAGCAAGGACGGCCAAATTGTGATTGAGGTAGAGGCTGGAAGAGCCTACCTGAACTTTCAATTCTTAAAGGACATCTTCCAAGCCTGCATGATGCATGGCGTTGAATACTTGGTTCTGGCGGTTCGAAACAGCTACATTGAGAACGATGATTTCCAACGAGTTCATAACTTTCTCGAAACTCTTTACATCAGCAACCGACTTCTACTCCCTCTGAAAGGAATTGTTCTCA
This sequence comes from Verrucomicrobiota bacterium, assembly GCA_016235585.1. Taxonomy (GTDB): domain Bacteria; phylum Verrucomicrobiota; class Verrucomicrobiia; order Limisphaerales; family JACRJY01; genus JACRJY01. Next base: position 235 of record JACRJY010000086.1, on the reverse strand, counting down.
TTGGATATTAAGCCAATTCAGGATTGCTTCAATTCCTCGTCCCTGCCAACTCCTCCTCAAAATCCACGATCTCCTTGATCTGCACCAAAAACCAGCGGTCAATTTTCGTGAGGTTGAAAATCTCCTCGATGGTGAAGCCGGCGCGCAGGGCGTGGCGGATGAAGAAGATGCGTTCGGCGTTGGGCACGCTCAGCTTGGGGCTGATGACGCTCGGACTGGAAAAAGCTGAGGCGGG
>JACRJY010000082.1 GCA_016235585.1 Verrucomicrobiota bacterium | reverse complement strand
TGGACGGTGACGGACTGCGGGCAGAACGCTTCCACCAGCGGGCCGTCGTAGGTCCAGATTTCCTTCACGGTGCTTTTCATGCCGCTGGGCAGCACCATGATTTTCTGGCCCACCTTCACCACGCCGCCGGCGAGCTGGCCGCTCAAGCCGCGGAAGTCGTGCAGCTCCTTGTTCGTCGGATTGTTCGGGCGGTTGACCCATTGCACGGGCAGGCGCAGGCCGTGGAGATTCCAGTCGCTCGCGATGTGGACGGTCTCCAGATGCCCCAGCAACGGCGACCCCTCATACCACGGCGTGTGCGGCGAGGCGTCCACGACGTTGTCGCCATTAAGCGCGCTGATGGGGATGAACTTCACGTCCTTGATGTCGAGCAGCGGGAGAAATTCCTCGAACGTGTCGCGGATTTCCTGAAAGCGCTCCCGGCTCCAGTCCACCAAATCCATCTTGTTGACCGCGATGACGAGGTGCGGAATCCGCAACAGCGACGCGAGGTAAGTGTGCCGGCGCGACTGCTCGATGACGCCCTGCCGCGCGTCCACGAGCACAATGGCGAGGTTCGCGGTGCTCGCGCCCGTGACCATGTTGCGCGTGTATTGCACATGGCCCGGCGTGTCGGCGACGATGAACTTACGGCGCGGCGTGGCGAAGTAGCGGTAGGCCACGTCAATCGTGATGCCCTGCTCGCGCTCGGCGCGCAGGCCGTCGGTGAGGTTCGCCAGATTGATTGCGCCGCCGCCGGTGATGTCGGCGCTGCGTTCGAGCGCCTCCATCTGGTCTTCCATGATGGACTTGGAGTCGTAAAGCAGCCGGCCGATGAGCGTGGACTTGCCGTCGTCCACGGAGCCGCAGGTGTTGAAGCGGAGGATTTCGATGGGATGGGAATGGGACATGATGAAATAAATCTTTATTTTGTGAGCTTCGCGGCGGCGCGAATGAAATCCCCGCGCGTCACTTTGCCATCGGCTGCGGGGAGTTTCGCCGCATCCAGGCCGAGTTCGGCGGCGAGCTTGCGCCAGCGTTCGACGAGTGTGGCATCGAGGGGTGTGGCAAGGTCGGCGGCGTGGCCGGGTGCCGCCTCGGAATACTGGCCGTGGAGGGTCTTCCCACGCGGCTTGATGGGTGTCGGCGCGAGGCCGTGCAGGCCACCGGCAGTGCCCCACCATTGCACGGCGGCGAAGTCCGCGTGGCCGGGCAGCACGTCGCTGACGTAAATCGTCGCGGAGTTGTCTGCGAGCAGGCGGCGTTGCAGCGCGGGCACGCTCACCTTTTGCACGGCGAGGTTTTCCTTCACCGCCAATGCCGCCGCGTGGCCGGCGGCCTGGCCGAGCGACATCCAGATGGGTTCCAGCCGCAGCGCGCAAAAGCCGACGTGCGACGAACTCGCCGCGACCGGCACGAGCAGATTGTCCACGTCGCGCGGCAGCAGCACGCCGTAGGGAATCTGATAAGGCGGGACGGGATTGTAGAACTCGCCCGTGTGCTTGCCGCCGAAGCGCGGCCCCTCGTGCGCCGTGCCGTGGCAGTTGTTGCCGTAGTCGCCCATCGCGATGGCGTCGCGATGCAACACCGCGCGTGCATCGTTCGGCGCGTGCTCGCTGTCGCGCTGCGCGAAGACGTGGACGCCCACCATGCGCCGCGCCTCGCGGACGTAGAGTTGTGGCGGCAGATGGCCGGTCTCGGTGAACTCATCCTTGCACCAGCCCCACTCGCGCGCCTCGTCCCGGAACTTCGCGGGGACGGCGGAATCGTTCTGCAGGAAATAGAGCAGGCCGACCTGGTCGCGCAGGTGCTCGGCGAAAATCTTTGCGCGCGCGGCGGCATCGCCACCCGGCCAGGCGGTGTTTTTGCCGGGCAGCGAAAGGCGGACGAAGCTCTGCGAGACATCGTTGATGTCAAACTTCCCGTTGGGCAGCGGCGGTGTCTGCGCCTTGAAGATGCAGTCGCGCGGATACGCAAAAACCTTTTTGATGCGCCCGGACTCCAACGCCGGCAGCACGCCAAGAAAATCCTCACGGTGATAGCCCGGCGGCATGGCGGGCGTGACGCGGTTCGTCGGCACCTTGGTCATGCAGAAGCGGAAATTGTAAGCCTGAAGCTGCGCGTCCGCGGTTTCCGGCGCGAGCGATTCGCTGTATTCACCGCGCCCTTCGCGGCCCACGCGCCACGGCACGCCGGCCTTCGCCATCAAGTCGCCCTCGTAGGTGGCATCAATGAAAACCTTCGCGCGCATCGTGAGCGTCGCGCCCTCCTCGCCAGTGAAGGTGACGGACTCGATGCGCGACCGCGCGCCGTCCTTTTTCACCGCCACCGATGCGAGCGCCATCTGCTTCCGCAGAACGATTCGCCTGTGCTCCGCCAGCATCGCCTCAAAGACGGTGAGGTTCACCTTCGGCTCCGCGAACGTGCCGTGGAACGAGTCGCGCACCTGCGGCGAATCCTTGCCGTAGGTCTTCGCGTAGTGCGCCTCGACGCGCCGCGCGAAATCGAGGAACGCGCCCGTCAGGCTTTCGAGCGAATGAAAATCCGTGTGCGACAGCCCGCTCGTCACCAGCCCGCCAATGCGCGCCGTCGGCTCGACGAGCACGACCGTCCGCCCGCCTTTCGCCGCCGCCACCGCCGCCGCGATGCCGCCGGGCGTCGCGCCGTAGATGAGCACGTCGGTTTGCTGGGCTTGTGCGCGAAGGAAACCGAGCGCGGCCAGTGCCAGCGAGAGGAAGCGGATCAGCGGACTCATGCGGCTTCGTTTTTGCGGTTCACCAGCCCGGCGAAGGCGCGGCGCTCCGTCCACAGCAGGAACAGCGCGGCAACGGTGATGAACGCGTGCGCCCCGCCGAACCCGCCCCGCGCCACAAACGCGTGGAAGCACAGGATGTTGATGACGATGGGGCCGAGGATGAGCAAACCGAGGTTGCGCGTCTTCGGCACGATAACGAGCGCGCCGCCGATGATTTCGCAGACTTTCACAAAGGCCATGTAGCCCGTCGGGCCGAACGCGGCCATGAACTTGCCCGGCAGCGAATCCTCCGGTGGCCCCGGCGGCAGCGTGCCGAAGAAAAAGAAGAAGCCTCCGAAGAGGAACATGAGGCCGAACAGTCCGGCAACGATGTGGGCGGCGATTTTCATGGCTTCAGCCTACGGCTCACCGGCGGCATTTGCGAGCGGCATTTGCATTTTGCCGGCGCGCCGGTCACGGCATATTCTTCGCCGCGTGGCGAAGCTCGGCGAGGAAGACCGCGAGCGGTTTCTCGTCCATCCGCTCCGCGCGGCAGCCGGCGGCGATGCACAGGGGCGGCGGTGGATTGGAGATCGGCTGCAACTGGACACGGCTGGGTAAGAGATGCGCTGCGCGCGCGCTGACCAGCGCCACGCCCAGGCCTGATTCCACCGCCGCCAGCAGGCTGTCCGCGCCGTCGTGTTCGCCAGCGATGCGAGGGCGCAATTTGTGCGTTCGCAGCCAGCCGTGAAGCGCCTCCCAGTATTCGGGATAATCGCGCTGGCAATAGACGAGCAACGGCTCACGCGCCAGCTCGGCGGGCTTCACGCGCGCCCGGCCCGCCAGCGGGTGTCGGTGATTCACCGCGAGCCTCCACGTGCTGCGCACCAGCGGCGTCCATTTCAAGCCGCGCCCCGCACCGTCCTGCCCGACCGTCACGGCCACGTCCAATGTGTCGTTCTCCAGGCCGGCGCGCAGTTCGGACGTTGAGAGGTCGAACAGTTCGATGCGCGCGCCGGGATGCGCCTGTGAAAAGTTTTCCACTGCCGCCGACAAAAACCCGCTGGCCAGCGACGGCGCGTAGCCCACGCGCAACCGCACGCCGCGACCCGTCCCGCGCACCGTCTCCAGCACCTGGTCCGCGTGGCGCAACAGCTCGCGCGCCTCGCGCAGCAGCACCTCGCCGGCGGGCGTGAGCCGGATCGAATGCGCCTGGCGTTCGAGCAGGCACTGGCCGATTTCCTCCTCCAGCGCCTTGATCTGCCGGCTCAACGCGGGTTGCGTCAGGAAGATTGTTTGCGCGGCGCGGCTGATGTTGCCCGCCTCGGCCACCGCCACGAAGTAACGCAGTTGTCGCAGTTCCATGCGCGCACCATAACCAAAAGGCAGGCTCAGGCCAAGCACATGGCATTGGCCGTCATCGCGGAGAGCGGGCACGCTGTGGCCATGAAAACGATGACCAACACATTGAACATCCGGCGGGCGGACGAACGCGGCCACGCGGACCACGGCTGGCTGGATTCGCATCACACCTTCTCCTTCGCCGATTACTACGATCCGGCGCACATGGGCTTCCGCTCGCTGCGCGTCATCAACGACGACCGCATCGCGCCGGGCATGGGCTTCGGCACGCATCCGCATCGGGACATGGAAATCTTCAGCTACGTGCTGGAGGGGGCGCTCGAACACAAGTACAGCCTCGGCAACGGACGCGTGCTGCGGCCCGGCCAGATTCAGCTCATGAGCGCCGGGCGGGGCGTGACGCACAGCGAATTCAATCCCAGCGCCACCGAACCGATGCGCCTCCTGCAAATCTGGATTCAGCCCCGGCAGCGCGGCCTCACGCCGAGCTACACCGAATGGCATCCCCAGTCGGGCCACACGGACGAACCGAAGGTGCTGGTCATCTCGCCCGACGGCCGCGACGGCTCCGCGACGATTCACCAGGACGCGGCGGTGTATCGCGTGCGGCTCAAGCCCGGCCAGAGCGTATTGCACGAACTCAAACCCGGACGCGGCGCGTGGCTGCAAATCGCCACGGGTGCCGCGACATTGAATGGTGTCGCGCTGGAGGCAGGCGACGGCGCAAGCGCCGAGGAACCCGGCACGCTGACGCTTCAGGCCACGGAGCCGACCGAGGCGCTGCTGTTTGACCTGGCTTGAAAGGCACACCTATGAGCAACCGTGTCATTGATCCGAACGTCCGCATCGGCCACGTGCATCTCAAGGTGGCCGAACTGGAGCGCGCACTCGCGTTTTACTGTGGCGTGCTGGGCTTCGCGCTCACGCAGCGCTACGGAAGTCAGGCGGCGTTCGTTTCGGCGGGTGGTTACCATCACCACATCGGCTTGAACACCTGGGAGAGCCGGGGCGGTTCACCGCCGTCGCTGGGCACGACCGGGCTGTATCACCTGGCCATTCTTTACCCTGACCGCGCCGCGCTGGCGGATGCACTGCGCCGCGTGCTGCGGGCGGGCATCGAGCTTGAAGGCGCGTCCGACCACGGCGTCAGCGAAGCCCTCTACCTCCGCGATCCGGACGGCAATGGCGTGGAACTTTACCGCGACCGGCCCGAAGCCGAATGGCCCCGCAACGCCGACGGCAGCCTGGCCATGTCCACCGGCCCGCTCGACCTCGACCGGCTGCTCAAAGAAACCCCGGCCACCACCTGAACTCACCAACCAACACCAACATCATCCACTGCCTCTTATGAAACACCTCCCCACACTTGCCGGCGCACTGCTTGGCCTCGCGTTCGTTGTCTTCGGCGCGAACTTCTTCCTCAACTTCCTGCCCATGCCGGCCGACCCCTCGCCCGCCGACGCGCCGCACAAGCTGTTCATGGCGGCGCTGTTCCCGACCGGCTATCTGGCCTTTGTGAAGGTGCTGGAAATCGCGGGCGGCGTGCTGGTAGCCCTTCCCCGGACGCGCAACATCGGCCTGCTCGTGCTCGGCCCGATTATTGTGAACATCCTGTGCTTCCATGTTTTCCTGATGAAAGGCGCGACGCTGGTGGATCCGGTGAACATCGCCATCACGGGCCTTTCACTGTTCCTGCTCTGGAGCGAGCGCAAGGCATTTGCCGCGCTGGTTCAACGGCCCACTGCATGAGCGACACCGCTTTCCAATCCATCCATCGCACTCAATCAAACCTCAACTGTAACATCCCATGACCAAAATCCTCGTCCTCTACTATTCCACCTATGGCCACGTCGAAACCCTCGCCCATGCCGTCGCCGAAGGCGCGCGCGCTGTGGACGGCGTCGAAGTCACGCTCAAGCGCGTGCCCGAAACGATGCCGCCCGATGTCGCCAAGCAATACGGCGCGAAGCTCGACCAGAGCGCGCCAGTCGCCAACCCGAAGGAGCTGGGCGATTACGACGCGATTCTCTTCGGCACGCCCACGCGCTTCGGCAACATGGCCGCGCAGATGCGGAACTTCCTCGACCAGACCGGCGGCCTGTGGGTGAAGGGTGCGCTGGTCGGAAAGGTCGGCAGCGTGTTCACCAGCACCGGCACGGGTGGCGGCAACGAGAGCACGATTATCAGCTTCGTCACCACGCTCATGCACCACGGCATGGCGTATGTGGGCCTGCCTTACGCCTGCCCCGAACTGGCCGACATCAGCGAAGTCAAGGGCGGCTCACCGTGGGGCGCGGCGACGATTGCGGGCGCGGACGGTTCGCGCCAGCCCAGTGCGAAGGAACTCGCGCAGGCGCGTTTTCAGGGAAAACACGTTGCCGCCATCGCGAAGAAACTGGCCGCGTGAGCCGGTGGCAACTTCAAGCCGGCAACTGCTTCCTCACCACCGCCATGCTCGCGGCGAATTTGTTCATCACAAACTCGCGCCCCTTCGCGGCCTTGTCCTTCGCGGCGGCGGGGTCCTGCGCCATCGCGAGCACGGCGGGGACGAGCTTCGCGCGTTCTTCCTCCTTGTCGAAGTCGAAGAGCCAGTCGCCGAGGCCGATGTCGCGCCACATGAGGCCCTTGCTCGTCTGCTCGGCCCAGCGGCAGACGATGGCCGGGATGCCGTTGCCGATGCACATGATGGGCGAGTGCATCTCGTTGCCGAAGAGTCCCGCGCTGCGCATGTAGGTCGAGAGCGCCTCGCCGGTGAGCCAGTAATTGGGCCGCCAGACCGCGCGCGGCTTCACGTCGGCGGGCAGCGGATCGTAGAGCAGTTCCTTGCCCACGGCCATCTGCGTCTGGTCCTCAGGGCAGATGAGCATCTTGAGCTTCGTCTGGCGCAGCACCTCGATGATGGCCTGACGATGCGGCGCGTGGTCCTGCTCCTTCAACGCCTCGTTGCGCGCGTGCTTCACCGGGTCCATCGCGCGCTCCTTGTGGATGGTCCAGTAAGGCGTGAAGCGCAGCCGCGGGATGCAGCAGAGGAACTGGCCGTCCTCCAAGCCGTTCGCCTTGAGAAAAGCCGTCGCCTTCGCGTCATCGCGCAAGTCCGTGGCGAACGCGCCGTCCGGCCCGAACTCCATCAACGGGCTGGTGCAACCGCGCTGCTTTGCCAGCTCCAGCGACTTCGAGTCGCGGAAGTGGGCGAACTTCGCGCCGCTCAACACCGCGACGGTCGCCGCGACGCTCTTATCCGACGCAGGCGAAGTGGCCGTGGAACCTTGCAGCGACAGCGTAATGCCATAAACGCCGTAGGGCTTGCCGGTCTCCTTCGCCCAACGCGCCACGTCGTTCTGCGCGACGAGCGACGGCCCGGAGCCGTGCAGCAGGAAGTCGCACTCGGCGAACGCGGCCTTGAGTGCCTCCGCGCCTTTGACGATTCGCACCTTCGGGAAGCGCGCGAG
>JACRJY010000083.1 GCA_016235585.1 Verrucomicrobiota bacterium | reverse complement strand
GAGGCCCGCTGCTGCTCTTCGAGCTCGACCGGAACCTCGATGATCTTCAGCCCCGCGCGCTCGGCGTAGTACGTGAACTCCGTGCTCCAGAAGAAATCCCGCGAGGCGATCTTGGGCGCGAGCTCCCTCGCGGTCTTCGCGCGAAACAATTATTTTCAAACCACCCCCTCTCCAAGCCAGCGTTGACAGCGCGGCCCGGTTTGTTGTTCCGTAGCGGCTGAAGCCGACAAACAAATTCATCGCCATGCACAAGCATCTTTTCACCACGCTCGCCCTCGCCGCCCTGCTCACCCGCGCCACCGCCGCCGACTGGAAGGTCGCGCCGGACTGGCTGAAGCTGCCCGAAGGCCGCGCGCAGCTCGGCAACCAGCACGGCGACGTGGCGGTCAGCGCCAACGGCGAGGTGTATGTCAGCATCTTGAATCCGCTGGCCGGCGCGCCGGATCCGCAGGCGGGCCTGCAGGTGTTTTCGCCGGAGGGGAAATATCTCCGCAACGTGCCGGGCGCGCCGCCGGACTTCCACGGCTTTGTCATCCGCAAGGAGAAGGACGGCGAATTCATCTACGGGCCGCGCCTCGCCGGGCAGACGATTTTGAAGATGACGCTCGACGGCAAGGTGGTGCTGGAGATTCCCGCGTCGGCGATTCCCGACGAGTTCAAGAAACCCGTCGCCGCGCCAAAAGCCACGACGAAGAAGAAGAAGGACGGATCGGGCAAAGCTCCCGCCCCCGCCAAGCCAGCCGTCCGCCTCACGGCAATGGATGTCGCGCCCAACGGCGACCTCTTTGTGACCGACGGATATTCGAGCGACTTCGTGCATCGCTTCGACAGGAACGGGAAATACCTCAAGTCCTTCGGCGGAAAGGCCCCGCCCTACAGCTTCAGCACGCTGCATAAGATTGCGATAGACACGCGCTTCAACCCGCCGCGTATCATCGGGTGCGATCGGGGCAATATGCGCGTTGTTCATCTGTCACTCGACGGCGAACTGCTCGGTGTCATCGCCACGGACATGTTGATGCCGGCGGCGGTGGCGATCCACGGCGACTACGCGGCCATCGGTGAAATCAAAGGCCAGGTCACGCTCCTGGACAAGGCGGGCAAGGTGGCCGCGAAGTTCGGCACGAACGGCAACGCCGACGAGGTGGGCAACAACAAGACCGAGCCGGCGAAGTGGCGGCCCGGCTTCGTCACCGCGCCGCACGGCGTGGCGTTCAACGCGCACGGCGACGTGTTTGTCTCGGAATACAGCCTCTTTGGCCGCGTGCACCGCTTCAACCGGCAGTAGGTGATTGGCAGCACCGGGAAAATCACGTTCCGATCCCACGCGGGCGCGGGCGCGGAATTCGCGGGCGGCTGGGTGATGTCACCAGTTCGGCATTCAACACCTTAACGAGCCACGGAACGCCCGAGCGCCGTAGTAGGACTGCGCCCCGTTGTGACCCGTGAAGACGCGGCCGTAGCGGCGCTCACCATAGAGCGCACCGCCGAGTTCCCGGATGTCCGCCGGCGTTCTCACCCAACTCGACGTCTTCGCATCGAACTCGCCCAGCTTCTGGAGCTCCAAATATTGTCCTTCCGTCAAAAGCTCGATGCCCATGGACGCGGCCATATCCATGGCGGTGTTTTTCGGACGATGTTCCTTCCGCGATTCCAGCCCTTCGCGGTCGTAGCAAACGCTGGTGCGGCCTTTGGGAGTTTCCGCTGAACAATCATAAAAAACGTATTCGCCGGTCTTTTTATCCTGACCGACCACATCCGGTTCGCCGCCGGTGCGCTCCATTTCCTGGAGCGACCACAGTTTTTCCGCATTGGCCTCCAGCTTTGCCTGCACTTGGGCCCAGTCCAGACCTTGATGGCGGTTCAGATTTTTCTCAAAACGGGCTTTCACTCCCGCGAGCAGTTCTTCCCGTTGTTTTGCGGACAACGCCTTTTTAATGTTCCTCATGTTGTTCATGGCTTTCATGGATTGAGACCTCTGCAAAATCCATCGCTCCGGTGACTCGGGGTTTTTGCAGAGGTCTCGGATTATTTGCTGGCGGATGCTTTGCCACCGCCAAAGTAAAGCAGCTCGCGGAACGCATCGCAAGTCAGGGCAACCGGAGAAACCGGCGGCAGGCCGCGCTTGGTCTTTGCACCGGGCGAAGCCGGGGATTGCAAATGACCGCGCCACACCGTAAGACAAAGCCAAACAAACTTATGAAAACTCATTCCCGTCTTGCCCGCCTGGCCGTGCTCGCGTTGACCGTTGCCCTGCATCCCCTGCTGCACGCGGCCAGCCCGGAATACCGGTCGGAATTGTTCCAGAGCACCAAGCTGGTCTATGAGGACACCTTCGACGGCGGCAAGTTGAACAACGAGTTCTGGGAAGTCCGCCAGAACACCACGTGGGCGATCAAGGATGGCGTGCTGACCGGGAGCCCGTCGGCGAAGGAGTTTCAGGAAAAGAAGAAGGCGAGCGCCGACCCGTCGCACGCCGGGCTGAAGCCGGTGATCTGGCTCAAGAAGGTGCCGGAAAACTTCGTCTGCGCCCTGCGCGTGCGCTACGATGCGAAGGCCTACCAGAAGGGCTTTCCCCTGTTCGACCTCGGTCATCACATCCACACCCTGGCCTTCAGCGAAAAGGCGACGACGCTGACGATCAAGAAGAACGTGGAGACGCTCCCGGTGCCGCAGCCGCTCTTTGCGCTCAACCAATGGCATGACGTGGTCATCGAATTGAAGAAGGGCGTCATCCTGCTTTCCATTGACGGGAAGAAACACCGCTTCGAGAGCCGGCACATTGACATGGCCGGCCAGGCGCAGATTGATTTCAAGGCCGTGGACTTCGGCACCTGCCAGATTGACCGCATCCAACTGTGGGAAGGGCGGTGAGCGGCACCCCTCCCGGGGAAAGGCGCGTCAGCCGAGCAAAAACTTGAGCCGGTCATCGGCCCTGGCCGGATCGATCTCGAAGATTTCGGCGCGAACGACATCCTGCGCGACAAACGGATCGTCGTTCACGCGGCTTTGCAGGGCCGGCAACGACGTGTTGTGGGCCAGAATCCCGCCCCCGAGGCCGGGCTCAAGGCTGCCGGCGAGCAGAAACACGCCGTCGTCGAAGCCGCGCTTGAGCCATGCCTTGTGGGCATCCATGAACTGGCCGGCCTGGCCTTTGTTGCCGGAGAATTTCAGAAACACGATAAACATACGGTGACGCTCCTTCGGTTTGCCCAGCTCAATGTTTCACCGGCTCGGCGTTGTAGACCTTGAGGTCATCAAACCAGCCGTTCTGGCCGGCGACGCCCAGTTCGATCTTGGACTTGGTGACATGGCCGATGCCGGGAGACTTGAGGAAGCCGGACGGTTTGCCGTCAATGGTCACGCGCATCTCGTCGCCTGCCGTCTCGACGGCGAGGTCATGCCACTTTCCGGCTTCGAGCTTGACGGGGAACGTGGCGCTCCTGCCTGCCATCATCTTGGCGACCTGCGCCTTCTTGGCGGGGTCATCCTTCATCGCCTTGATCACCTCGTTCTGGCTGCCTTCGCGCTCGTCCATGATCGTCACCTTGTCCAGCCGCACCTGGGCGCGGCAGAGATGGCCATAGTGCGCGCCGGTGTATTTGCGGTCGTCGAACTCCACGTCAATCATCGTCGCGCCCTCGAACTTGATGCGGCACTCCACCACGCTGTCCTTGGTGGGAACCTCCAGCCCGTAGACCGCCGCGTGCGCCTTGATGACGGACTTGCCATCCTTCGACGGCGTGTCCTTCACCCGTGTCTGCGTGCCTTTCAGCGCACCGCTTTCAAAGGCGAAGGTGTCCACGACGCGATGCCAGCGCTGGTCGTGCTCGCCGCCTTGGAAGTTGTCGGAAAAAAGAAGCTCCTTCTTCTTGGCAATCGGCTGTGCGGGGATGGAGGGCGGTTCAGCGGCGAAGGCCGACGCGGTGAGGAACGAGAGGGTGGTGAGGAGCAGGTGTTTGTTCATGGAGGTTTGGTAAAATGTTTCGGCCATTTATAGCCGCTGAACTTGGCGAGCACAAGTGGCGACCACAACGCCGGGTTTCGACCACCCGGGTTCATCGGCGCGACTTCGGCCCGATGTAGCGCGTGGCCACGACCACGTCGTCGAACCACACGGTCTGCCGCTCCTGCCAGTAGCGCTTCGTCGGGTCGCCGGGGTCGTAGCCGTAGTGTTCGAGCCAGAGGCAGTTGATTTTCACGTCCATGTCCGTGCGCCAGCGGATGCCGGTGAACTCGCCCGCCAGTTTTCCGTCCACCCACATCGCCTGTTTGCCGTCGGCCTTGTCCGGCGCGGTGTTGGCCTGGAGCATGAACTCCCAGCACTGCCATTGGCCGCGCGGCGGGATGACGCGGCCCGCACCCGCCGCCGCGCCAGGGCCAGGGCCGGGCGGGAAAAAGGCGTTGCCCCAATATTTGTCCGTCATCTTCGGGTCGGCCTTCATGTCGGGGAAGTAGCTGTAGAGGTTCACCTCGCCCGGCGGCGGATTTTTCCCCCACGCGAACCACGGCTCCATGCCGGTCGAGAAATACGTGCCGTCGGGCTTCGCCCCGGCCTTGCCGAAGGATTTCCATTTGTTCGCGCGCGGATTGGCGGAGAGCCAGACGAAGTGGTGCGCGTATTGGTAGTCCGCCGAGAACTTCACGTAAAAGCGGGCGAAGACCTTGTCCGCGCCGGGCATGAACCACTTGATGGTGTCGCCGCCGGTGTTTTTGCCGCGCACCATCTCCGCCTGCGCGCAACGCCGGCCACCGTGCGCGCCGCTCTCGACAAGCTTTGCGGAACCGCGCACCTCGTCCCATTTCTTTTTCAAGTCGCCGGACTCGAAGTCATCGGCAAACAGCACGGCCGGGTCTTGGGCGAGGCCGACATCGTTTGGGTAAAGGCGGGCAAGCGGAACTTCCGCGCCGAAGCCGACGCCAGCCAGCCCGAGGAGCATCAGCGGCAATCCGGGGTGAAAGAGGCGCCGCTGCATGGCTACTTTTTCTTTTTGAAGAACGGGTTCAGCAGATTGTCCAGCGGGTTGCTGGCCTTGTTCGTCTGCGTGCTGGCGGGCGGCGCATTGGTGGATGGAGATTCTTCCTTCGCCGGAGCCTTGCCGCCGGTCAAAATGTTGCCAACACCGCCTAGGATGCTTCCCGCTTTGCCAGTGATGTTACCGGCAACACCCGTGGCAAGCAGGCCGGCGATGACCGCCTTATCCGTCTTTGCGCCGGGATTGCCGAGCGTGCCGGAGACGGTGGCGAAGTGCGGCAGGGTCACGTAGGGATCACCCTGATTGCCGACAAATGCGAATTTTTTTGCCACCGAGCGCGTGAGCGACATCTTCACCGGCAGGTTGAGCGGCGAGTTGGTCAGCACCTTCTCAATCGGAATCACCCCGCTGACATTGGCAAGAAACGCCGCGCTGTGGACATCCACGCCCTGCACATTGATTTGTCCGCCGCCGAGTTGGATGTTCGCGTTCACAAAATCCAGCGGCGACTTCAGCACTTCGGTGATGCCCAGCAGCAGGGTGATGGGCGTGAGCACGGCTTTGATTTTCGGGCCGACGAGCTCGATATTCGCGTTGGTCAGGCTCAAGTTCACGCCGCCAATGAGGTTCCTTTGCAGGTTTTCGCCGGTGATGCCCGCACCCTTGACGCGCACGTCGGCGATGACTTTTCCCTTGGCCTGTCCGCGATAAGTCGGCGAGAAGCTGTCGGCCAGCGGCTCGACGGGAATGCCCTGTGCGCCGAGATTCACGTCATACTCGTAGCCCGGCACGCCGAGGTTGAGGTTGACCGCCGCGCTGACGGGCGCGCCATTCAGCGTGAGTTGCAACGGCTGCACCGCAACCTTGCCGCCGTCCACCTTCACCGCCGCGAGCAGGTTGCTCACGGCCACTTCGCGCAGGAAGAATTTCCCGATGTTCACGTCCACGGTCGAGTCGCGCAGCGGGAGCTTCATCGCGGTCGGTTCGGTGTTTGCGTCGGCGGGCTTGGCCGGCTCGGCGGGTTTCTTTTCGTCCGCCTTCTTCTGCGGATTGTCAAAGAGGTCGTAGAACGGCGTCACGTCGAGCGACTCGGCGGCGAGCTTGAGGTTCAGCTTCGCCGCGTTCGTGTCGGTCAAGTCCACCTTGCCGGAGAGCGTCAGCTCGTTCTTCGCGCGCGGCGTTTGCGAAAGCGCGAGCAGCAATTGCCGCAGATCCAGCATCTGCTTCCGCATCGAGCCGTCGAGCGCGACACGCGCGGAGAGCGGCGTCTCCGGCAACTGCTTCTTTGGATCACTGACGAGGAGGTTCGTCAGTTGCAAACCGCCCTTCACCGACGATGCGCCCGCGGGGTCGTAGGCGGCGGCGAGGCTGGCGTTGATGGAAATGGAGGCGAGTTGCCCGCCGTTCAAGGACGGCGCGGCGAACGGCGCGAGGAAATTCTGGTTCACGTCCGTGAGCTTCACCGCGAACTGCGCGTTCGTGGTGGCGAGGTTGACGCCGCCGCTGATGTCGAACGCGCCGCCCGCGTTCGCCGCCTGCGTGAGCTGGCCGTGCAGCGTGCGGAGCTGGACGAGCGCGTTCGACTTCACCACGTCGGTGTTCACCGTGACGCCGAGGCGGTCGAGTTTGAAGTTCTGAAACTGCCCGGTCAACTCGGTGAGCGCGAGATCGCCCGCGACGGTCTGCACGGTGTTGTTGATTTTATTCTCCACCTTCACCGACTGCGTGACGCGGCCCGTGAACTTCACTTTGCCGTCCTTCAAATCCATCCCCGGCACCGGCGCGAGCGCGAGCGCGCGGGCGAGCCATACGTCGAGACTAGCCTGCAAGTCCGCCTCGCCGTTGGCGACGTTGTAGGTGCCCTTGCTGCCGACAAGAAGCGTGGGCTGGCCTTTCAACGCGAGGCCGAACTTCAAATCGTTCAACGTAACCTGCTTGAGGCTCTCCAGCAGCGCGTCGGCGCGGAGTTCGATGGCGGCGTTTTGCAGCTTGTTCGAGCCGACCGTCGCGGCGAAGTCATCCACACGGGCGTCGAGCTTGGCCGTGAACTTTTGCCCGCCGAGCTGGGAGAGCACGTTGAGCTTCACGTTGGCCTTGCCGGAGGGCGCAAGGTCGGCGGTGAACGAACTCCAGTCGGCGAGATTCAAATCGGTCACGGCGAGGTCGAACGCGGCGTCGCCCATGGCGTTGGTGCTGGCGTTGGTGCTCCACGAAATGCTCATCGGCTGCGTGAGCGCGGCGCGCAGCAGGGGGCGCTGCTGCTGGGTGCCGGTGAGTGTGAAGGTGTTCAACAGCGCGGACTGTGCGGTCTGGTCCACGGTCACGTCGTAACTCGCCGCGAGATCCAGCGGCACGGTGGGGGCGTTGGTGGACTGCTTGATGCTCAACTGTTGCGCGGTCAGCTTGCCTGTGGCGGAGATGATGCGCCCGTTGACGGCAAGCGAGATTTCGCTGGTGGAATCAATCCGCGTGTTGCCGAAATCGAGTCCCGACTTCGCCCCAACGAAGTTGAGCACCTTGCGGTCAATCGCGGAAATCTCGACCTTCACCTTGCCCTCGCGTTTTTCGAGCACGAGCGGGCCGCTGGCGTGAATTTTTCCGAGCGGCTGGCCGTTCTGCGCGAAGTCGAGGGCAAACTGTTTGATGTCCGTCGGCGTCACGTCGCCGGCGAGCGTGGCGGTCAGGCCCGTCAAGTCGGCGTAACTGCCTTGAGCCTTGTTGACGGCGAGGTTGAGTTTCAAGCCCAGTTCCTTCGGCAGCAAATCTGGCGAGAGACTGAAGTTGAGCGTCGCGTCGAGCCTGGCCTGAACGAGGTCGTTGTTCGCCGCGCCGGGCGTCTGGCCGGCTTCGGTCTTCAAATCGGCGGCGAGCGTGAGCCTGCTGGCCTGGCCGTTGCGGAGCTGGTCGAGGGTGAAGTTCACGTTGGCGACCTCGGAGACGATGCGCGAGCCGTCCTTGCGGGTCTGCACGTAGCGGAGTTTCGCGTTTTGGAGCGCGATGTTTTTGATGTCGAGCTGCGGGGCTTTTGCCGGCTTGGTGGCGGGGGCGGAAGTGGAACTGGAGGCCAGCAGCGGGTCGAGGTTGCTCTTGCCGTCGGGCGCGACGGTGATTTCCACGGCGGCGTTGATGACGCGCACCTCGTCCACCTTGATGGTGCCGCCGAGCATTCCCATGAGGCTGTAGCCGGTGCGGACTTCGTCGGCCTGGAGCAAAGTCGCGCCGTCCTTGGTCGTCACCTTCAGGCCTTTCAACGAGACACTGGAGAACGGACTCAAACTCGCGTCCTCCACCGTGACCGTGGCGTGCAGCGCGCTGCTGACACGCGGGAGAATGACGCCTTTCAGAAACGCCGCGCTGGTGAGGACGAAGTAAAGCGCCACGACGAGGACGGCGGCGCTGGCGGCGGTGAGGCCGAGGATTTTCAGCCAGCGGCGTCTGCCGGGCGCGGGAGTTTGGACGTCGGACATAAGCAAGTTTCAGTCAAATTACCCGCGCAGCGCACAGCGGGTGCACAGGAGCGGAAATTCCATGCCACAATGGACGGGAAGATTCAATCCCGCATTCCGGTCGGTGGCGGCATATTTTGACGGAACGAGGCTCCTGACGAATTTGAGCAGAATTTATTTTGAGGATTGTCTCTTGGCCACGGCTGGCGAATAATCTGCTGCACGCAAGCATGACACAAACCATTGCTCATCCAGTGGCCCCGCCCAGTTCCGGCGGCACGGCGCTCTTGAAACGCCCCACGCGGCCCACGCGCATCCTCGCCGTGGACGACGACGTGATGAATAGCGACATGCTGCGGAACCTCCTCACGGCGCAGGGCTACATCGTGGAGACGGCGAAGAACGGCCGCGAGGCGCTGGAGATCATGCAGCGCGAGCTCTTCGACCTCGTGCTGCTGGACATCCTCATGCCGGAGTTGAACGGCCACCACACGCTGCTGGCGATGAAGTCCGACCCGCGCCTGCGCGACCTGCCGGTCGTGATGATTTCCGGGCTGGACGACTTGAACAGCATCGCCCGCTGCATCGAAATCGGCGCGGACGACTATCTGCCCAAGCCGTTCAAGCCGATCCTGCTCCAGGCCCGCATCGGCGCGTGCCTGGAACGGAAGCACCTCCGCGACCAGGAGCGCGCCACGTATCAGGCCTTGCTGGAAAGCCAGCAGCACCTCGCCGACGAACTGGCCGAGGCGGAGCGCTATGTGCGCTCGCTGCTGCCGGAGCCGCTGAACGACGGCGTGGTCAAGGCCGACTGGCGCTTCATCACCTCCACGTCGCTGGGCGGCGATTCCTTCGGCTACCACTGGCTCGATGGCGAGAATTTCGCCATGTATCTGCTCGACGTGTGCGGCCACGGCGTCGGCGCGGCGCTGCTCTCCATCTCGGCGATGAACGCGCTGCGCTCCTGCGCGCTGCCGAACACGGACTTCCGCGACCCCGGCGCGGTGCTGTGCGCGCTCAACGACGCCTTCCAGATGGACCGGCACAACAATATGTATTTCACCATCTGGTATGGCGTGTTCAACAAGACGACCCGCCAGGTCATCTACGCCTGCGGCGGTCATCCGCCCGCGCTGCTGGTGGATGGTGCCACGGGCGGGGAGGCGGTGCCGCTCAAGGCGCCCGGCATGGTCATCGGCTCGATGCCCGGCCTGCCGTATCGCACCGCCACGCAGACCGTCGGCCCCAACAGCCGCCTCTACGTCTTCAGCGACGGCGTGTATGAAATCTCCCGGCCCGACGGCACGATGTGGGACTATCAGGAATTCTTCTCCCTGCTCACGCAGACTCCCGCCGACGGCGAGCAGTCCGAACTCGACCTCGTGCTGAAGCAGGCCCAGATCATCCAAGGCTCCAAGACCTTCACCGACGATTTCTCGCTGGTGAAGTTTGTGCTGCCGTGAGGAGAGCGGGAGTGAGGCTGAACAAGATCGGGGTAAAAAGTTGCCGCCCGGAGCAAAGGCCGCCGGGCGGCGTGATGAGCCATCTACTGGCGCATCAACAAAACCGCTCGGTCAGGATTTTCCCTTCTTTTCCGGCGCGGCGCACTTCGCGCACGCCTTGGCCTTGTTGTCCTTCTCCAGTTTTTCGACGGTGGCCTTGCAGCAGGCCTTGGTCTCGCAATGCGAGCAGGTCTTGCCCTGCTTGGCGGCGGCGGCGGCCTTCACGCAGCATTCCCCGGCGAAGGCGGACGTGACGGCGAACAGGCCGACGACGAGCGTCGCGGCCATGAGTGAACGGACGATGTTTTTCATTTGGATTCCTGTGTTTTGCGTTTGTTGTTGTTGTGACGGCCGGCCACCATGGCCGGTTCGAAAGTGCGAGCGCGGAGGACGGATATTATTCCCCACCCGCCCGGTGGAATAATTGCACCCCCGCCGCCTCAAACACCTGTGAACGACGCCGAGTTTGAAAATCTGGTGAACGCCCACTACGAGGGGCTTTACCGGTTTGCGCTCAGTTTGACGCAAAGCGTGGACGAGGCGTGCGACCTGGCCCAGCAGACTTTTTATCGCTGGGCCGAGAGAGGGCACCAGTTGCGTGACCGCTCCAAGGCCAAGACCTGGCTGTTCACCACCCTGCATCGCGAGTTTTTGCAAGGGCGACGTCATCGGGCGAGGTTTCCGCATTTGACCATCGAGCACGCGGAATCCGAACTTCCCACCGTCAGCCCAGCGATGATCAGCGCACTCGACGGCGCGGCGGTCATGGGGGCGCTGCTCGACCTGGACGAGCTTTACCGCGCGCCGCTGCTGTTGTTTTACCTCGAAGATCATTCCTACAAGGAAATCGCGGACATTCTCGACGTGCCCATCGGCACCGTCATGTCGCGTCTGTCGCGCGGCAAACAGGAACTGCGAACAGCGCTGACCGGGGTCTCCCGTGCGCCGGCCACAATCGTGACGATGCCAGTTGAAGAAAGGAGTCAGCATGGATAACACCCAGGCCAAAATCATCCTGTCCACCTGCCGCCCCGGCGGCCAGGACGCGGACGACCCGCATTTTGCCGAAGCGCTCGACCAGATGCAGCGCGACCCCGAGCTTGCCCAATGGTTCGCTGCCGAACGGGCGATGGACGCGGCGATCGCCGCCCGGATCAAGGCCGTGCCCGTGCCGGTGGATTTGAAAGCCGCCCTGCTGGCCGGCCGGAAGGTCAATCGCCGGGCCGGTTGGTGGACACACCCGCCCGTCTGGGCGGCAGCGGCAGGGTTTGTCCTGCTGCTGGCCCTTGGTGCCATGCATTTCCGTTCTTCGCGCGCGCTTCAATTCACCGAATACCAGGCCCATGTCGGGCGGTTTCTGGACGGTCTCGACCGGTTGGATTACCAGCACGCCGAGGCCCCCGCGCTTCGGGAGTGGCTCGCGCAGCATCAGGGCCACGCCAACCTTGCGCTGCCCAAAGGACTGGAGGGACTGACCGGGCTGGGGTGCCGGGTGTTCGAGTGGCAGGGCCGCAAGGTCTCTTTGCTGTGTTTCAAGGCCGGCCCCGGTGGTTTCCGTGACGAGGTGCATCTGCTGGTCATCAATCTCGCCGACCTTCCAACGGCTCCCCCGCCCGGTTCGCCGCAGTTTTCCAAGACGGGCGGCTGGACTCTCGCCAGCTGGTCGCAGGGCGGCCACGCTTACATTCTCGCCGGGCTGGGCAATCAGGAATGTTTGAGAAAATTGCTGTAAGAGCTTGTTTGAAAAAGAAAAACGCAGAAATCCCTTGATTTGACGGGCTGTTTTCGCGGCTTTCATTCGCGGCAGCGCTGTTCAGGCGATGAAAATCGCCGCTTACGACACCGACCTCACCCACGACCAATGGCACTT
>JACRJY010000008.1 GCA_016235585.1 Verrucomicrobiota bacterium | reverse complement strand
GTGCCATTGGTCGTGGGTGAGGTCGGTGTCGTAAGCGGCGATTTTCATCGCCTGAACAGCGCTGCCGCGAATGAAAGCTGCGAAAAAAGCCCGTCAAATCAAGGGATTTCTGCGTTTTTCTTTTTCAAACAAGCTCTAAGGGAATCCTCCTGCAACTTCAAATCCGCGTCCGTCACCGCGCCGGGGGAGGCGCGCGTGACGGTGTGGCGTATTTGGCGGGCGCGCCGCGCGGATGGCGCCAGACTGCCTGTCCGGGGCGCGCGCCCCCCGGTTTTGCAGGTCACGTCCATTTGTGATCGGATTCATCGCCCTGTGCGGCGATGATGTGTTGGGCTTCCCAAAACTATCTTGCAATGCCGTTGCTCGACCTTAACTTTCCCAGCCGTGATTGAATCGTCCGTTAAATTTGCCCGCGTGAAAACCGAAACCCGAACCGCCGTCGCCGTCGCCGAACTCCTCGAACACCCCGACCGTTTTGTCCGCCGCCACATCGGCCCCAGCGCCGAAGAGCAGCAGCAGATGCTGCAAGTGCTCGGTTTCGGAACTCTCGACGAACTGGTGCGCGAAGCGGTGCCCGCTGGCATCCGCCTGCCGCAGCCGCTCGACCTGCCCGCGCCGTTGAACGAGCACGAGGCGCTGGCAAAACTTCGGAGCCTCGCCGCGAAGAACCAGGTTTTCCGCACTTATCTCGGCATGGGTTATCACGACACGCTCACGCCGCCGGTGATTCAGCGGAACATCCTCGAAAACCCCGGCTGGTTCACGCAATACACCCCGTATCAGGCCGAGATTTCGCAGGGCCGCATGGAGATGCTCCTCAACTTCCAGACGATGGTGTGCGACCTCACCGGTCTCGAAATCGCCAACGCCTCGATGCTCGACGAGGCCACCGCCGCCGCCGAGGCGATGATGATGTGTCACCGGCTCAAGCCGGACGACGGGCGCAATGTCTTCCTCGTCGCGGCGAACGGCCATCCGCAGAACATCGAAGTCGTCCACACGCGCGCGAAGGCGCTCGGCATCGAAACGCGCGTGGTTGAGCCAAGTGAATTTGTCTTCGCCGCGAAAGTCTTCGGCTGCCTGCTGCAATATCCCGCGACCGACGGCGCGATTCACGATTGCCGGCAACTCGCCGAGCAGGCGCACGCGGCGGGCGCGTTCGTGGTCGTCGCCACGGACTTGCTCGCACTCACGCTGCTCACGCCGCCGGGCGAATTCGGCGCGGACATCGCCGTCGGCAGCGCGCAGCGTTTCGGGGTGCCGCTGGGTTACGGCGGGCCGCACGCGGCGTTCTTCGCCACGCGCGACGCCTTCAAGCGCCAGATGCCGGGCCGGCTCGTCGGCGTCTCGAAGGATTCTCGCGGACGGCCCGCGCTGCGGCTCTCGCTCGGCACACGCGAACAGCACATCCGCCGCGACAAGGCCACGAGCAACATCTGCACGGCGCAGGCGCTGCTCGCGAACATGGCGGCGGCCTACGCGATTTACCACGGGCCGGAGGGCTTGAAGAAAATTGCGAAACGCGTGCATCTGCTCGCGAGCATTCTCGCCACGGGCTTGCAGAAGCTCGGCCACACGACAGGCGGCGGACCGTTCTTCGACACGCTGCGCGTGAGTCTCAAGGGCTACACCAGCGCGGAAATCCTCCGCATCGCCGAGAAGAACCAGGTCAACCTCCGCGCGCTCGACAAAGCGACCGTCGGCGTCGCGCTCGACGAAACGACCGGCGCGGATGACCTCGACACGCTGTTCAAGATTTTCAACGGCAACTTCGCCCCCGGCTTCTCATGGCGCGAACTCGCGGCGGAGGTGCCGGCGGAATTCGACGCGCCGTTTGCGCGCACGAGCAAGTTTCTCGCGCACTCCGTTTTCAACCGCTTTCACTCCGAGACCGAGATGCTGCGCTACCTGCGCCGGTTGGAGGCGAAGGATTTGTCGCTCTGCCACTCGATGATTCCGCTCGGCTCCTGCACGATGAAGCTCAACGCCACCAGCGAGATGTTCCCCGTGAGCTGGCCGGAGTTCGCGAAGATTCATCCCTTCGCGCCGCTCGCGCAGACGAAGGGCTATCAGGAAATGTTCGGCCAGTTGGAGCATTGGCTCGCGGAAATCACCGGCTTCGCGGCCATTTCGCTCCAGCCCAACGCCGGCTCGCAGGGCGAATACGCCGGGCTGCTCGTCATCCGCGCGTATCACGAATCGCGCGGTGAGGCGCATCGCAACATCTGCCTCATTCCCGCCAGCGCGCACGGCACGAATCCCGCCAGTGCGGTGATGGCCGGGCTGAAAGTCGTCGCCGTCGCGTGCGACGCGGACGGGAACATTGATGTCGCCGACTTGAAGGCGAAGGCCGCCGCGCACCAGAACGACCTCGCGTGCCTGATGGTCACGTATCCGAGCACGCACGGCGTCTTTGAGGAAAGCATCCGCGAGATTTGCAAAACCGTTCACGACCACGGCGGGCAGGTCTATATGGACGGCGCGAACATGAACGCGCAGGTCGGCCTGACTTCGCCCGGCTTCATCGGCGCGGACGTGTGCCATTTGAATTTGCACAAGACGTTTTGCATCCCGCACGGCGGCGGCGGGCCGGGCATGGGGCCGATTGGCGTCGCGGAACATTTGATGGATTTCCTGCCCGCGCATCCGGTGGTGAATCTCGGCGGTGAGAATCCGATTGGCGCGGTCAGCGCCGCGCCGTGGGGCAGTGCGAGCATTCTGCCGATTTCGTGGATTTACATTGCGGCGATGGGCGAAGCCGGGCTGACCGAGGCGACGAAAGTTGCCATCTTGAACGCGAACTACATTGACCGGCGGCTCGCGAATCATTTCCCCACGCTTTACAAGGGCCACGGCAATCTCGTCGCGCACGAGTGCATCCTCGACCTGCGCGGCTTCAAGCACGTCACCGCCGAGGACGTGGCGAAGCGGCTCATGGACTACGGTTTTCACGCGCCGACACTCTCGTTTCCCGTGGCCGGCACGCTCATGGTCGAGCCGACCGAGAGCGAATCGAAGGAGGAACTCGACCGTTTCTGCGACGCGATGATTGCCATCCACGCCGAAATGACCGCCGTGGAGAACGGCGCGATGGACAGGGCGAACAACCCGCTCAAGGGCGCGCCGCACACGGCGGACACGCTGGCGGCGGAAAACTGGAACCGCCCCTACAGCCGCGAACAGGCGGCGTATCCCGTGAAATCACTCCGCGAAAATAAATTCTGGCCCGCCGTGGGCCGCGTGGACAACGTCTTCGGCGACCGCAACCTCGTCTGTTCCTGCGCGGGGATGGAGGCATATTAGAGTTAAGTCCCCTCCATCGGGATTGCGAAAGCCAGACAAAACGATAACTTCATCACATCGGCATGGCCATTGTGTGACGCATGACAACCAAACGCATTCTCGTTCTGGCGAACTCGACCAAGCATCACCCAAAGAGCTGTGTCGCAGGGCGAGAACTGATCGACGAAGGCGATGGCAAGACTCGTTGGAGTGGTTGGATCAGGCCGGTGTCAAACCATGACGAGGGCGCTTTGGATTTTGCCGAGCGTCGCCTGGCAGGTGGAACAGATCCGAGGCCGTTGGATGTAATTCGAGTGCCTGTCCGCTTCCCCGAAAACAATCCGCTACAGCCCGAGAACTGGTTAATTGCGCCTGGGCAGCCGTGGACGAAACATTCATCTGTTGACGTTCACGACTTGTTTCCCTTGGTCGAAGAGCCGCAAAACTTGTGGCTACAACCCCGCCAGCAAAATGATCGAGTTCATCAAAGTTTCCTTCAACAATTGCCCGAAGTCCGTTCGCTCTATTTGATCAAACCTGAAAGATTCAGCTTTGAAATCCGGTCGAAAACTTGGAACAACGAAACGAAGAAGAAGATGCGGGCGGGCTTTAGCTACAGGAAACAATATTACAGCCTTGCTTTAGAAGACCCGCTGATTGTGAGGAAGTATTTCCCCGATTTTTCAAAAGCCGCAGACGGAGACACGCCGATCAACAGACCAGTGCTTCTCTGTGTTAGCCTGCCGCAAGAATTCAAAGAATTCAAGGAACCAGGCTTTCATTTCAAGGTGGTCGCCACTGTTTTTGAGCTGCCCGCATGAACGCCCTCACCAATCCTGTTTTCACCGTCGGACACTCCAATCTGGAATTGACGAAGTTCGTCACGCTGTTGAAGCAGCACGTTATTCAGGCGGTGGCGGACGTGCGTTCGTCGCCCTACAGCCAATACAATCCACAATTCAATCGTGAATTACTTCAGCGTTCTCTGCATGAACACGTCTTCGCCTACGTTTTTCTCGGTGAAGAACTCGGTGCACGCCGCTCGGAACGCGAGTGCTATGTGAATGGCCGTGCGGATTACGAATTGATTTCGCGCACCCCCGCATTCCAGCGTGGCATTGATCGCGTCGTTCAAGGCGCGGTGAAAATGCGCGTGGCCCTGATGTGCGCAGAGAAGGATCCGCTGGACTGTCATCGCTGCATTCTGGCCGCCCCGCATTTGCGGCAACGCGGGCTGGAAGTGTTCCATATTCTCGCCGACGGGACGCTGGAAAGCCATGCGCAGACGGAAAAGCGTCTGCTGTGCCTGTTCAAACTTTCCGAGCGAGAACTTTTCCGCCCGCCCGAGGAAGTCGTCGCTGAAGCCTACAAATTCCAGGGCGAGAAAGTCGCCTACCACGAAGAAGACCTCGTTTTGCGCGAAGAACCGCCACGTTATGGTAATTGAACTGTTCACCATCGGGTTCACTCGGAAAACGGCGTGTGATTTTTTCACGAGCTTGAAGGGCGCCGGGGTCAAACGTGTGGTGGACGTTCGCCTGAACAACAACTCCCAACTGGCCGGTTTCTCAAAGAAAGACGATCTGGCTTACTTCCTCAAAAATATCGCAGGCATTGAGTATCTTCACGCGCCCGAGCTTGCGCCGACGGCGGACATCCTTGATGCCTACAAAAAGCACAAGGGCGATTGGGGAATCTACGAACGCGCCTTTTTGGATTTGATGGCACGGCGTGAAATCGAGAAGCGCATTCAGCCAGAAGTCCTCCAACACGGCTGCCTGCTTTGCAGTGAACACCAACCGCATCATTGCCACCGCCGACTCATTGCCGAATACCTCAACACCAAATGGGGTAGCATAACAACAAAACACCTCGTCTGATAATAGTCGGTCATCTTTTTAACAGCGATCGCAGCGACCGCAACCTCGTCTGCTCCTGTGCGGGGATGGAAGCTTACGCGACGTAACCCGCGGGCCAGCGCGGAGTCAAAGCCTCATCCACTCGTCTGAAAATCACTTCCAATGCGGACACCGCACCCAGCGGCCCGGCTCCACTTCCAACAGCTCCGGCGGCTTTTGCGAACAGTCGGCCTGCGCCTTGCCACAGCGCGGATGGAAGCGGCAGCCGCTTGGAAATTCACCGAGATGCGGCACGGTGCCGGGGATGGCGGTGAGGCGCGCGGCGGTTTCGCCGAGCTTGGGCACGGAGTTCATCAGCGCCTGCGTGTAGGGATGCAGCGGGCGGCGGAGCAGTTCGCGCGCGGGTGCCTGCTCGACAATCTGCCCGGCATACATCACCGCGACGCGGTCCGCGATGTCGCCGACGATGCCGAGGTTGTGCGTGATGAGGAGGATGCTCATGCCAAGGCGCTGCTTCAAATCGCGCAGCAGGTCGAGTATCTGTGCCTGGATGGTCACATCGAGCGCGGTGGTGGGTTCGTCGGCGATGAGCAGTTTCGGCTCGGCGGCGAGGGCCATCGCAATCATCACGCGCTGTTGCATCCCGCCGGAAAGCTGGTGCGGATAGTCGCGCAGGCGGCTTTCCGGCGCGGGAATGCCGACGAGTTTCAGTAAGCGGATGACCTCGGTATCCGTGGCGGCGGACGGGCGGTGCAGGCGGAGTGATTCTAAAATCTGCTGGCCGACGCGGAAGACGGGATTGAGCGACGCGCCCGGCTCTTGAAAAACATAGCTCACCGCGCCTCCGCGAATCTGGCACAGTTCGGCTTGGGACATTTTCAAAACGTCGCGACCATTCAGGAGGATTTCTCCGGCGGCGTAGCGGGCGGGCGGCACCGGCACGAGGCGTGCAATGGAGAGCGCCGTCACACTTTTGCCGGAGCCGCTCTCGCCGACGAGACAGACGGTTTCACCGGCGGCGATGGAGAGGGAAACGCCGTCCACGGCACGGACAAATCCGGCGTCCGTGCGGAAATCAAGGGTGAGGTTTTTGATTTCGAGCAGCATCAGGAAAAGTGTGCGGCAACAGCGTCCGGCGGGCGACAGAATTCAGACTGAAGTCGCACGAACATGGCGAAAACAGCGGGACAGGCGTCCCGCCGGTTCGGTAGAGTGGACTGCCAGCAACGCGGAATCGGATGCCGTCGTCGCGCTCTGCTGGACAGGCGGGACGCCTGTCCCACTGTCCGCGAAAGCACGTAATCACACGTTCTCCACCCGCCCGGTGCTGTCGCCGAAGCGCTGCACCGGCGCGCCCATGCGGTCGAGCATCGAGACGAAGAGGTTGCACATCGGCGTGAGCGTGGGGAACTCGACGTGGCGGCCCGGCTTGATAGTGCCGCCGCCCCTGCCCGCCATGAGCAGCGGCAGGTCGTGGTGCGAGTGGCGGTTGCCGTCGCCGATGCCGCTGCCATAGACAACCATGCAGTTGTCGAGCAGCGAGCCGCCGCCTTCCTTGATGGACTTGAGCTTGGCGATGAAGTAGGCGAACTGCGTCGTGTGAAAGGTGTTGATCCGCGCAATCTTCTTCTTTTTGTCGAGATTGTTCTGGTGGTGCGAGAGGTCGTGGTGCCCCTCGGTGACGCCGATGAAGGGATACGGGCGGTTGCTCCCGTCGTGCGCGGTCATGAAGGTCGCGATGCGCGTGCTGTCGGTCTGGAACGCCAGCGCCAGCAGGTCATACATCAGCCGCAGGTGCTGGCCGTAATCGTCGGGCACGCCGGCGGGCTTGACGATGTCGGGCTTCGGCTGCGTGGCGGCAAATTTTTCGGCCTGCTCGATCTGAATCTCCATCTCGCGCACGGCGGAGAGATATTCGTCGAGCTTGTGCTGGTCAGTCGCGCCGAGATTGCCCTTGAGCGAGCGGGCGTCCTCCATCACGAAGTCGAGGATGCTCTTGTTGTAGCGGTTGCGGCGGGCGCGGGATTCCACCGCCTGCTTGTCGTTCGCGCCGAACAGCCGTTCAAAAACCTGGCGCGGATCCGCCGTGGGCGGCATCGGGGTGTTTTCAGTTTTCCACGCGACGTTATACTGGTAGGCGCAACTGTAGCCGGAATCGCACCCGCCGACGGAGCGGGCCTTGTCACAGCTCAATTCCAGCGAAGGGAAGCGGGTCAGCCGTCCGATGCGCGCCGCCGCGATTTGATCCACCGAAACGCCGGCGCGGATGTTCGCCCCGGAAGTCTTGAACGCCTGGCAGCCGGTGAGGAAC
The DNA here is from genome assembly GCA_016235585.1 of Verrucomicrobiota bacterium. Taxonomy (GTDB): domain Bacteria; phylum Verrucomicrobiota; class Verrucomicrobiia; order Limisphaerales; family JACRJY01; genus JACRJY01. Next base: position 29,328 of record JACRJY010000008.1, on the reverse strand, counting down.
GTCGCGTTGGCGCGGGCGTGGTCGCCGGGGCCGTCGCCGTTGGCGCGGGCCCTGGTCTGTGCGAGGCCGGTGAGCACCGAGACATCCGATTGGACATTCTTGAGCGGCTGGAGGATCGCCGGCAAATCGTAGCCGGCCCCGATCTTCGCCGGCGTCCAGTCCTCCACGTTCACGCCGTTTGGAATATAGACAAACGCCATGCGGCGCGGCGCACCGGAGGCCGTGGCGCTGAACGACCCGGCGGCCACGCTCGCGGCGGGGAGCATCGCCTCGAACATCGGCAGCGCCATCGTGATGCCGAGGCCGCGCAGGAACGTCCGGCGCGGCAACTGGTGCTGGTGAAAAATCGGGTTCATAACGGCTGTTGTGCTGACGAATCTAGTGCCGGAGCCATTCAAGAACAAGCCCGGTCATTGTGCGCCTTCGCCCCGGCGCATCAGGAACGGCGTGCTTTTGACGATGCTCGTCACCAGCGCGGAGAAGCGGTGCCCGCCCTGCGCCACGCCCTTGGTGATTTCGTCCACGGCGCAGCGGTCGTAGTATTCGAGGCCGCGGCCCAGCGCGTAGGTGAGCATCTTCTCGGACAGGCAGCGGATGAATTCCTTGCTCTTGCTCTTCGCCAGAATGTCGCGCAGTTCCGCCGGGCCGGCGAAGTTCTCGCCGCTGACGAGCTTGCCGGAGGCGTCCACGGCCAGCCCGCCCTCCTGGCCGCGCCACGCGCCGATGCCGTCAAAATTTTCCATGCCGAAGCCAATCGGGTCCATCCGCGCGTGGCAGCCGGAGCAGTTGGGGTCGTTGCGGTGCTGCTCCATGCGCTGCCGCAGCGTGCCGGTGAGTTCCTTGCCCTCGCGCTCGTCGGCGAGTTCCGGCACGTCGGGCGGCGGCGGCGGCGGCGGCGTGCCGAGGAGGTTTTCGAGGACGAACTTGCCGCGCTTGACCGGCGAGGTGCGTGTAGGGTTCGAAGTGAGCGTGAGGATGCTGCCGTGCGTAAGCACGCCGCCGCGCGGCGAGCCTTTGAGCGAGACCTGCTGGAACTTGTCGCCGCTCACGCCCTGGATGCCGTAGTGCCGCGCGAGCCGCTCGTTCAGAAAGGTGTAATCGCCGTTCAAAAACTCCAGCACGCTGCGGTCATGGCGCATGATGTGGTCGAAGAACAGCTCCGTCTCCCGCTCCATCGCGGCGCGCAGCGGCTCGTCGAATTTCGGGAACTGCTTCGCGTCGGGCGCCATGAGCCGCAGGTTGCGGATTTGCAGCCATTGCCCGGCGAAGTTGTCCACGAGCGCCTCGGCCTTCGGGTCTTTGAGCATTCGCGCAACTTGTTTTTCGAGGTTCGGGCGGAGCTGCTTCTTCTCGGCTAGCGCGAACAATTCCGCGTCCGGCATCGTGCTCCAGAGGAAATACGAAAGCCGCGTGGCCAGCGCGTAGTCGTCAATCGGGTGAACGGCCTTCGGATTGTCCGGCTGCGGCTGAAGTTCGCCACGGAAAAGAAAGTGCGGCGAGACCAGCACCGCCTGCAACGCGAGCTTCACGCCCTTCTCGAAATTCTCGCCCTCCTTCTGCGCCATCCGCACGAAGGTGAGGTAGCGCTCGACCTCCTCGTTCTTCACCGGGCGGCGGAAGGCGCGCCGGGCGAAGTTGCGGATGATTTCCCGCGCCTTGTCGTCGGGCTTCGTGACGGTGGCCGGGACGGCGAAGATTTTCTGGTGCGTCTCGGTCAGCGCGACGGGCTGGGGCGGGCTGGAGATTTCCACGGATTCAATCAGGAAGCCCCGGTCGCGTTTGCGGCCCTTGGAATCCGTGGGCGCGGTGTAGGGATTGAGCAGCACCATGCTCCACTTGTGGACGCCCGGCGCAAGCTGGCTGCGGATTTCGTAGGTGCCGGGCGAGTCCACGCTGCCGGTCACGGCGAAGGCTTTGACCGCCCTGCCGTTGAGCCGGATTTCCATCCTGGACACCTCGGAGCCGACCTGGCGGCTGTTGGCGCGCACGCGGAAGATGTATTCCCCGGCGGTCTTCACCGTGCGGCGCAGCGAGGCCTCGCCGTCCTTTGTCACCATGCGGCCAAAATCATTGAACATGCCGGCGGGGCCGGTGGCCTCCAAATCCTTCGCCGCCACCGTCACCACGGGCCGCTTCGGCGTGAAATCCGTGACGACGGCCCGGTCCATGATGGCCTCCGCCGCCGCGAGGTATTTCTCCAGCAACACCGGCGGGACGGAGAGCACGTCGCCGATGTTGTCGAAGCCGTAGCCGGCGTCGTCCGGCGGGAAATCCTCGGCGGGCGAGAAGTTCACGCCCACGAGGTCGCGGATGGTGTTGTTGTATTCCGCGCGGTTGAGGCGGCGGAGCGTGACGCGGCCCGGATCGGGCTTCGAGCAGTCCACGTTGAAGAGTTCGGACTCGATCCACTCCGCCATCTGGTCGCGCTGCTCCTGCGTGGGCTGGGGCTTGTCCTCCGGCGGCATCTCGCGGCTGCGGATGTTGTGCATGACTTTTTCCCAGACCTTGCGGTCCTTCTGGATGGCGGCCAGATCCCGGTAGCCGTGCAACGCGAGGTCGGCCTTGGCCTTTTTCGCCCCGTGGCAGTCGTAGCAATACTTCTCCAGCAGCGGGCGAACCTGCTTCTCGTAGGCCAGCGCCGAGGGATCGGCGGACGGCCGCGGCTTTGCGGCGGGCTTCGCCGGCTCTTTGACACAGCCGGTCAGCACCGCGCAGAGCGGCAGGGCGAGCCAGAGCAGCAGACGTTTCAACATCGGTTTTCAGACGATAGCACGGCGGGGAAAATTTCAAATCACTTCGGCGACGGTAAGTTTTATTGCCGGGGGCGGGCGCGCTGCGGTAGTTTGCGCGAAAGCAAACCAAACCATGAACCACATCCGCCGATTTTTTCTCGTCCTTTCCCTCGCCACGTGCGCGCTGGCCCTGCGCCTGGGTGCCGCGCCGCCGCCGCCGGAGGGCGGCTTCACCCTCGCCGTGCTGCCGGACACGCAGTTCTACGCGCTGAAGCATCCCGAAATCTACGACGCGCAGACGAAGTGGATCGCGGAGAACGTCAAGCGCTACAACATCGCCTACGTGCTGCACGTCGGCGACATCACGGACAAAAACACCGCGCCGGAATGGGAGGTCGCCGCCAAGGCGCACGCGCGGCTGGCGGGCGTGGTGCCCTGCGCGCTGCTGCCGGGCAACCACGACTACAACAAGGAGCGCGGTTCAGGCTTGAGCGCGGCGTTTCCGCCGGACGAGTTCAGGAAGCTCCCCACGTTCGGCGGGTTTTACGACCAGGAGCCGCAGCGCTCCGACAACAGCTACCACCTCTTCGAGGCGGGCGGGCGCAAGTGGCTCGTGCTCGCGCTGGAATACGGCCCGCGCCACGACGTTCTCCGCTGGGCGAACGCGGTGGCGGCGAAACATCCCGACCGCTCGGCCATCCTCATCACCCACGCCTATCTGCGCCCGGACAACACGCGCTTTGACCGCAAGGTATTCGCCATGGTCAAAGGCAAACGCTCGAACAAAGGCCTCGACGGTTCCGCATTGAGCAAATCACCCGCCGGCTTCAACGACGGCGAGGATCTCTGGCAGAAGCTCGTCTCGCAGCATGCGAACTTCACCCTCGTCGTCAGCGGGCACGTGTGCATCACGGGCCGCCGCACCGACACGGGCAAGCATGGCAACGCCGTCCACCAGATTCTCGTGGACTACCAGAACCAGCCCAACGGCGGCAACGGCTACCTGCGCCTGCTGCAGTTCCTGCCCGACGGCAAGACCCTCCGCGTGCGCGACTACTCGCCCACGCTCGACGACACCATCGCGGCGGAGGATCGCGTGTTCGACCTCGCCTTCCCGCCCGCGCCGAAGGGCAAGTAAATCCTGCTTCACACAAAACCGGCGAGGATGGACTGGGAACGAATCACGCGGACGCCGGGCAGGCATTGGAGGCAAATGGTTCCCGGCTTTACGCGGGCCGGAGTTGTGGTAGCCTCCCGTGTGTGAGAGCAAATTCTTTCAAGACCCTCAAGCAGGCCGAGGCGCGTGAGCGCATGGCGGCGTTGGGTCGCGCCCGGAAGAGCCGCGCGGCAGCGCGACGGGAGCAACGGACCACGGGTTTACTGGATGGTTCGCTCGGACGGATTGCCAACCTCCGGCAGGTTCTCACCGCCATGGCCGAAGGCGCGGACTGAATCGCCGGCGCCATGCGGTTCTCGCTCGACCAGTTTGGCGGAGTTTTGCGCATCACCGACGCGGCGGGTCTGCCTTACATCCTCATCGGTGGCCAGGCCGTGAATTACTGGGCGACCCGGTATCTGGCGGTTGAACCGGCGCTTGCCGCATGGCAGCCGTTCACGAGCCGGGACGTTGATTTCTACGGCAACCGCGAGGACGTGCTGCGGATGGCCGCCGGGCTGGGAGTTGTGCCGCGTTTCCCTCACCGGCGGATGATGACGGCGTTTGCCGGCGCAATTCCCTGGGGCATCGGTGGGAGCGAGTCCAGCATTGAATTGATTCGCCGTGTCCCCGGAGTCACCGCGAATGAAATCAACAAATTCGCCGTCACCCACGAATATGCCGGACGCCTCGTCCGCGTCATGGATGTCATCTCTCTTCTTGCCTGCAAACTCAACCTCGCTTTCACCGTGGATCAGGCTGATCGGCGCGACACGGAGCACGCCAAAATTTCTCTCATCTGCGTCCGCGCTTTCCTGCGCGAAATCCTGCAAGGCGTCGAGGCGGGTGCCCTGCCGGCCCGCGGCTGGCTGGGGGCGGCGGAGCGTGTGCTCAAGCTGGCCGAATCCACAACCGGCAGGAAAGCCGCGCGCCAGCTTGGCCTGAATTGGCGGCAAGCCTTGCCGGAGGCCGAAGTAATTGCCAGCCCGCACCGCCGGATCGCCCGATTCTGCCAGACGCGGCTGCCACAGTGGCTTGAAAAAACTGACCGCCGCGACTCGCATCAACGCGCATGAGCCTTCTCGAAGTCCAAAACCTCAAGGTCCACTTCCCCGTCCAGCAGGGCGTCTTCCGGCGCACCACGGCGCACGTGAAGGCGGTGGACGATGTGAGCTTCGCGATTGAGCCGGGCGAGACGCTCGGCCTCGTCGGCGAGAGCGGCTGCGGCAAGACCACGCTGGCCCGCGCCATCGTGAAGCTCGTCACGCCCACCGCCGGGCGCATCGTGTTCGAGGGCGAGGACATTGCCCAATTGAACGGCGGCGAACTGCGCGCGCGGCGGCGGTTCCAGATGATTTTCCAGGACCCGAACAGCTCGTTGAACCCGCGCCACACGGTTGCCCAGATCATCGGCGAGGCGCTCGACATCCACCGCCTCGCGGACAGCGGCCCGGCGCGGCAGCAGCGCATCGAACAGCTCCTCGAAGTCGTCGGCCTCAACGCCGCGCACGCGCAGCGGTATCCGCACGAATTCAGCGGCGGCCAGCGGCAGCGCATCGGCATCGCCCGTGCGCTGGCGGTGGAGCCGGAGCTGCTCGTCTGCGACGAGCCGGTGAGCGCGCTCGACGTTTCCGTGCAGGCGCAGATCATCAACCTGCTGCAAGACCTCCAGTGCGAACGGCGCATCGCCTATCTCTTCGTCGCGCACGACCTCGCGGTCGTCGAGCACATCAGCCATCGCGTGCTGGTGATGTATCTCGGCAAGGTGGTGGAACTGGCCGGGGCGAAGGAAGTCATCCGCGCGCCGAAGCATCCCTACACGCAGGCGCTCATCTCGGCGGTGCCGGTCGTGGATCCGGATTCCAAGCGGCAACGCATCGTGTTGTCCGGCGACGTTCCCTCGCCGATACATCCGCCCGCGGGCTGCCCGTTTCATCCGCGCTGTCCTGTGGCCGAGGCGCGGTGCAGGATTGAGCCGCCGCCTTTGCGCGAGATCGCGCCCGGCCACTGGGCGGCGTGCCATCTGGCGAAATAGCGCGGCATTACAGCTTCGGTGCCTGGTCCACGATGGCGGCGAACTCCGCGGCGGTGAAGGCCCGCAGCGTCTTGGTGTGAACGTTGCCGAGCGAGGAGAGCGCCAGCATGAGGCCCGTGGCGTTCTGGTCGTCGCTGGCGTCGAAGACCACGACGCCGTCATACTCGCCGAGCGTCCAGTAAAGCTCCCGCACTTTGCAGCCGGCCTTGCGGGCGGCGGACTTGAACGCGGCGGCGCGGTGCGGCGATTCGTGGATGTTTTGCAGCCCCTGCTGGGTGAAGCTGACGAGCGCGATGTAGGTGGCCATGTTTTGTCGGTGTTGAGGTTTGCCCACCAGAGTGCCCGCGCCCCGGCGCGGCCTCCGTGAGAATGAATGTGATTGAGCATTAAGCCGCAACCACGGCCCCGTCAAGGCCGGCAAACAAGCGCCCGGCGGCGGATGAGATTGCCCCGCGCCCCCGGGGGTGTTAAGCAACGGCCATGAAGTTCCTCGTCCGGTGGGCGTTTCGCCTGCTCATTTTGCTGATCGTGCTGCTGGTCGCGGCGGTGCTGCTATTCGACACCATCGTCAAGGCGCTGCTGGAAAAATCCATCGCCACGCAGACGGGGCTGACCGCGCAAATTGGCCGCGTCGAGGTGGGCTTGATTCATCCGAAGCTCCGCCTCGAAAATTTCACGCTCTACAACAGCGCGGAGTTTGGCGGCTCGCCGATGCTGCAGATGCCGGAACTGCACATGGAATATGACTTCAGCGCGCTGTGCTCGCGGCAGGTGCATCTGCGGCTGCTGCGTGTGAACATTGGCGAGGTGAATGAGGTGGTCAACGCTGCGGGCGTGGACTGCTTAAAGACCGAAGGAGTTTTTACGTCATTCTTTTTTCCTAGTTCGAAGGGAAGAAATGGGCAGGCTGTTGCGGTTACGAACAAAACCTCCGCCGCGCAATCTGGGTGGCAGTTTACGGGAATTGACACGCTGAACTTTACCATTGGCAAATTGAAGCGCAGCCGGCTGGATCAGCCGGGCAGCGCGAAGGAGACCAATCTGGACCTAAACAGCTTGGTGCTCACCAACCTCACGTCCGCCGAGGACGCGCTGGGCAAGCTGGTGTCGACGGTGTGGATCCAGTTGGCGCTCAAAAGGCTCACCTCCCCGTCGTCATCGCCGCCCGCACCCAAGGCAAATCCAAGCCGGTAGGCGCAAGCTCACGTGGCGCTTTCCTAAAGCGCGCTCCTGTTCATCGTCCCGCCTTGGGCTTGCTGTTGATGGTGCCGAAGATTTCCTGCCGCAGCAGCGCGCCGTCGGCGGTGTCGAGGTTGTATTTCACCCGGAACTGCATGGCCGGCTTGAGTTCCGGCAGCTCGATGAAAACGGTTTTGCGATCCTTGCCGAGCGTGACGGATTTGATTTCCAGATCGTCGCCGCTGTATTTCGTCTGCTTCTTCTCGCCGAGCTCCTTGCCCGGCTCGCTCACCGAGTAGAGCTTGGAGCCGTATTCCTTCGTCCAGTGGTAGTTCCATTCGTCCACGGAATAGTTTTCGAGATCCGTGGCGGTCTTGGGATCGAGCGGGCTGGTGAAGGTGAGTTCAATGCCGTTCTTCTTCACGCGCATCTCGCGCGGCATGGTGACGGGCTTGCCGGTGTAGCGGACGCGCTGGAACGTCCCCTCGCGCGCGCCGCTGGACTGCCACACGCGCAGGCCGCAGAGGTAGAGCTGGCCGTCGGCGGGATTGAAGCGTCCGCGCATCACGCCGGAATCGAAGTTCAGCGGGAAGCGCACCGCGCCGCCCTGCACCACGCCGCCGGATTTGTCCATCGTCACCTTGAAGAGCGAGCACTTGCCGTAGGAGAGATGAAGCATGTCGCCCTTGAACGGCCCCCATTGGTCGCTCGTCACCCAGACCTGGCCGCCGCTGGAGTTGTCCTCTTGATGCGGGAGCCAGAAAAGCGGCGGGTCGTAGGTGAGCGGCGGCACGCTGCGGTGCGAGGTGAAGACGTGGCCGTAGAAGCCGCCCTTCTTGATCAGGTTCACGCGCGAGGTCGGCGTCCAGTTGCCCTCGTTGTCGCTCACGGTCATCTCGTTGCGCGGGCCGACGGAGGAGCCATTGGGCGCGCGCAGGCCGGTGGCGACAACGTCCAGCCGGCTGCCATCGGCGGAGACGCGCAGGAACGCCCCCTGATGCTGGTGCTTGGCCTGGCTCAACTGGCTGCCCTTGGCGAAATAAAAATTCCCCGCCGTGTCCGTGTTCAGGTCGAGCGCGAACTCGTGGTAGTGCGAGGTGATCGCCACGTCGTTGTTGAAATTCTCGTAGAAGTCCGCCTCGCCGTCGCCGTTGAGATCGTGCAGGCGCGTGATTTGATCGCGGCCCAGCACGTAAATCTTCTCCTTCACGATCTTGAGGCCGAGCGGCTGGAAGAGGCCCGTGGCGAAGCGCCGCCACTTCACGTTCTCCAGCGTGTCGTCAATGCCGCTGACAATCCACACCTCGCCGTTCACCGAGCAGAGCGCGGCGGTCTGGCCGTCCTTGAAAAAGTCAAAGCCGCCGGGGCGGATCCACGATTTCCACTGGTTGTTTTCCGGCAGCGGCAATGTGTCCACGACATACGCGCCGTCGCCTTTGCCAAGCGTTCCCTTCGCGGCGATGGCCGGGCCCCATTGCGCCGCGCCGCCGGCGGTCATCGCCTTGAGATCGGCGAAGGTCACGTCGCGTTTCACCGCGTCGCGGAACTTCGCCACGTCGGCCTTCGGCCCGCTCCAGATCGAAACCTTGAACGCTGCCCACCCCTTCGCCGTGCCCAGCGTTAGCAGCACGCGGCCCAGGCTCGTCACGCCGAACTTGCCAAACACCGGGCCGGACAATCCGATTGCGGTGCAATAGCCGTCGCCCTTGTCCAGCACTACGAGGTCGTCTTCCACCATGGCCCTGGCCTTCGGCTCCTCGCAGACGAGCATCGTCATCGGCGCGTGGGCCGAGTCCACCTCGAAATGGCGGACGAACACCAGCCGCGCCGAATCGTAGGCGGGCATCTCCAGCACGTTTGCCTTGCCGACGCTGTAGGAGAGGATTACCCGGCTGCCGTGGACATAAAGCCCCTTCCACTTCGCCCAGTCCTTCGGCAGCGGGCCGAACGAGATGAGTTCCTTGCCGTCCTTCTTCGGCGGCTGCGGTTCGAGGAAGCTGTTCTTCGGCGACGCCCAGCCGGGCAGCGCCGTCGAGGAAAACTTGATCTGTCCCACCGGCTGCGCCACGCCCTCGAGGCCTTCACGCTTTTTCGGCAGGTTCAGGAAGCCGCCCGTCCACCCGATGGCCATGCGGCACCGCTCGGTGTCGAAGCACACCGCCGCCTCGTTCGCCACGCCGAGCTTGATGGAGACGCCCTTGAGTGCGGGGCGCAGCATTTCATTCGTGCCGGACAAGGGAACCTCCAGCCCGCCGGAAAAAAACGGCCCGGTGTCCATCGCGTCCCACTTGGTGCTCTTGGCCTTCGCGCCGAACAAATCCTCCTTCTCGCCTTCCTTGGCCGCGCCGGGCTTGCCTTTTTCACCGGCCTTGGCGGCGGCCTTGCCCTTGCCCGCGCCCTTGGCGGCGGGGGGAGCTTTGCCCTTGGGCGCGCTTTTCTCGGCGGCGAACGTGGTGGCGACGGCCAGGGAAAGCGTCAGTGACGCGAGGCGGACGATGTGTTTCAGCATAATGTTGGCGGCAATCAAGAGCGCGCAGCTTGGCGGAAACAGACGGGCCCCGGCAATGAAAATTCACCCGCACTTGCCCACTCAAGACAGTCCGAAACCTCTGCAAAACCGGAGCGCCGGTCTCCGCACCGGCCTGCCGTGATGGTTTTTCCGCCGATTCGGAGATCGGCGCTCCGCTTGCTGCGGGGTTTTGGGTGGTTTTGCAGAGGTCTCACTCCATCCATTCAGAGCTACTTCCCCGCCTTCTCCAGCGCGTCGAGCATGATGCCCGGCGTGAGAATCTCCGGCAGCACGAGGGGCGGCGCGGTTTTGTCCCTGGGATAGACCAGCACGAGCGGCACGCCGGCGCGGTTGAACTTCTTCAGTTCCGCCGTGATGGCCGGGTCTTCGCGCGTGTAATCGCCCAGCAGCATCACGGCTTTGATGTCCTTGAGCTTTGCCTGCACGGATGCGACATCAATGCTCGTCTTTTTGTTCGCCTGGCAGGTCAGGCACCAGTCGGCGGTGAAATCCACCAGCACGGGCCGGCCCGTCGCGCGCGCCTTCTCCAGCGCCGCCGTGCTCCACACTTCCCACTTGGTCGGCGGAGCGCGCAAGGCCGCGTAGGCGCCAAAGCCGAGAACCATTCCCAGGCTCAACACCATCGCCAGCCCGCGCCGCGCGGAACCGCGCTGGACGAATTCGCCCCACACCCATGCGCCCAGCGCCAGCACGACGAGGAACAGCCCGAACCACAGCGCGTCCTCCTTGCCCATCAGTTCGCGCCCGACGCTGAAGAGCCAGATGGCCGTCGCCAGCACGGGAAAGCCGAGCGCGATTTTGAACTTCTCCATCCACGCGCCGGGCTTGGGCAGGAAGCGCAGCAGCTTCGGCGCGAAGCACAGCACCACATACGGCGACGCGAGGCCGAGGCCGATGGTGAGGAAGAACAGCGCAATCACCGCCGGCGACTGGCGGAATGCGTAGCCGAGCGCGCTGGCAAGGAACGGCGCGGTGCAGGGCGTGGCCAGCACCACCGCGAGGCCGCCGTTGAAAAACGCACCGGGCATCCCCTCGCGCGCCGCGAGCGACGAGGCCGCGCCCATCGCGCCGCCGCCGAGCGTGACCTCGAACAGGCCGAACAGGTTCAGCGCCACGAGCACCACGAGCGTCGTCACTGCCACGACGAAGATGGGATTCTGGAACTGCACGCCCCAGCCCGCCGACTTGCCGGCCTGTTGCAGCCCGATGACGAACATCGCGAGCGCCAGCAGCGAGAGCAGCACGCCCGCGCCGTAGGCCAGGCCCAGCGCCCGCAGTCGCGCGGGCGACTCGCCGCTCTGCCGGATGAAGCCGAAAATCTTCAGCGAAATCACCGGCAGCACGCACGGCATGATGTTGAGAATCAGTCCGCCGATGAACGCATAAATCAGTTGCAGCCACAACGGCTCGTCTTTGCCGGCGGAAGTGGCGCTCGTGCTGGAACTGCCTGCGCCGGTTGCAGGAGCGAGCTTCACCTCGTAGGCCGCGCGCTCGCTGCCCTCGCCCGTCACCACGATGCCCATGATTTCCGCTGGCCAGTTGCCTTCCGTTTTCTTCACCTTTTTGCGGAGGCGGATTTTCCCGCCGTCGTCTGGAAGGCGGTCAGTGGCGGATTGCACCTCAAACGTGTCGCTGCTGTAGGGGAAGAAGTCCGCTTCCTTCATCGCGGTGGAATTCCACTCGATGATCAACGCGCGTGGGTCATCCGCCGGGGAGCCATCCCACAGCGCCTTCGCGCCGAGCGCCGCGCCGGATTGCGGCAGAAAATTTTTCGCCGCCTCGATGGCCGGCGTGTCGGCGGAGGGCTTGGTCTCACCGCCGATGATGAGCTTCGCGCTGACTTCGCCCTTGCCGGGAATGCAGAGCTTCTCGCATTCGAGCCAGGAGATTTTCGCCTTCAGTTCCAGCGGGCCGGGCGCGAGGTTCGCGGCGAGTTGCAGCGGGATGAGCAAAAGGATTTCGCCGTGATGGACGTAGGTGATGAGGTCGTCCTGCTTGAGCTTCTCCGGCACGGGCCACTGTATTTCGCCCGCCGTCACGCCGGCGGGCAAATCCCATTTCACCGTCGTCGGCCCGCCGGAATCGCCGCCGAAGCGCCAGTAAGTGTGCCAGCCGGGGGCCATGCGGAGATGCACGGCGGCCAGCACGGTGTCGCCGGGGCGCGCGGCCTCGGCGGCGAGCAGCAGCCGCACCTGCGTGGTGGTGGCGGCGGGCGCGGGGAACGCCACCGCGAGGAGGAAAACGCCAAGGACAACAGCCAGCCGTGATTTCATGCCCGGCAAGATGCCCCAGCCGGGAAGGATTTTGAACCGAAATCTGTTTTGCATTCCGTGCGAGTGAACGTCCTGACTGACTTCATGCTTGATAACGACTAGCCGCCCGGCAAGCTGCCGGGCAACTAAAGAAAACAGGCCCGAGGACAAACGAGCGCACTTAATTCATCGGCAATTAAGTTGGATCGGCCAGCATATCCAAGACATGACCGATTACGTGGCGCGTAAGATCGAAATGGGGCAAAGATTCGTTAAAGACGGCGAAGACTGATGCTGGCTGCTTCCACTCGGCACCAAGATCAACGCCGCATTTGCGGGCGCGGTTTCCTTCAATCCGGGGAGCGCGGGCGTCCCGCCCGCTGTTTTCGGCGTCCCCGCCGAAAACAACCCGTCCAACCCGCCCGCCGTCGGGCAACATCGGCCGCGCCGGAAACCCGTTGGCGGGACGCCAACGGGAGCGACCGGGACGGTCGCGCTCCCCCCAAACTGCTGAAGTTCCAAAAAACGGCTGCGGAAGCGAGCAGAAGGCCCGAACGCCCCGGCTCCCGCCGCCGGGAGGGCTGTTTTGCCCGGCGGAAGCCGTTTTCGAGGTCAAAACAGCGGTTTTAGGCCCTCCAACCCCGGTTTTCCCGCAAAAACCGCCTCCCCCATTGGCGGCGGGGGCACCGTTCCTCGTCCCGGCGGCACCGCATCGCGCCTCCGCAGCACGACGCCTCGCCTCCGCAACGCAGCTTCGCAGGGGCGCAGGACGGCGTTGCGCCCTCGCAGCGTCACACCGCAGGGGCGCGGAACGACGGCGCAGGCTCCGTTCCACGTTCCGCACTCTCCCGTGTTGACGTGCCGCCGGATTTGCGGACAACTAACCGGCAAGTTTTCCATGAGTGACACCATTCTCATTATTGGTTGCGGCAGCATCGGCGAGCGGCACCTGCGCTGTTTCCAAAAAACAGGCCGCGCGGACGTGTCGGCGTGCGATGCCAACGCGGCGCTGCTTCAGCGCGTCGCGGCGCAATACGGCGCGCCCGGCTTCACCGACCTCAACGCCGCGCTCGCCGCACGCCAGTATTCCGGCATCGTCATCTGCACGCCGGCGCAGACGCACCTTGACCTCGCGCTCGCCGCGCTGCGGCACGGGGCGGGCGTGTTCATCGAGAAGCCGTTGAGCACCGGGCTGGCGAAGGTGGACGACCTGCGGGACACGGCGTTGAAATCCGGGCGGTTCGTGGCGGTCGCCTATGTGTATCATGCGATGGCGTGGATTCAGGAGGCGCGGGAGTTTTTGCGGAGTGGCGAAATCGGGCGTCCGCTGCACGTGAGCGTCGCGACGGGGCAGCATTTTCCCACGTTCCGTCCGGCGTATCGGGAGATTTATTACACGCGGCACGAGACGGGCGGCGGCGCGATTCAGGACGCGCTCACGCACATCGCAAACACCGTCGAGTGGCTCGTCGGCCCAACGACGCGGCTCTACTGCGACGCCGCGCACCAGGCGCTCGAAGGCGTGACGGTCGAGGACACGGTGAGCGTGGCCGCGCGCCACGGCGGCGTGCTGGTGAACTACGCGCTCAACCAGTTCCAGGCGCCGAACGAGACGGTGATGAACATCCATTGCGAGGGCGGCAGCGTGCGCATCGAAAGCCACGATCGGCGCTGGAGCGTTTTTCGCCGGGGCGCGCCAGCGTGGGAACAACACCAGACCCCACCGCTGGAGCGCGATGATTTGTTCATCGCGCAGGCGAATGATTTTCTCGACGGGCTGCACGGGAAACCAACCCTTCTCGCCACGCTCGACGAGGCGGTGCAAACGTTGAAGTTCAACCTCGCCGCGCTGGAATCGGCGCGCAGCGGGAGGGCGGTGGAGATTTCAGCCTGAATTCCAAAGCTAGAACCACGGAAGACACGGAAGACACGGAAAGCCAGAAAGGGGAAAGTTGCCTGAAATTTTCACCGACGAGAGAGCCGGTTCGGAATCATGCCCCTTTTCGTGTGCTCGGTGTCTTCCGTGGTTCTACTTCAGAGTTCAGGCTCAAACCACGTAGCGCGGCTCGAACACCGGCTGGGTCTGGTGCTGGCGGAGCAGTTCGATGAATTTCTTGATGCCGCGCTTCTCGTCCGCACCGAGGTGGAAGTGGATGTGCCAGCCGAGATAGTCCTTGCGGAAGTCGAGGTCGTATTCCGTGCGGCTGCTGATGATGTGGTCGAGGGTGTCGAGGCCGAAGTCGCGGGCCGCGCGGAGATGGCGGCGGAGCGGCGCAGTCTGCGCGTCCCGGCGCAGCGCCCACACGGCATAGACGAACGGCAGGCCCGTCAGCTCCAGCCACGCCGTGCCGAGATCCCAGATTTGGTGCGCGTGCGGCGCGCGGAGAAAATCAATCGCGCGGTCACCGATGAGCAGCACGGCATCGCACTGCGCTGCCTGTGAATAATCCGCCAGCGGTTTGAACTCCGGCTTTAGGCCGCGCTCGGCGAGCAGCACTTTCAGCAGCGACACGCTGGTCAATGACGCCGGGTCGCAGAAAACTTCCTTGACCTCTTCCAGCGGCACGCGGTGCGCGAGGAACACGCTCACCACTTCGCCGAGCGATGCCACGGCGATGCTGTCCAGCACGTCGTAGCGGTCGTGAAACAGCACCTCGGTGATGCTGACGAGCGCGGCGTCCAGTTCGTCGGCGCGGAGCATTTCGGCGAGCTTCGCCGGCGGCTCGAAGACAATCTGCTCCTCCAAACCGCGCGTGAGCGGCACGGCGTTGAGATACGGCACCGAGCCGACGCGGAAGGGCGCGAGGGACTTTTCGAGGTCGCTCTCCCGCTCCAGATTTGCGGCGCGGCGCTCGCGGTCGAGGCGATGGACGAGTTCGTCCGCCGTCTCCGGCGCGGCCATGCGGAGCTTGGGAATATCGTCGGACGGATTCATGTCTGAAATCACCGCACCAAAATATCCGGGCGTAGAATGGTATTCCCGTTCCACGAGATTTCCATCATCGGCCAGTCCTGTGCGGCGGTGATGACTTGCGGGCCTTTTGCCGTCGCGAGAATCGTGTCCTCGCTCTTCGCGCCGGTGATGGACGGGTTCCACGCAAAGGGCTGGTTTTCCTGCACCACGCCGGGCGCGGTCGGCGAGCCGAGATAGTCGCGGCCCTGATAACCGCACGGCCCGCCCTGATGGTGCAGATGCCACTCGTCGGGAAACCCCTGCTCGGCATAGGCCAGCACGCCGCGCCGGAACACTTCGCGCACCGGCGTGCCGACGCGGGTGTTTTGGTGGAACGCCACGTCCACCGCGCAGACCGCTTTGTGGAGTTCGCGCAGGCTGCCGGGCAGTTTGCCGAAGTGAACCAGCCGCGTGAGCGCCACGATGAGACCGTGCTGACGTGCACAGAGAACAAGCATCGCGTAGCGCTGAAGTTTCTTTGTCGTCGGCAGCGGGTGGCGGTAGCGGAGAATCCGCTCGTCGGTGGCGACGAGCAGAACGATGGGCGTGAGATTGCGCTGCCAGCAGGCGTCGGCCATCTGCCCGGCGATGCTGAACTCGGTTTGTCCCGGCTTGAGGGCGCGGCAGGTTTCGTTCAACGCCGCCTCGGTGGCGCGGCCCAGCGCGCGGTAACGCTTCACCTCGACGGGCAAAAGCGAATAGCGCAGTTCGGCGAACAACTGCGGCTGCGCGTCCGTGCCGAAGTCGCCGCAGTCGGAGACGATTTTCCTCGGGTCAGCCACGTCGCGGAGCAACTGCGCCGCACCCGGCGCGTCGTGCCATTCGTAGAGCAGCGGCTCCGCGCCGAGGCCGCACAGGACTTCCTCCTGCTGGCGGCGCATCTCGATGCGGTTGGCGAAGGCGTAAAATTTCTTCGGCGTGACCAGCAGCTGGCCGAAGGAGCGCTCGCTGTTGAGCGGGATGTGCGCCTCATTGCCGCCGGCGAGCCAGGAAAAGTTCGGTTGCAGGCCGAGGAGCGCGGCCTGGGCCTTGCGCGCCTTCAGCAGCGCGCGCACCTGGGCGAGCTTGTGTGAGAGTTCAGCGTTCATGGAAATGGGATTGCAGTCGGTTGTCGGTTGCCGATAATGCCGCGCAGACTAATTCCGCCTGCGCGGGCAGGCAAACGCAAAAGACTTTCATGATTGATTGGAACATCCAGTCGCGCGCGCACGAGTGCCAGGCGTGCCTGAAGCCCTTCGTGGACAAGCAGCCCTACCACACGGTGCTCGTGGACGCGAAGCACGAGTATCAGCGCCAGGACGTGTGCGAGCCGTGCTGGACGGCGCAGTTCAGCCAGGGTTCGACCGAGCGCAAGGGCTTCATCTCGCACTGGCAGGGCGTCTATGAAGCGCCGCCCGCCGCGCCGCCCGATGCGATTCAAAAGGAGACCGCCGAGACGCTGCTCCGAAAACTCATGGAGCAGAACGACCCGCAATACCGCGCCGCCAGCTACATCCTCGCCGTGATGCTCGAGCGCAAGCGGCTGCTCAAGGTGAAGGCGCAGTCCAACGAGAACGGCACGCGCATCTTCATCTACGAGCAGCCGAAGACCGGCGACGTCTTCACCATCCCGGATCCGAACCTGCAACTGAACCAGCTCGAGGAAGTGCAGCGGCAAGTGGGTGCGTTGCTGGAACACGGGTTGAATCCGCCGCCCGCGCCAGCAACTGAAGCCAGCGCCGCCGCGCCGCAGCTCGCTGATGAAGCGGCCCGCGCGTGAGATGATTTCACCGAACGGTTTCACGGCGCGTAAATCGCAAATCGCAAATGTCCGCCGCTTCTCTCGACGAATTTCAGCAGCGCCTCGGCCACCCGTTCCGCGATGCCGAACTGCTGCGGCTCGCGCTCACGCATCCCTCGATTGCCCACGAACAGTCCCGTGACGTGCTGCACAACCAGCGTCTCGAATTCCTCGGCGACGCCGTGCTCCAGCTCGCACTCACTCGCGAGCTTTACGACCGCTACCCCGCGCTGGACGAAGGCCCGCTCACGAAGGCCCGCGCGCACATGGTCAACCGCCGCGCGTTGGCCGAACAGGCCCGCCGCCTCGGCCTCGGCGAACATCTGATCTTGAGCCGCGGCGAGGAAACCACCGGCGGACGCGCCCGGCCCTCCAATCTCGCCGACGCCTTCGAGGCGCTGATGGGCGCGGTGTTTCTTGACGGCGGATTCGACGCGGCGCGGACGGTGGTGCTGCGTTTGTTCGACGGCGGTTTCGGCACGGCCGGGCAGCTCATGGGCGTGGAAAACCCCAAGGGCGAATTGCAGGAGCTGCTCCAGGCGCGCAACACCGAGGCGCCGCAATACCGCCTCGAATCCTCGACCGGGCCGGATCACAACCGTGACTTTGAGTGCACGGTGCTGCAGCGCGGCGTGGAGATCGGGCGCGGGCGCGGCAAGAGCAAGAAGGACGCGGAAACCGAAGCCGCGCGGGTCGCGCTGGAATTCCTGCGGGCGCGCGCAGCGGAAGCAAAACCAGCCACGGATTGAAACAGCGTTGTGGCCGCGCCCATTCTTGTTCCTTCCCATTTCTCCCGGCTTCAGCGGACGCCCCGCACCCCGGTTTTTGAGATTTGCAACACGCCGCGTGTTCGCGTAGAAATGCCGTCCCGCCAAAGCGGGATGTGATGAAACCAGCAGTCGAACTCTATGATACGACCCTGCGCGACGGCGCGCAGGGCGAGGGCATCAATTTCTCGGCGGTGGACAAGCTCCGCATCGCCGAGCGGCTCGACGCGTTCGGGATTCATCTCATCGAGGGCGGCTGGCCCGGCAGCAATCCGAAGGACATGGAGTTCTTCCGGCAGGCAGCGCGGCGCAGGTGGAGGAATGCGCAGATCGCCGCCTTCAGCATGACGCGGCGCAAGGGCGTGCCGGTAGAGCAGGACGAACTCATGCGGCTGATTTTGGAGGCAAAGACGCCCGTGGTCACCATCGTGGGCAAGACGTGGCTGCTGCACGTCACGGAAGTCTTGCGCGCCAGGCCGGATGAAAACCTCGCCATGATCGGCGATACGATCCGCTACCTCAAAGACCATGGCAAGACGGTCATCTACGACGCCGAGCACGCTTTTGACGGTTACACGGAGGAGCCGGAATACGCCCTTGCCACTTGGCAGGCGGCGGAGAAGGCGGGCGCGGATCGCATCGTGCTGTGCGACACGAACGGCGGGCGGCTGCCGAAGGAAATCGCCGCCGTCACCGCGCTGGCAAAGTCGAAGCTGAACTGCCCTATCGGCATTCACACGCACAACGACTGCGGGTTTGGCGTCGCCAATGCCATCGCCGCCATTGACGCCGGCGCGACGCAGGTTCAAGGAACGATCAACGGCTATGGCGAGCGCACGGGCAACTGCAATCTCATCAGCGTGATTCCGACGCTGGAATTGAAAATGGGCCGGCGCTGCCTGCCGCCGAAGTCACTGTCGAAGCTCAAGGAGCTTTCCGAGTTCGTGAACGAGATCGCCAACGTGCGCCATGACGTGCGCGCGCCGTGGGTGGGCCAGACGGCCTTCGCGCACAAGGGCGGGATGCACGTCCACGCCATCGAGCGCGTGGCGCGCAGCTACGAGCACATCAACCCGGAGGCAGTCGGCAATTTCCGGCGCGTGCTCGTGAGCGACATGTCGGGCCGCACGAACATCCTGCTCAAGGCGCGGGAACTGGGTTTCAAGCTCGCGCCTGACGCGCCTGAAACCCGCGAAATCACGGCGAAAGTGAAGGAGCTGGAGCACGGCGGCTACGAGTTCGAGGCCGCCGAGGCGTCGCTCGCACTGCTCATCCGCGGCATCCTCGACCACAACCCCGAACTGCTCTTCACCGTGGACGATTACCACGTTTCCATGCGGGGCAATCGGAAGTCCTCGTCCAACGAAGCCACGGTCAAAGTGCGCGTCGGCAAGGAAGTTCACCACGAAGTCGCCGAGGGCGATGGCCCCGTGAACGCGCTCGACGGCGCGCTCCGGCGGGCACTGGCGAAGTCCTTCCCGCAGCTCAAGAAAGTGACGCTCACTGATTACAAAGTCCGCATCCTGGACGGCGTGGCCGGCACCGCCGCCAAGACCCGCGTGCTCATCACCTCCACCGACGGCAAACGCGAGTGGGGCACCGTGGGCGTGAGCGAGAACATCATCGAGGCGAGCCTCCAGGCGCTGGTGGACAGCATGGAGTTCGCCCTGCTCAAGAAATGATTTTTGGCCCGCGAAACACGCGAAACACGCGAAAGGAATTTTTTCATTCGCGTCTTTTCGCGTGATTAGCGGGCAGTCTTCTCATGACCGAAATTCCCAAAGCCTACGAACCGCAGTCCGTGGAGGACAAATGGTATGACTTCTGGGTGAAGCAGGGCTGCTTCACCGCTGATCCCGCGCGCGTGTCCGAGACACGCCCGGCCTACTCCATCGTCATCCCGCCGCCGAACGTCACCGGCATGCTCCACATGGGGCACGTCCTCAACAACACTATCCAGGACATCCTCAGCCGCAAGGCGCGCATGGACGGCAAGGAAGTCCTCTGGCTTCCCGGCACCGACCACGCGGGCATCGCCACGCAGATGCAGGTGGAGAAGGCGTTGAAGAAAGAGGAACGCAAAACCAAATACGACCTTGGCCGCGAGGAATTTCTCAAGCGCGTCTGGCAATGGAAGGACAAGCACGGCGGAATCATCATCAACCAGCTCAAGAAACTCGGCTGCTCCTGCGACTGGACCCGCGAACGGTTCACGATGGACCCGGAGTATTCGCGCTGCGTGCAAAAGGTCTTTGTCGAGCTTTACAAGAAGGGCCTCATCTACCGCGGCAAGCGCATGGTGAACTGGTGTCCCGTCTCGCAGACCGCGCTCTCCGACGAGGAAGTGGAAATGAAACCGCAGAAGGGTTTCATGTATCACTTCAAGGTGCAGGTGGCCGAAGTAGTGGGACAGGCTTCCAGCCTGTCCGGTGGGTCATCCAATTCGTCAGCCCCACTGGGCAGGCAAGATGCCTGCCCCACTACGGAAATCCGCCTCACCGATACCTGGCTCACCATCGCCACGACGCGCCTGGAAACCATCCCCGGCGACACCGCGGTGGCCGTGAACCCGAAGGACCCGCGTTACGCGTCGCTCATCGGCAAGCACATCATTCGTCCCCTGCCCATCCAGTTGCCGCGCGAGCAGAAGCTCATCCCGATCATCGGCGACGAGCATGTGGACTTTGAATTCGGCACCGGCGTGCTCAAGGTGACGCCCGCCCACGACAAGGCGGACTTCGACATCGGCCAGCGCCACAAGCTGCCCATCGTGGACATCATGAACGCGGACGGCACGATGAACGACCTCGCCGGCGCGGACCTACGCGGGTTGGAGCGGTTCAAGGCGCGCAAGGTGGCGGAGGAAAAGCTGACGGAACTTGGTGCGTTGGTGGAAGCGAAGCCCTACGAGAACAACGTGGGCTTCAGCCAGCGCGCGGACGTGCCCATCGAGCCGCGTTTGAGCGAGCAATGGTTCCTCAAGTATCCGAGTGTGGAGCAGGCCCGGTTATGTGTGGTGCAGCCGGGGAGCGCGACCGTCCCGGTCGCCGATTTCGGCGTCTCGCCGGAATCATCTGCGCGCGCGGGGATTCCGGTCAGCGAGACGCTGACCGGTGCGGGCGGGACGCCCGCGCTCCCCAAGATGCGGTTTCATCCCGACCGCTGGGCGAAGGTGTATGACCACTGGCTGACGAACATCCAGGACTGGTGCATCAGCCGCCAGCTTTGGTGGGGGCATCAGATTCCGGTGTGGAGAGCTAGTGAAACCAGCGCCAAAGACGCCGCAAGCCTGTCGGCCCTAGTCTCGTTGGATTTTCCTCCAGAAGACATCAAGGTCATCCGGTTGTCAGACGGCAAGGAGTTCCCCGAGGAGAAATTCAGGGAGAACTACGAGACCATTGCTGGAGACAAGTTCGACGTAGTTGTCTGTGGCAACTATGACGAAGAGCAAGGCAAGCTGCTTGAGAGCGACGATTTCAAATTGGCTCGCGACCCCGACGTCCTCGACACATGGTTCAGTTCCTGGCTCTGGCCGTTTGCCACGATGGGCTGGCCGGAGAACACCGAGACGTTGAAGAAGTTCTATCCGACCACCGACCTCGTCACCGGGCCGGACATCATCTTCTTCTGGGTCGCCCGCATGATCATGGCGGGCTACGAATACATGGGCGAGCTGCCGTTCAAGAACGTCTATTTCACCGGCATCATCCGCGACAAGCAGGGCCGCAAGATGTCCAAGACCCTCGGCAATTCCCCCGACCCGCTTGTGCTCATCAGCCAATACGGCGCGGACGCCCTGCGCTTCGGCACCATGCGCAGCGCGCCGCTCGGCCAGGACGTGCTCTTCGACGAGAAGGACGTGGAGCTGGGCCGCAACTTCTGCAACAAGCTCTGGAACGCCTGCCGTTTCCGCCAGATGATGGGCGAGCAGTTGAACCAAGCTGCCATTCAGAACTCCGCATCCGCCGAGGCGATGGTTTTTGTCAGTGAAGACGAACTGGACTACCGCTTCATGTCCGCCGAGGACAAATGGATTCTCCTCCGGCTCGACACGGCCATCCGCGAAATCACCGGCGCGCTGGCGGAATACAACTTCAGCGCCGCCGTGCAGACGCTTTACCGTTTTTTCTGGAGCGAATACTGCGACTGGTATCTGGAGTTCGCCAAGGCCATCCTCGCCGGCAAGCACGACGGGATGAAGCGCAGCGCGCTGGCGGTGATGGACTTCGTGCTGTCGCACACGCTGCGGCTGTTCCATCCGTTCCTGCCGTTCATCACCGAGGAGCTGTGGCACGGGATGGGTTTCAACCAGGAACTGCCCGCCGACCAGGGCGGCGTGACGATCATGAACGCGCGCTGGCCCAAGCCGCTGGGGCGCGACTTCATGGACAACTACGGGATTGATGAATGCTACCTGGAGCGCATCGAGACGAACCAGGAATTCATCGGGCTGGGCCGCAACTTGCGCCGGGAGTTCAACATCGCGGCGAACAAAAAGGTGCGCTTCGTCTTCAAGCCCGCGCGCGACATGGTGCCGTATGTGCTCGACATCTACCGCATCCTGCTCAACGCGGAGCCGTTCGAGGTGAACCCCAGCTTTGCGCCGCCCAAGGGCACGCCTTGCGCGCGGCACGCGTCGCTCGGCGAACTTTATCTGCCGCTCGACGGCCTCGTTGACGTGGAGGCGGAAAAGACCCGGCTCATGAAGAAATTGGCGGAAGAAAAAGCCGAAATCTCGAAGGTCGAGCAGAAGCTCACCAATCCGAGCTTTGTGAACAAGGTGCCACCGGAAGTTCTCGCCGAGCACCGCCAGCGCCTCGCCGACTGGCAGGCCAAGGCTGCGCACACGCAGTCTGCGCTGGACACGCTGAGCCAAAGCTGAACGCCGTTCGCTTCGTTGAAAATTTCATGAACGCTTCCGAAACCCGCCGCGCCTTTGCAGTCGCCGTGAAGGCCGCGCGCGCGGCGGGCGCGCTGATGCGCCGCCACCTCGGCTCCGCCAAGATCGTCAACGAGGCCACGCAGCATGACATCAAGCTGGAGCTGGACGTGCGCTGCCAGAAGCTCATCGAGCGGACGCTGCGCGCGGCGTTTCCGGCGCTGCCGATTCTTGGCGAGGAGGGGGTGCTGGGCGACACCAACGCGCCCGCGCGCTGGGTGGTGGATCCGATTGATGGCACGGTGAACTTCACCTACGGCATCCCGCACGCGTGCGTTTCCATCGCGCTGCAAATCAGCGGTCAGCGGTCAGCGGCCAGCGGTCAGCGGCGGGGTTCCACGCAGGACTACGACACCATTCTCGGCGTGGTCTACGATCCGTTTCTCGATGAGCTGTGGACGGCGGTGCGCGGGCAGCCGGCGCGGTTGAACGGGAGGAAAATTCACGTGAGTAACCGCCGTCATTTGCGCGAGGCGATTGTCGCGCTCGGCTTCGCGAAATACACGACGACGCTGAACAAGATGCTCCCGATCTTCAACGCGCTCGTGCCGCGCGTCCGCAAAATCCGCCTGCTCGGTGCGGCGGCGCTCTCGATGACGTGGGTGGCCGCCGGGCGGCTCGACGCCTATCAGGAATACGGCGTGCGGCTGTGGGACGTGGCGGCGGGCGGCTTGATTGTCGAGTGTGCGGGCGGCGACTACCGTTATCAGGCGCTGCCGGGCGAGCACACGTGCGCGATTCTCGTGAGCAACGGCCATCTGCGCGGGCCGCTGGAACGTGCGGTCAGGTCTCGATCTCGTAGCTCTTGATTTTGTTGTAGAGCGTCTGTCTTCCAATGCCCAGGCGCTGGGCGGCCTTGAGCTTGTTGCCGCCGGTTTCGCGGAGCACCTGCACGATCATGTTGCGCTCCACGCCCTCCATCAGGCTCAAGTTGGCCTTGGCCGCCGGGACTTCCTCGATGTTGGTCAGGAGATCGGCGGTGTCGAGCTGGGAGCCTTCGCAGGTGAGCACGGCGCGCTGCACCTGATTCTGAAGCTGGCGGACGTTGCCCGGCCAGTCGAAATTCCGCAGCGCCTCGGTGGCCGTGGGGGTGAAGCCCTCGACGGCCCGCCCGGACTGCGCGGCGTAGCGTTTGAGAAAGGCGCCGGCCAGCGGGAGAATGTCCTCCCGGCGGTCGCGCAGTGGCGGCACCTCGATGGTGACGGCGCTGACGCGGAAGAACAGATCCTTGCGGAGCTTGCCGGTCTGGATTGCCTCGTCCACTTTGCGGTTTGTGGTGGCGACGACGCGGCAGTGCGTGCGCACCGGCACCGCGCCGAAGGAAGGGCGGGCCTCCTTTTCCTGCAGCACACGGAGCAGCATGCTCTGCGTCTCCGGCGGCATCTCGGCGATTTCATCCAGCAGCAGCGTGCCGCCCTCGGCCTGGTGGAAGACGCCGCGGCTTTTCGAGGACTCGCGGGAGCGCGGCAGGGTGGCGAAATCGCTCTCGATGACTTCGGGCGGGAGCAGGGCGCTGTTGGCCTTGATGAACGGGGCCTTGGCGCGCGGGCTTAAGGCGTGCAGCAGATCGGCGACGATTTCCTTGCCCACGCCGCTTTCGCCGGTGATCAGCACCGGCACGTCGCTGGGGGCGATGCGCTCGACGAGGCGCAGGATTTTCCGCATGGCCGTGCTCTCGAAGACATGCGGCACGCCGCCACTCATGCCGGAGAGCGCCTGGCGCAGCGCGCTGGTTTCCTGGCGCAGCCGCCGCCGCTCCATGGCGCGGTGCAGGCATTGCAGCAGCCCCTGGTGGTCGAAGGGCTTGGCCAGAAAATCATACGCGCCCTTCTTGATGGCCAGCACGGCGGACTCGATGGTGGCGAAGCCGGTGAGCACCACGACTTCCGTCTCGGGCCACTGCTGTTTCATCAAGTCCAGCAGATCGAGGCCGCTGGCGTCGGGCAGCTTGAGGTCGAGCAGCACGAGGTCGGGCGGCGCGGAGCCGAGCAGGTTCTTGAGCGCCGCGCCGCTGTCGGCCTCGCTCACCGCATAGCCGGCCTTTGCCAGGATTTTTTCGAGCATCGAGCGGATGCCCGGCTCGTCGTCCACCACCAGGATTTGTGTGCTCATAATCAGAAGGCGCCGCGGCGGGCGCAGGCGCGGACAAAGCCGCGAAACAGCTTTTGAAAGACGGGGTAACGCTCCCACAGCCGCTCCGGATGAAACTGCACCGACTGCAGGAACGGCAGTTGCCGCGCGTCCCGCAGTTCCGCCGCCTCGACGATGCCGTCGGGGCTGAACGCCGTGGCGCGCAGCGGTTTCGCCAGGCGTCCGAGGGCTTGATGATGCGTGCTGTTCACTCCGAGCGTTGGTTCGCCCATGAGCATTGCAAAGCCGGTGCCGGGCGTCAACCGCACTTCATGCACCGGGTCATATCTCCTGTCCATCTGGCGGTGGTTCAGCGCATTTGGCACCTGCTGCGCGATGTCCACGATCAGCGTGCCGCCGAGCGCCACGTTCAGCACTTGGTGTCCGCGGCAGATTGCCAGCAGCGGCTTGCGCTGGCGGAACAACTCGTCAATCAACTGCAACTCCAGCAAGTCCCGCTCCGGCTCGAGGGCGCGCACGGTGGCCGCCAGTTTTTTGGGAAGCTTTTTCGTGAACAGCTCCGGCTGCAAATCCTCGCCGCCCGTGAGCATCACGCCGTCGGCGCGGCGCACGGCCTCGGCGATGAACTCCGCCGAAGTCTCGCACGGCAGGATGAGCGGCAGTCCGCCCGCCGCCGCGACGGCCCCGGCGTAACGGTTGGAGAGGCTGATGGAGTTGTCGGCCATCTCCACGCCGCGCCGCTGCACGGACGGGGTGATGAGGATTAACGGCGCGGCGCGCATCTCAAATCTCCGCTTCGGGATATTCCTCGCGGATTCGGTTGCGGACGCGCAACTCCTCCTCCGGGCGCAACTGGCGGCGCTGGATTTTCCGCTCCACCGCGTCGAGCAGCGAGAGCCAGTCTTCAAGGAGTGGACGGGAAATTTCCTGCCACTGGTCGTAGCGCTTCGCGCGCTCGTAGAAAATCCACTGGCCGCCGAAGTGATGGGCATACACGTCCATCTTCGTGCCGTCGGCGTCTTTGCGCACCCAGCCGATTTCAGCCTTGGCCATGTTGTTCCTCCGGCAAATCCACGCACGCCACGGCCATCGCAGCAATGCCCTCCTCGCGTCCGATGAAGCCGAGGTGTTCGTTCGTCGTGGCCTTGATGCCCACGCGCGGCGGCGTCAATCCCAGCGCGGCGGCGATGCGGACTTTCATCTCGGCGGCGTGCGGCATGACCTTCGGCTGTTGCGCGATGATGGTGGCGTCCACGTTCACGATGCGGCCCTTGCGGAACGCCACCTGCCGCGCGGCCTCTTCCAGAAAAATTTTACTGGGCGCGTTCTTCCAGCGCGGGTCGGTGTTGGGAAAAAATTTTCCGATGTCCGCTTCTCCAATCGCGCCCAGCACCGCGTCACAGATCGCGTGCATCAGCGCATCCGCATCCGAATGGCCGTCCAGCCCCTTTGTGTGCGGAATCTCCACACCGCCAAGGACGAGCTTCCGCCCCGTCACCAGCGGGTGAACATCATAGCCAATGCCGACATGAACCATGCACCGATGCTAGGCCGCGCCCGCGCGCCGACCAAGAAAATTGTCGCAACCTCGTCCGCTGAAATCGCTGGCATCTCTTTCCGGTCGGCTCCACAGGTGGCGCAGCGAGGGTAAACTGGGGCGCCATGAGATTTCTTTGAAGTTGCCGGAGGCCGGTGAATCCATTACAAACACCGTCCATGAAGAAACTCCTTTCCCTCCTCGCGTGCGCCGTCGGCATTTTATCCGCGCCGGCCCAGGACATGGCGCTCTCGATGCTGCTCATTGACGGTGAGGACTGGAAACTCGCCGTGGACAATGTGCAGTTCCCCGACGGCCCGACCGCCGACGCGCAGGGCAACTTCTACTTCTGCGAGATGCGCTCCACGCCGCCCGTCATCTGGAAAATCACGTCCGCCGGCATGAAATCGAAGCTCATCGAGGGCACGTCGGCGAGCGGCCTGAAGTTCGGCCCGGACGGGCGGCTTTACGCGTGCGTCGGCAAGGACAAGCAGCTTGTCGCCTTCGACATTCCGAGCGGCAAGAAGACCGTCATCGCCGAGGACGTGCAGCCGAACGATCTCGTGGTTTCCGCCAAGGGTCATATTTACATCACCGAGACCGGCAAGAAGCAGGTGACGTTTGTGAACGCGAAGACCGGCGAGAAGAAGGCCGTGTATGCCGCGCCAGTGCCTGCACCGCCCGCCGACACCGGCGGCAAGAAGAAAGCCGCGCCCGCGCCTTACGACCCGAAAATCATCAACGCGCCCAACGGCATCACGCTCTCGCCCGACCAGGGCACGCTCGCGGTGTCCGACGTGCGCGGGCAGTTCACGTGGGCCTTTCGCGTGGAGGCGGATGGCTCGCTCTCCGCCGGTGCGCCCTACATGACGATGCGGACGCCGGTGGACATTGATGCGAAAAGCGCCGACGGACGCACGCCGATTTACAAAACCGCATCCGGCGGCGACGGCATGACGAGCGACACGCAGGGCCGCTACTACGTTTCGTCCCATCTCGGTGTGCAGGTGTTCGATCCCACGGGCCGCATGAGCGGCGTGCTGCCGAACCCCGGTGACAAGGGCATGACCAGCGTGGGCTTCGCCGGGCCGCACATGGAGTTCATGTATGTGACCTGCGGCGACAAAATCTTCCGCCGCAAAGTGCAGGCCAGCGGCAACCGCTTTTTCCTCCCGCCTGGCAAGACCGCCGCGCCGGCGAAGAAGAAATAAGGCTGCGCCGCCGAGGCGGTTTGGGGCAAGGCACCTGTGAAACCAAACCGAAATTATTTCCTCCTGCTCGCCAGCCAGTTCCTCGGCGCGTTTGGCGACAACGCCATTCTCGCCGTCATCGTCGGCCAGTTGACGCTGCTGCAAAAGGCCGGGCGCATCACCTCCGACGAGCTGCGGACGGCGGGCACGATTTACACGAGCCTGCTGTTTGTGCCCTACGTGCTGCTCGCGCCGCTGGCGGGCTTTTTGAACGACCGTTACGCCAAGACCACCTGGCTGCGGCGCGGCAACCTGCTCAAGCTTCTCGGCACGGGCGTCTGCGCGTGCAGCATTTGGTTCGGCTACACGTGGCAGGGCGTCGGCTACTTCATCGTCGGCATTGGCTCGACGGTTTACGGCCCGGCCAAATACGGCATCCTGCCGGAAATCCTCCCGCGCGAACGGCTCGTCAAGGCCAACGGCACCGTCGAGCTGCTCACGCTCGTCGCCATCCTCACCGGAAACATCGTCGGCTCGGTCATCGTGGACCGGCTGCCGGTCGGGCAATGCTACCTCGTCCTGCTCGGCATCTTCGCGTCGTCGTATGGATTGAACGCGTTGATGACTCCGTCGCCGGCGAATCCCGAAACCCGCTTCGCCGCGAGCGTCGGGGAATTCTTCTCGCACTTCCGCGCGCTTCTCACCGCGCCGCGCTTGGGGAAAGTGCTCATCGGCACGGCGCTCTTCTGGGTCTGCGGCGCGGCGATGAAAATCAACTTCCAGCCGTGGGGCCTCGACGTGCTCAAGCTGCCGGACAACACGCAAATCGCGCTGCTCGGCCTGTGGTTGAGCGTCGGCGTGATGGCGGGGAGCGTCATGGCCGGGCAGCTCCACGCCGTCGGCGACCTGCGGCGCACGCGCGGCTACGGCTTCGCGCTGGCGGTGATGCTCGTGCTGGTGTTCACCGTCGAGCCGCTGGCGTTCTGGCGCGCGCCCGTCGTGACGCTTGGCCCGCTGCACCTCGTCGTGCCGGTCGTCGTGCTGCTCATCGTGACCGGCGTGGCGGCGGGGCTGTTCCTCATCCCGCTCAACGCCGCGCTTCAGGCCGAGTCCGACCCGCACAAGCTCGGCAAGACCATCGCGGTGCAGAATTTCTGCGACAACGTCGGGATGATTTTCGCCGGGCTGTTCTGCTTCGCCAGCGTGAAGGCGCACTTGAGCGCGTCGCAAGTCTTCCTCGGCCTCGCCGTGGTGGTGACGCTGGTGGTAGCATGGTTGAAGATTCCGCAGAACGCCGGGTCAACAAAGCCGTCATAGATCGGGAAAACCAAAAATCTCCAAACTATGAAGTCCTTCTTCCATTTCCTCCTCCGGTTCTTCTTCCGCTTCCGCGCCTACAACGCCGAAGTGCTGCGGACGTCCGGCCCGGTGCTGCTCATCCCCAACCACGCGTCGTGGATTGACTGGATGTTTCTGCTCGTGTGCATGGATGACGACTGGCGGTTCGTCACCTCCAGCACCACGGCGCAGACGAGCTGGCTGCACCGCGCGCTGATGATCAACCGCCACACGTTTCCCGTGGATCCCGCGTCGCCCTACGCCGTGAAGCGCATGGCGGAATACCTGCAAGGCGGCGGCAAGCTCGTGCTCTTTGCCGAGGGCCGGCTCTCGCGCACCGGCACGCTAATGAAGCTTTTCGACGGCACGGGCTTTTTGATTTTCAAGACGCACGCGAAAATCATCACCTGTTATCTGCGCGGCGCGGCGCGAGTGCCGTTCTCGCCGCATCCGGGCTGGAAAAGATTGTTCACGCCGGTCAGCGCGCACTTCAGCGCCGCGCTCACGCCGCCGAAGCTGGAGCACGTCGGCACCACGCAGGCCCGCGCGCAGCTCACCGGCTGGCTGCGCGACCTGATGGTGAACCAGCAGTTTGAGACGGAAATGCAGCTCGGCCCGGCGAACCTCCTCGATGCGGTCGTCCACGCCGCGCAGCACCGGCCCGGCCACATCGCGCTTGAGGACGCGACGTTGCAGGAACTGACCTATCGCAAGCTGCTCGTGGGCGTGGAGGTGATGGCGGGAAGGCTTTCGGGCCTCCTGGAAATGAGTGAGGCCGCTTTCCCCTCACCCCAGCCCTCTCCCCAAGGGAGAGGGAGTGCGGAATCTCGCGTCTCGAACCAAGAGGCG
>JACRJY010000007.1 GCA_016235585.1 Verrucomicrobiota bacterium | reverse complement strand
TAAAACAAAAAAACGCGCGCCAGCTTCCGCCGACGCGCGCTTGAATGCTAGAAGCTGTTTGCTGACCGCTATCTTACTTCGCCGCCGCGTAGGCTTTCGCGACCTCGGCCCAGTTCACCACGTTCCAGAACGCCTTCAAGTAGTCGGCGCGCTTGTTCTGGTATTTGAGATAGTAGGCGTGCTCCCAGACATCGCAGCCGAGGATGGGCGTGCCTTCGCAGCCAGCCACGGCCTTGCCCATGAGCGGATTGTCCTGGTTGGCGGTGGAGCAGATTTCCAGCTTGCCGCCGTTGACGACGAGCCAAACCCAGCCGGAGCCAAAGCGGCCCACGCCGCCGGCCTCGAACTTCGCCTGAAAATCCGCGAACGAGCCGAACGCGGGGTTGATGGCCGCCGCGAGGTCGCCGCCCGGAGCGCCGCCGGCCTGCGGGGCCATGAGCTTCCAGAAGAAGGAATGGTTCCAGTGGCCGCCGCCGTTGTTGCGCACGGGGCCGCGGATGTTTTCCGGCACGCTGGCGATGCCGCGCACGAGCTGGTCGAGCGACTGCGACTCGACGGGCGAGCCGGCGAGGGCTTTGTTGAGATTGTCCACGTAGGCCTTGTGATGGCGGCCGTGGTGGATTTCCATCGTGGCCTTGTCAACGTGGGGTTCGAGCGCGTCATGCGCGTAAGGGAGGGGGGGTAGTTCGTGGGGCATAAGTTTTCAGTTTAAGTTTTTCAACACTGCGCCCGAAAAATAACAGGCCGGGCACCCCGGCACAAGTCACTTTGCGAATTCCACAAAATTCTTCAGCAGCCGCAGCCCCACGTCCTGGCTCTTCTCCGGGTGGAACTGCGTGGCGAACACATTGTCACGCCACACTGACGACGCGAAGAGAGCGCCGTAGTTCGTGCGCGTGGCGATGATGCTGGCGTCCACCGGCTGTGGGAAAAAGCTGTGCACGAAATACACGTAGCTGCCGCTGGGAATACCGCGATAGAGCGGACAGTCGGGCCGCGTGACTTCAAGCTGGTTCCAGCCGATCTGCGGAATCTTCAGCCCGGGCTTTTCCGCGAAGCGCACGACCTTGCCGCCGAAGACGCCGAGGCCCGCCGCGCAACTGTTGAACTCCTCGCTCTTCTCGAAGAGCGCCTGGTAGCCCACGCAGATGCCGAGGAACGGCTTGCCGGTGCGGATGAACTCCTTGACGGCGGCGAGCAATTCCTGTTTCCGCATCGCGTTCAGGCAGTCGTCGAACGCACCCACGCCGGGCAGCACCACGGCGCGCGCGCCGGCCATCTCGTCCGGGCGGCGGCACACGCGCACGTCCGCGCCGACCTTCACGAGCGCCTTGTGGACGCTGCGGAGGTTGCCGGAATCGTAATCGAGCAACGCAATCATTGTGAATTCACTATAGCCACGGATGGAACACGGATGGAACACGGTTTATTGAAACATTCAGGCCCGCCGACGGTTGGCAGATACGGGCTTGCGTTTCATCCGGGAAGCTGCGCGCGGTGCGGCTTTGGCCGGCTTGGACTTTGTGCGGCGGCACTTGAGCAGGTTCGTAATGTGAATGATGTGCGGCAAATCCTTGTCCCGGCGAATAGCCTCCTTGCTTTTCAGAATTCGCTCCAGCTTCAACACCGGTATCTTCAGCCCTTGGAACGGCAGCCGCCGGGTATGGCGGAACTCCTTGGCAAAAGGCCCGAGTCCGTCCACCGAGAAAACAAAATTTACCGGGGTGCCGTCGGCCACATAGGCGACGGTGGGCGCACCCATCGCTCCGTTTTGCCGGCGGGCGATGTTCTGCAGCCGCATATATTGCCGGGACGGCAGGTCAATCCAGAGGTCAACGTCCAGAGTTGACTCCATCACTCCCTGGACAATCGCCGCCGACATGCCAATCAACATGAAGCGGATGTTTTCTTCTTCAAGGGCCGCCAGAAACCGGCTGACCGGACGAAGTTTTCCATGAGTTCCCATCGTTCCTCCGGGGTTGCCGCCAGCCCGAGCGCATACACGGATTTTTCCTCCACGCTCAATCCGCGCACGGGACGCAGCCGGCGCAGCATCCGTGCGGCGCGCACCGGCAGGGTTGGCGAGTTGCGTTTCTTGCTCACGGGAAACCTTGTATCACACCGCCGCTGCCAGTTCACGCTCTGTTTTCAGCCGCAACTGCCCGCACGCCGCGTCAATGTCATGCCCTTTCTCGCGACGCAACGTGGCGGTCACGTCCTCGTTTTCCAGCGCCTTGAGGAAGGCTTCGCATTCCTTCTCCTCCGGGCGCGCCCACGGCAGTCCCTCGACCTTGTTGTAGGGAATCAGGTTCACCTTCGCATGCAGACGGCGGGCGAGCGCGGCCAGCGGGCGGATTTGGTCCAGCCGGTCGTTCACCCCGGCGATGAGGATGTATTCAAACGTGATCATCCGCCCGTGCTTCGACAGGTAATAATCCAGCGCGGCGGTCAGTTCCTTGAGCGGATACTTCTTGTTCACCGGCATGATCGTCGCGCGCACCTCGTCCGTCGCGCCGTGCAGCGAAATGGCGAGGCGGAACTGCTCCGGCTCGTCGGCCAGCTTGCGAATCTGCGGCGCGAGGCCGCTGGTGGACACCGTGATCTTCCGCGCACCGATGCCGCCGCCCCACGGCGCGTTCAGCAGGCGCAGCGCCGCGAGCAAGTTCTCATAGTTCGCCAGCGGCTCGCCCATGCCCATCACGACAATATTATTTATCAAACGCTCGCTGCCTCCGGGGGGTTCCGCTCGAGGGGGAGAAAGGGGGACAGAGGGAAGAGGGAAGTTCTCCTCCGCTCCTTTTCTCCTTTTCTCATTTTCATCGGCGCTGCTCCACCGCTCCACCGCGATCACCTGCTCCACGATTTCCTCCGGGCGCAGGTTGCGCTTCCAGCCGTCGAGGCCGCTCGCGCAGAACTTGCAGCCGTAGGCGCAGCCGACCTGCGTGGAGATGCAGAGCGTGTGGCGGTCGCTCGCCTCGCCGTAGAGCGCGGGATTGGCGGGAATCAGCACGCTCTCGATGAGCGCGCCGTCGGCGAGCTTCCACAGGAACTTCTGCGTCGTGTCGGACGAACCCTGCTTGCGGGCGAGTTCGAGCGTTTGCAGCGTGAAGTGCCCGCGCAATTTTTCCCGCAGCGCCTTGGGAAGATTCGACATCGCGTCCCAACTCGCGGCCCGGCGGCGGTAAAGCCAGTCGAGCACCTGGTCGGTGCGATACGCGGGCTGGCCCCACTTCTGCAAATGGGCGGCCAGCTCGTCGCGTGTGAGGGATTTGATGTCAATCGGCACGCGCAGAAGTGTAGGGCAGCCACGAATGAAAACCAAGTGAGCGAACGGCTTTGAGGTTCACGCCCCGCCCCGGCAAGCGCCCAGGGCAGGAACGGAAGGAACTCCAGCGGGAACTTCTCACTCAAATATTTCCGAGCGAATGGATGGTGGAAACGCCGGTTGAACGGTGCGACGAGCTGGCGAAGCCGAGGGCACACTCCTTGAGCGTGAGCGGACGCGACCAGCGAACGGAGCGCCGGGCATTGCTCGGCACAAACCCGCAAGCGCGATCCAATGCCGAGCAATGCTCGGCGCTCCGATAGCTACATCTTCGCTGGCAAGACCAGCCGCCGATACTGGTCACGAAACCGTGTGCTGCTGAAGGGCCATTCCTCTGCTGTCCGACACAGCTTCACCTTCACCGGATTGCTCTCGACGTAACGGATGGCTGTCTTCTCCTGCTCCGTGCTCCGCATGAACGTGTCCCAATACTCGCGCTGCCAGAACGCCCGGAGCGCCGAACTCCGATTCGGCTCGGCGTCATCCGCAGTTTTAGCATCTTCCTCGTGCCGATTTGGAAATCGGCGCTCCAGACCGGAGCGCCGGTCTCCGAACCGACCTTCCGATTCAAGCAACCGCAACGCTCGCGTTGCCGAGAATCGCTTCCAACTGGCGATGAGTTTCCACAGCGGCCAGTCCCAGACGTGGACGAGCACATGGACGTGATTTGGCATCACGCACCACGCCAACAATTCGTAACGCTCGCCGTGATGATACTTCATCGCCTCTTCCACGCAGACCGCGATGCGCGGGTCGCGGAGTCAGCATTCGCCGATACCGCGGTCGAGGTAGGATTCCAGTTCCGTCCGTCGCTCACGGGCGTCTTCAATCTTGAGCAAGTGTTCCCATTCGCCGCGACGGGAGGCGGGCAGTGAATCCACGAGGCGAAGCGTGACGAGTTGCACGAGGCCGGGCTTGTCGCAGTGCGGCAGATAACCGCGCTCGTGCCAGCCGAGGAAGCCATTGGCCTTGTCGGCGTCGGACAGCGGTTCATCCCACTTGTTCTTCTCGTAAACCAGCTCGCGCAGGTATTGCCGCTTCGTGAGTGGTGGCCGGTTCATCGGAGCGCCGATTTCCAAATCGGCGTGTTGGAAGTGAAGCACACCGCCCTCCGCCTAGGCAATCCCCGGAGCGCCGAACTCCGATTCGGCGAGGTGGCAAAGCGGCATAAGGCCGATTTGGAAATCGGC
>JACRJY010000080.1 GCA_016235585.1 Verrucomicrobiota bacterium | reverse complement strand
GCGCCGCCGGCACGACGCTTTCGGGGGAAATCAGGCAGACCAGTTCGGGTTGGGATTTGATGATGCCACGCATCCTTCTCTGACCAGCCACAGCCACATTCACTCAAAACTTTTTTGAGTTTTTCAAAAGCCTGCTAAAAGAATAGGAGAAATGACATTCCCACGGGTGGAACGATCAATCCCGCGCAGGCCCGGTCAAAGCCACGCAGGGATTTTTTCGTTGGCCCAGATGTCCTCGACGGGCTGGCGGGCGCGCACGAGGGCGGACTGGCGGCCGTTCACCAGCACTTCCGCCGCGAGCGGACGGCTGTTGTAGTTCGACCCCATCACCGAGCCGTAGGCACCCGCGCTCAAGAGCGCGAGGTGGTCGCCCTCGCCGACCTTCGGCAGCGGGCGGTTCTTGCAGAAGTAGTCACCCGACTCGCAAATCGGCCCGACGACATCGGAAGAGACGGTTTTTCCACCACGACGTTTGAGCGGGACAATCTCGTGGTAGGAGTCGTAGAAGGCCGGGCGGATGAGGTCGTTCATCGCGGCGTCCACGATGACGAAGTTTTTGCGCCCGGTGCGCTTCACGTATTCGACGCGGGTGACGAGGAGGCCGGCGTTGCCGCAGATGAAGCGGCCCGGCTCGATGAGAATCCGCAGGCCGAGAGGACGCAGGAGCGGCACGAGGCGCTGGGCGTAGAGCGCGGGCGTGAGGATGCCGCGCGCCGCCGGAGTCTGCCACCACGCCGCCGGGCCGCTGGCGAGCGCGGGGTTGTAGACGATGCCGAGGCCGCCGCCGATGCTGAAGAACTCGAACTTGTATTTCGCCGCGAGTTTGGTGACGAGCGGCAGGACTTTTTTTACCGCCAGCTCGAACGGCTGCACCGCCGTGAGCTGCGAGCCGATGTGCATCTGGAGGCCGCGCAGGCGGAGGTTTTTCAGTTTGCTGGCGCGGGCATACACGCCCGCGACCTGCTCGAAGGCGATGCCGAACTTGTTCTCGTAGGTGCCGGTGGTGATTTTGGCGTGCGTGCCGGCGTCCACGTTGGGGTTCACGCGCACGGCGACGGGGGCGATTTTCTTCAGCCGCGCGGCGACCTTGTTGATGCGCGCCAGCTCCGGCTCGCTCTCGACGTTGAAGCAATAGATGCCCTTCCGCAGCGCGAATTCAATCTCCGCCCCGGTCTTGCCCACGCCAGCGAAGACGCACTTGCGCGGGTCGCCTCCGGCGGCGACGACGCGGCGCAGCTCGCCCTCGCTGACGACGTCGAAGCCGCCGCCGAGCCGGGCAAGCGAGCGCATGACGGCGAGGTTGGAGTTCGCCTTCATCGCGAAGCAGATGAGGTGGTCGAGCGGCGCGAGCGCGGCGTCGAGCTTCTGGAAGTGGCCCGCCAGCGTGCGCTGCGAATAGACGTAGAGCGGCGTGCCGAACTTTTTGGCGAGCGCGGCGACGGACACGCCCTCGCACTTCAACTGGTTCCCGGAGTAGTGAAATCCATGCATGGCGCGCAGTTATGCCAACGGCGGGCGGGCGTTCCAAGTTCCAAATTCGCGGGCGGGCCTTGTGGAGTGCGGCGACTGGTCGCCGCTTTCGCTGCCGGAGCGACTGGTCGCTCCGGCAGGGCCGCGTTCAGCGGCTCGCCGAACAAAACAGGAAGAGACTTCGCAAAAGCACCGCAAGGTAGTGGGACAGGCTTCCAGCCTGTCCAGTTTGCCTACCACACTGGACAGGCAAGATGCCTGTCCCACTACGTTTTGAAGGTCTCGCTCGCTCGACGGCGACAAGTCGCCTGCCGAAAGCGCGGACAAGTCCGCGCACTCCATGGCCGGCGCGGCGGCGTCGTCCGCCGTCCGATTTCGTCCGGCGAAAACGTCCGAGGAAAAAAAGAAGGCGCACCCGGCTTTCGCCGAATGCGCCTTCACCGTCCGCCGTGGGACAAAAATCAGTTCAGGAAGATGAACTCGTTGGCGAGCAGAATCACCTGCGTGTAGCGCTCCCAGGCGTCGAGCGGCTTGGCGGAGAGGCTCCGGCGCTGCTCGGAGGAGCCGCTGCGGCTGCTGCGGCTGGAACGGCTGGATTTGCCGTCCGGCTCCATTTTGCCGCCGGTGGCGGCGGCGAGCGTCTCGGATTCCGGGTCGGCCTTGATTTTCACCTGGCCAAGCTCCTCCGCCGGCTGCTGGGCGAGGTAGTCGAGCGACATCTTCAACTCCTTCGGCGTGGGCGGGCGCTGATACGCGGTGCGATAGAGGAACTTCACCTTTTCCTCCGGCGTCTTCTGCGCCTGGAAATCCGTGCGGGCAAGCAGGCGGCGGACTTCGTCCACGACGAACGGGCTGTTCATCATGAAGAGCGCCTGCTGCGGCACGGTGGTGAGGATGCGCTCGCCGGTGGTCATGTCGGGGTTGGCGAAGTCGAAGGTGCGGAGGACTTCCGGCAGCGCGCCGCGATC
The DNA here is from genome assembly GCA_016235585.1 of Verrucomicrobiota bacterium. GTDB lineage: Bacteria > Verrucomicrobiota > Verrucomicrobiia > Limisphaerales > JACRJY01 > JACRJY01. The sequence continues at coordinate 24,623 of JACRJY010000080.1, read as the reverse complement.
CACCATGCCGTAGACGGTGCGGCGTGGGTCGGTCTTGAGGTCAATGTTGAAATTGTATTGGCGGCGTCCGGGGTTGCGGCTGTCGTCGCTGGCGTCGAGCTTGACCGGCTGGCCACCCATGCGGAGGTCAATGTTGCCGCCCACGGCGAGGAAGGTGTCGCGGATTTCCTCGAAGGTCAGACGGCGGATGTTCATGCGCCAGAGAAGCTGGTTGGTCGGGTCAATCTGCATCGCCTTGTTATTGCCCTTGCTGTCCTGCTGGTAGGTGGAGGACAGCACCAGCGTGCGGATGAGCTTCTTCGTGCTCCAGCCGTTGTCCATGAGGTAGCTGGCGAGCCAGTCAATCAATTCAGGATGCGTGGGGGTGTCGGAGCGGACGCCGAAATCGCTCGGCGTGCGGACGATGGCCTCGCCGAAGAGGTTTTTCCACACGCGGTTGACCCAGACGCGGGCGGTGAGCGGATTGTCGCGCGTGGCGATGGCGCGGGCCATTTCGAGGCGGCCGGAGCCGTCCTTGAACGGTTGGGGGTTCTTCGCCAGAATCTGGATGAACTGGCGCGGGGCAACGTCGCCCAAGTTGCGCGGTTCGCCGCGAATCATGATGCGCGAGTCGCGCGCGCGGCCCGTGTCCTCCAGCGTCATGGCGCGGGCGGGCGAGCCGGGGTGGCTCATCTCCAGCGCATATTGCGTGGAGCGGATGGTGTTCTCGCGGTTGCGGAACTGGACACCGAGCAGGCGCTGCATCTCGCGATCGCCAAGCTCCACGCAACCCTCCTCGGTGAAGAACGCCACGCGGAGTTCCTCCATGCGCGCATCGGGAAGCTTCTTGACGCCCACCGGTGAGCCGCTGGAGCCGCGTCCGGCGTTCTGAATGCTGAAAGGCTTTGCGCCGACGGCCTTCTGGAGATCATTGAGCACGCGGGAATAAACGGCGGCCACTTCCTTCATCGAGGCAGGCGTCTTCTTTTGGAACTCCTTCACGAATATCTCGCTGGCCGGCCTGTCCTTGCCGAGCTTGGCCGCGACGGTCTTGACCTGCTTGGAAAATTCCTTGTCGGGAATCTCCGAGAACGCGAACCACGCTGCGAGCACCGGATGCGGCTTGCTGCGGTTGGACTTAAGGGTGTCGAGCCACAGCTCGAAGACGGCGGCGTCGAGGCTGTATTTGCGGGCGACGTTGCGGACGTTGCCGCTCTTGAACGCGCCGGAATTGTAGGCGTCGCGCACGGCCATCATGTAGTCGCCCGCGCGGTCGAGCATCCCGCCGCGGACGCGGGACATCTCGGTCTCGTGATATTCCTCCACCTGCTGATCCACTTCGGCGATCTTCTTCTTGAACTCCAGATACTCCGGCGTCGGGGACGGCTCGGTGATGATCGGCAGTTCGTTCGGCTGCCGCGAGGAGGCGAACACGCCGTGCAGGCCGTAATAATCCTTCATCGTCACGGGGTCGAACTTGTGGTCATGGCAGCGGGCGCAGGAGACGGTGAAGCCCATCAGCCCCTTGGTGACCACGTCAATGCGGTCGTCAATCATCTCGTTTTCATTCCCCATGAACGTCTTGCCGGCGGTGATGAAGCCCAGCGCGCGGAGCAATGACTTGTCCTCGGCGGATTCCGGCAGACGATCCGCCGCGATCTGCTGGATGATGAACTGGTCGTAGGGCACGTCCTTGTTGAACGCCTCGATGACATAGTCGCGGTAGGTCCAGGCGTGCGGATAAAGCGGGTTGCGCCGCCCGCCGTTCTGCCGGTCGCCGGTGGTGTCGGCGTAGCGCGCGATGTCGAGCCACATGCGGCCCCAGTCCTCGCCAAAGTGCGGCGAGGCGAGCAGGCGATCCACCAGCTTCGCGTAGGCGTCCTTGGAAGTGTCCTTCACAAACGCCTCGACCTCCTCCGGCGTCGGCGGCAGGCCGGTGAGGTCGTAGGTCACGCGGCGGACGAGCGTGCGCTTGTCGGCCTTGGCCGACGGCGAAAGATTTTTCTCCGCCAGCTTCGCAAGCACAAAGGCGTCAATGGGCGACTGCACGAAACCGCCCTTGTCCGCGACTTTTGGCGTGGCGGGCTTGGCGATCGGCTTGAAGGCCCAGTGCTGCTTGGCTTTCTCAAAATCCACCGCGCTGACTTTCTTGTCCGTGGCCTCGCGCGGATCGGGCGCGCCGATGCGAATCCACTCTTCGAGGTTGGCGATGATATTGTCGGGCAGCTTGTCCTCTTTGGGCGGCATCGCCGTGTCAGGGTCAACGTGCTTGATGGCTTTGAGCAGAAGCGATTTCTCCGGCTTGCCCGGCACGACGGCGGGGCCGGACTGGCCGCCCTTGAGCGAGCCTTCGCGCGTGTCGAGCACAAGGTCGCCTTTGATCTTCGCGTCGGGCTGGGTGCTGTGGCACTTGTAGCAGTGCTCGACGAGCACGGGGCGGACTTTCTTCTCGAAAAATTCGATCTGCTCCGGCTCCAGCTTGATGGCGGCGGCGAACACGGCGGGCGCGCACGCCATGACGGCGGCTCCAACGAGACGGTTGATGACTCTTTTCATAGGTTTCTTAAATACAACACTGGCCGCGAACGCGTCGCGGCCAGCGCAATTACAATTGTTGGCCGCAGGCCGGCTCAAGCGAGGAGACCCTTGACCACCTGGCCGTAGACATCCGTCAGGCGGAAGTCGCGGCCATTGTAGCGGTAGGTCAGCTTCTCGTGATCAAAACCGAGCAGGTGCATGACGGTCGCGTGCAGGTCGTGGATGTGAACCTTGTTCTCCACGACGTTGTAGCCGAACTCATCCGTCTGGCCGTAGACCGTGCCGCCCTTGACGCCGCCGCCGGCCATCCACGCCACGAAGCAGCGGTTGTGGTGGTCGCGGCCCGGCTCGCCGCGCGCGCCGCGGTCGTAGCGCGGCGTGCGGCCAAATTCGCCGGAGCAGAGGATGAGCGTGTCCTTGAGCATGTCGCGCTGCTTGAGATCCTTGATGAGCGCCGCCGCCGGCCCGTCAATGCTCTTGGCCCGCGCGGAAAGCGCGGTTTGCAGGCCGGTGTGATGATCCCAGCCGTTGCTCCAGACTTGAACAAAGCGCACGCCCTTCTCAACGAGGCGGCGGGCGACGAGCAAATCCTTGCCGTGTCCCTCGCTGCCATACATTTCACGGACGCTGCTGGGCTCCTTGGAAATGTCAAAGGCGTCCATCGCCTCGGTCTGCATCTTGAACGCGAGCTCGAACGACTGGATGCGCGCCTCGAGCACGGACTCGCGGTTCAGCCTGGCCGAATGCATCTCGTTGAACGACTTGAGCAAATCAAGCTGCTCGCGCTGGCGCGGCTGCGAGGCGTAGTAGCTCTTGATGTTCTCGATGATCTTGTCGGGCGAGGTGTTGACGCTGCCGATGAGCGTGCCTTGGAACGCGCCGGGCAGGAACGCCGACCGCCAGTTGGCCGCGCCGCCGAGGCCGCCGTTGAGGGCGATGAAGCCGGGGAGGTTCTGGTTTTCCGAGCCGAGGCCGTAGAGCACCCACGAGCCCATCGAGGGCTTCACGAGCCGGCCGGAGCCGGTGTTCATCATGATGGTGGCGAAATCGTGCGCCGGGATGTCGGTGTTCATCGAGCGGATGACCGCCAGGTCGTCAATGCACTCGCCGAGCTTCGGGAACGCCGAGCTGACCTCGATGCCGCTCTTGCCCATCTTGGTGAACGTGAACGGCGAGGGCAGCGGCACGCCGCCGATTTCGGAGACTTCCTTGCCGTCGTATTTGGCGAGGGCGGGCTTCGGATCCCACGTGTCCACGTGCGACGGGCCGCCCTGGCAGAAAATGTGGATAACCCGCTTGGCCTTGCCGGGGAAATGCGGCGCGCGCGGATTCAGCGGCGAGAGATTGCTGACCGTGGGCGCGCCGGAGGCTTCGCGCGTGAGCGACGGGCCAAGCAGCCCGGCCATGCCGAGCGCACCGAAGCCCATGCCGAAGCGGTTCAGGAACGAGCGGCGCGTGTGCAGGGCGTCCGCCAATTGCGGGGTGTGTTGCTTCCAGTCCATATTCTTGCGTTGGTTGTCGGTCTAAATGATTGATTTCTGCTTCAGTAACTTAACGGTATTGACGCAGGTCAAATTCAAATAATTTCAAAGAAAATTAAGTTTTTACCCGAATCGGCGTGAGCGGTCTCAACCCCGGCCCAAGCCGCCTTGCCGTCAACAGGTTTTCCGCCGTTTCCCGTGGGCAAATGCTTGCCGTCTGGCCGGCCCAAACGGGGCCGACATGGACACGGGCGGGCTCACAGTCATGGCTGCCCAAACCCTGAACTTGAGTCTGTCCACCAAATGGAGACAACTTCATTCAGCCGTGATCTGTTCGCGGCTAAAAATTCCCCGCCTTGCTGATCGTCCGCAGCGGGTGCTCGCCCCGGATGTTCGGATGCACGCCGCTGATTTTCCGCGGGTCGAAGTATTCCAGGCCCACGTAGATGTAGAGCGGCACGATGGGGACTTCCTCGCGAATCAGAATCGTCTCGGCCTGCTGCAATAATTTCTCGCGCTGTGCGGCGTCCACCTGGGCGTTGGCCGCGCGCACGAGCTGGTCGTAGCGGGCGTTCTTCCAGCCGGTGCGGTTGTTGCCATTGTTGCTCATGAACATGTCGAGGAAGGTGTTGGCGTCGTTGTAATCGCCGATCCAGCTGCTGCGACAGAGGTCGTAGTCCAGCTCGCTCTGGGCGCGGTAGTAGGCCTTGGTCTCGATCTGGCGCAGCTCGACGCTGACGCCAAGCTCCTGCTTCCACATGGCCTGCAGTTCGACGCCAACCTGTTCGTGGAGCTTGGCGTCGAGCAGGTAGGAGAAGCGCGGGAAATTTTTCCCGCCGGGAAAACCGGCCTCGGCCAGCAGGCGGCGGGCTTCGTCGGGATTGTAGCCCAGCCCCTCCGGCGGGCGGTAGCCGGCCACACCGGGCGGGGTGAAGGCGGACGCGGGCTTCTCGCCGCCGCGCGAGATTTTCGTCACGATGCGGCGTTTGTCCACGGCGAGGGCGAAGGCCTTGCGGACGCGCGGGTCGTCGAAGGGCTTGCGCGTGACGTTGAAGCGGAAAAAGTAGGTGCCGAGGTAGTCGAAGCTGTGGAAGTCCGGGCGGCGCATCAGCACGTCGAGCATTTCGCTCGGCACGAGGCTCTTGTCCCACACGATGTCCGCCGCGCCGGTCTCGTAGAGGTTGAGCGCGGTGTTGGCGGAGGAACAGGGGAGGAGGTCAATGATTTCCGTGCGAGTGTTGGCGGCATCCCAGTAGCGGGGGTTTTTGCGGAGACGGATTTTGTCGTTGATGCGCCAGGCGTCGAGGAGATACGCCCCGCTGACGGGCACGGGCGGCGTCATCAGCCAGCGGTCGCCGTGGCGCTCAATCCAACCGCGCGGCACGACGGCGAGCGTCTGGAACGCGCAGAGGTCGAGGAAGAACGCGGTGGGGTTGTTCAGTTCGACGCGCAAGGTGCGGTCGTCGAGCGCGCGCACGCCGACTTCCTCGGCGGTGAAGCGCCGGCCCGTGGTGGCATTGGTCTTGGCGGAGGCGAACTCCTCGCCGTTCTTCAAGAAGAACAACTGCCCGGCGTATTCCGCCGCCGTGAGCGGGTCGAGCACGCGCCGCCACGAATAAACCACGTCGTGCGCGGTGATCGGTTCGCCGGTGGACCACACGGCGTTGCTGCGGAGGTGGAAGGTGTAGATTTTTCCGTCCGGCGAAATGTCCCAGCGTTCGGCCAGTCCCGGCACGGGCATGGCGGTTCGCGCGTCGTAGCGCGTCAATCCCTCGAACAGTGCCTGAACCACGCGCCCGTCCGCCTGCGCGGTGATGAGCGCGGGGTCGAGGGATTCGGGTTCGGGGCCGTTGATGATGGTGAGGCCGGCGGGGGGCGCGGTGCGCGAGCAGGCGGAGAGGAGGAGGGAAAGTATGAGGTATGAGGCATGAGGTATGAAACGGAGCCGGCGCACGGGTGTTTTCATACCTCATACCTCATAATTCATCCCTCAAAAAAAAACGCCGCCGGAAGATTTCCAGCGGCGTTGGCGGCCTTCATGTTTGGCCAAATTACTTCTTCTCCGGCGCGGGCGTGGCCGGGGCCGCCGGAGTGGGAGCCGCGGGAGCCGTCGGTGCCGGCGCGGTGGGTGGAATGAGCGTGCCTTGCGGCGCAGGTGCTGTCGGCACGGCGGCGGGCAGCGACTTCTGCTCGGTCTTGGCAGGCGGCAGGCTCACGGCGGGGGCCGGGCCGCTCTTTTGCAGCAGCTTCTTGATGTTGGCGGTGGATTCGTTGCGCCGGCTCGAATTGAGCATGGACAAAATCAGCGCGAGGCCGAGAAAGATGCCCGCGGTGTATTTGGTCATCTTGGTGAGCGCGTTGCCGGTGCCCGCGCCGAAAAGCGCGTCGGTCGCGCCGCCACCGAAGGCCGTGCCCATGCCGGCCTCCTTCTTGGGCAGTTGCATGAGGACGAGGAGGATGAGGACGAGGCAGTCCAGCACGAGAATGAAAGTGAGCAGTCCGATTAACATAGGTTTTCCGTTAGATGGAGTTTTTTACGATGTCTGAAAAGCTGCGGATTTCGAGCGACGCGCCGCCGACGAGCGCGCCGTCCACGTCGGGCTGGCTCATCAATTCGCGGGTGTTCGACGGTTTCACGGAGCCACCGTAGAGGATGCGCGCGCGTTTCGCAACCGTCTCGTCGAACAGCGCGGCGACGCGCTGGCGGATGAACGCGTGGACTTCCTGCGCCTGCGCGCTGGTGGCGGTCTTGCCCGTGCCGATGGCCCAGACCGGCTCGTAGGCGATGACGACTTCGTCCATCTGCTCCTTCGTCAGGCCCGCGAGGCAGCCGGTGACCTGCGTGTCCACGATCTTCTCGGTGATGTTCGCCTCGCGTTCGGCGAGCGTCTCGCCGACGCAGATGATGGGCTTGAGCGACGCGGCGAGCGCAGTCTTGGCCTTGGCGTTGATGAGCGCGTCGGTTTCCTTTTGAAACTGCCGGCGCTCGCTGTGGCCGAGGACGACGTAGCGGACGGAAAATTCCTTGAGCATCCCCGCGCAGACCTCGCCGGTGTAGGCGCCGAAGTTGTGCTGGCTCAAGTCCTGCGCGCCGAGCCGGATGCTCTTGGAGTCGAGCACGGCCTTCGAGACCTCGCTCAACGCGGTGAACGGCGGGCAGATGACGATGTCCACTTCCTTCACAAGGCCGACCTCGATTTGCAGGCCGCGCACAAGGTCGAGCGCCTCGGCGACGGTCTTGTTCATCTTCCAGTTTCCGGCGATGAGAAGTTTTCGGGCTTTGTCCATTTTCGTAAGAGCGGTTCGTAAAACGGTCAGATCAAAAGTCGTCGCACATTTCGCCGTGCTTGTGTTCGGGGTTTGGAATCAGCTTCTGGCCGCGCGGGTCAACCACCCAGTCGAGCTGTTCGAGCGGAATCTGGCCGACAATGTTCGGAAGACTGTCCGGAACCTCCACGACCTCAAACGTGCTGGAGCGGCCTTGAATCTCCAAATCCACGGGCGAATACACCGTCCGCTCGACGCTGACGTCCGCCATGGTGCGCGAGGTGATTTTTCGGATGGGACGCAGGCCGAGTTGCTTTACCAGCGACGCGCGGAGATAAAACCGCACCGCACCTGTGTCCACCAGCGCCTCCGCCTCCGCCGCGCGCGGCGGTTCGCCGCGCTCGCCCGATGCGACCTTTTCGAGGTCGAACCAGTTGGTGACTCGGATGTGCGTGTTGACTTGGCCCATGTTCACGTCGGGATACTATCACTTCTCGCTCAACGCCGCCACGCCGGGCAGCACCGCGCCTTCGAGGAACTCCAGGCTCGCGCCGCCGCCGGTGCTCATGAACGTCACTTGGTCGCCGAGGCCGGCCTTGTTCAGCGCCTTCACGCTGTCGCCGCCGCCGATGATGCTCTTGGCGCCCTTCGCGGTGGCGTCCACGACGGCCTGCGCGACGGCGTTGGTGCCGATGGCGAAACGCTTGTCCTCGAAGATGCCCATCGGGCCGTTCCAAAGGATCGTCTTCGCGCCGAGGATGGCCTCCCGAAATGCCACCGCCGTCTTGGGGCCGATGTCCACGCCTTCTTCGGCATCGGGAATGTTCGCCTCCGCGTTGGTTCGCGGGTTGGTGAACTCCATGATGGGCTTGCCCTTCTTGTTCAGCTTGTCGGTCTTCACCGTGGTGACGATGGTGTTGTCCGTCGGCAGGAGGAACTGCACACCGCGCGCCTTGGCCTTTTCCAACGCAGCCTTCGCCACGTCGGTCTTATCCGGTTCCACGAGCGACTTCCCGACCTTGAAGCCCTGCGCCAGCTTGAACGTGTAGGCCATCGCGCCGCCGATGAGAATCGTGTCCGCCTTCTCCAGCAACCGGTCAATGACCTTGATCTTGTCCGACACCTTTGCGCCGCCAAGGATGACGACGAACGGCTTCGCGGGCTTCTCCAGCTCGTCACCGAGAAATTTCAACTCGCGCTCCATCAGCAGGCCCGCCGCACACTTGCCGCCGCGCTTGCCGACGATGCGGGCCACGCCTTCGGTGCTTGCGTGCGCGCGGTGTGCCGCGCCGAACGCGTCGTTCACGTAGGCGTCCGCGACCTTCGCGAGCTTCTCGGCAAAAGTGGGATCGTTCGCCTCCTCCTCGTCGTAGTAGCGGACGTTTTCGAGCAGCAGGATGTCGCCGTCCTTGAGCGCACCGGCGGTCTTCTCGACCTTTTCGCCGAGGCAATCATCCACAAATGCCACCGGGCGTCCGATCATGTCAGCGAGCTTTGCAGCGACCGGGCGGAGAGACATCGAAGGCTCGCGCTGGCCCTTCGGGCGGCCAAGGTGCGCGGCAAGAATGAGCCGCGCGCCCTGGGCGATGAGCGCTTCGAGCGTGGGCAGCGTCTCCTTGATGCGCGTGGCGTCGTTGATGACCATCTGGCCGTCCTGCTCCTCCATGGGGACGTTGTAGTCCACGCGCACGAAGACGCGCAGGCCGCGCAGGTTCAAATCCCGGATGCTCAATTTCGCCATAGTTCAAAAGTCAAACAAGCGCGATAGAGTAGCCAAGCGCGCCGGTGAGTCAAAGGGATTTCCAGGAGTTTTTGGGACTCGAAAACGCGCTTCCAACCGAGTGAATTACGGCGGGGCCGCGCTGCTGATTTCGGTGTTCAATCCGGCCTTCATTCATGGCTAAATCTCCGGCGCGACGACTATGATGAACCCCAGCTTCGATCTCCCGGCTCCCAGGATTCTATCCAACCTCCACTCGGAGTTCCGCCCCGCCGCGCTGGCGACCCGCGCCTTCCGCGCCGCCGTCCGGGCGTCCGGCTCGGCGCGGCCAGTCCGCCTCGCGCTCGAACAGGCTGACGGCTCGGTGTTCCATCACGCCACGGAGATTTTTCAGGAGAGCCACGCCGGGTCGGCGGGCAACTTCACCCACGTCGAGCGGCTCGTGAAGTTCCTGCTCTGGAGCCGGGGCGGCTGGCGTGTCTATCTCGACGGGCCGAAGCCGCTGGGCGAACAGCTTGAAGGACATTTCCGCGACACGCCCACGGGCCGGTTCGACTCCAACGTCATCGGTGAAAAAATCTACGACCGGCCCATCGAAGTCGTCGTGACGCGCGACCTGCCGCCGCCGCGCGCCGCCACCCAGCCGCTCGGACGCCATCTCGACGGCTGCCGCATCGGCTTCGACCTCGGCGGCAGCGACCGCAAAGTGGCGGCGGTCATGGACGGCAAAGTGGTCTTCAGCGAGGAGACGGTGTGGGATCCGTATTTCCATCCCGACCCGCAGTATCACTTCGACGGCATCATGGACTCGCTGCGGAAGGCCGCCGCGCATCTGCCGCGCGTGGACGCCATCGGCGGCAGCGCGGCGGGCGTGTATGTGAACAACCGCGTGAAGGTCGCCTCGCTCTTTCGCGGCGTGCCAGCGGAAGTGTTCGAGAAGCGCGTGAGGAATATATTTATTGAAGTGCAGCGCGCGATGGGCGGCGTGCCGCTGGAAGTGGTGAACGACGGCGAAGTCACCGCGCTCGCCGGCTCCATGTCGCTCGGCAAAAACGCGGTGCTCGGCCTCGCGCTCGGCACGAGCCTGGCCGCCGGCTACGTCACGCGCGAGGGCAGCATCACCTCGTGGCTCAACGAACTCGCCTTCGCGCCGGTGGACTATCATCCCGCTGCGCCGCGCGACGAGTGGAGCGGGGACTACGGCGTGGGCGCGCAGTATTTTTCACAACAGGCCGTGGGCCGCCTGCTCGCTCCGGCGGGCATTGAAGTGGACGGGAAGCTGCCGCTGCCGGAAAAGCTCAAGCTCGTGCAGTCGCTCATGGCGCAGGGCGACGCGCGGGCGCGGAAGATTTACGAAACCATCGGCGTTTACCTTGGCTACGCCATCGCGCACTACGCGGACTTCTATGACTTCGACCACGTGCTCATTCTCGGGCGTGTGACGAGCGGCGAAGGCGGTGGCGTCATCCTCGCCGGGGCGAAGGCAGTCCTGGCGGTGGAGTTTCCCGAACTGGCGGGGCGCGTTGCTTTTCACACGCCGGATGAGAAGGAGAAGCGTCACGGCCAGGCCGTGGCGGCGGCGAGTTTGCCCCAGATTGACTGAACCCGAACTCGGAAGTCGGGGGAGCACACCCGCCCCCGGGTGTGGCTGGATGCGCCCTCGCATCCAGCCCCGTGGCGTGAACCAAGATTCTGGAAAGCCCGCACGATTTCGTGCCACGTCGGTTTTCCGCGAGGGCGCGGAAAACCGCACGCGAGGCGCGTGCGCTCCCCATCTGAATCTGATTTCGGAATTCGGGCTGAAAGCCACGTGATCTCGGCTCCTGTTTTGGAAAACAAAAAAGCCGCCAATTGCTTGGCGGCTTGATGTTTTGAAAAGCTTGATCAGATGGACTGTTCGCGGCGGCGGCGGGCCAGAATGGCGACGCCACCAAGGATGCCGAGGGTGATTGTGGCCGGTTCAGGAACCACTGTCAAAACCAATGAACTGGCACCGCCGAAGGTCAACGGAAGCGCAGTAGGAGTTCCGACGGCAGGCTGATTACCCACGGTTTGAGTCCAATTAAGTTCAGCCGTAGGGGTCACCCCTACAGAAGAAGCGAAAGTGCTGCCAGGGGCTCCTTTCCATGCCTCAATCCTGAACGCGACTCCGGTTGCATCGTTCGCCTGCCCCGTGTAGGCAACGCCGTAATCAAAGAACGGGGCGTCGGCGGCAATCAAGTTCACGCTGGTCGATCCTGCCCCTGAAGGAGTCAGTGGGTTGCCCCCGGCAAAAATCTGAAAGAACACCGTGCCGTCATCAGCAGCCGGAGTGCTCGTATTGCCAATGAAAAACGACAGGTTGGCATCGTAGCTGTTGTAAAACACCGGGCCGGTGATTTGCGCCGTGGCGGAAAAACCGCACAATGCAACAGCCGCGATAACTCCAAGAATTTTAACGATTTTCTTCATAATTCAGCTCTTGTTTTAGTGGTTTTCGGAGAGATTATCAAATGGATGTGGTGAACGTCTTGACCCAAGACTTGACTTGATTCGGCTTGTAATAGAAGCCCTCGGCAACGCCCACGGAAGGCTGGTTGTTGCCTGCCCAAGAGGTGCGGCGGGTGAAAAGAACATAGCTTCCAGAACGATAGAGATAGACCAATTCAGGCTGTGCCGTCGAGGCACTTTGAACCGGGAGGCCCAAATCCGTCTCCAGCAGACCGCCGACGGGGACATGAGGCGCAATGAGGTTGAACCCGTTGACCAAACTGATGGTCATGTCGGTTCCTTGCGGAACTTCACCCACAAAGGTCACCGTGATGTTCGTTGTGCCGTTGTTATTAAGGAAGAACCCTTCGCCCGGATTGATTGTGGTCGTAGAACCGCCGGGAGACCAGCCAGAACTGCGCTTGGTGATCAGGCTGTAGGCAAACGTGGTTGCATTGTAACGGTAGATTCTCGTCACGTCATTGGGGGCGTTGGGAAGAATCGCGTTCAACGTGTTGTTTTGGGTGCCGTTGGTCACGACGTTCAGCGGGTTGCCGACAATTTTAAACTCCCCCGGGGCCAGAGTCACAGTGACGTAGCCGACCGCGTTCACGGAGTAGACTTGGGCGGAAGAGTTGGCGATGCCCGTGGCGAGCAGGATTCCAGCAAGGAGAATGGCTTTTGTTTTCATGTTCTTTTTGTTTTTTTACCGTGTGCTGGGTGCAATCTCTCAAACTGCCCCCGGCAAGTCAACGTTTTTTTTATCAGGACTTTACTGTATTTTTTGGCCCGCCGAATTCACCGGGCGAGCGTCCGCAATCAGGCTCAAATGCAGTCGCGACAAGTGATTAAACGGGAGGCAGGATGCTGCTTCAAGCCCAAAATGAACGCTGGAAACCATGCGACAACTGAACTTGCGGGCTCTGATTTCACCGCCATTTCGAATGTGGGTAATAAATGCGCCACGGAAGCCCGCGCGGGTTTTACGCGTGCTGCACGAGGATTTTCAGCGAATCGGCGGCGGGGTGCGCGGCCAGTTCCACGGCGGCGGCGGTTTGTTCCAGCGGGAAACGGTGGGTGAGGAGCGGGCGCACGTCCAGGCGGCGCGAGAAGACGAGGCGGGCGACTTCGCGTTGCAGGCCGAGGTCGGCGGAATAGCTGCCGAGCAAATCCTTCTCGTCCACGCAGATGATCGAGAGATCAAGTTCCATCGCGTCGCCGCGTTTGGTGTGCGCGAAGAGCAGCACTTTGCCCGCGCCGCGAATGAGCGCCTGCGCCTGCCGCACCAGCGCATTGACGGGCGTGGCGAGCACGGCGGCGTCGAGGCCGCGGCCAGCGGTGAGGCGCTGGGTTTGTTCCTCCAAATCGGGCGCGTCGCCGCGAATGATTATGTGCGCGCCGAACTGCCGCGCCAGCGTGAGGCGCGAATCCAGCAAGTCCGTCGCGACGACTTTCATTCCACGCAGCGCGAGCAGCCGCGTGAACATCAGGCCAATCGGCCCCTGGCCTGCGACGAGCACGGTGTCGCCGCGCAGGAGCGCGAGGCGGTTCACGGCCTTGAGCACGGTGTTGACCGGTTCGAGCATTGCGCCTTCTTCAAATGAATTTCGCGCGGGAATTTTCATCACGCCCGGCAGGCAGAAATTCATGACGCGCACATAGTCCGCGTAGCCGCCGCCCGCCGGCTCGAAGCCCGCAGTGACGCCGGTGCGCTTGTATTGCGGGCACTGGGCGAACGCGCCGCGCCGGCAGCAGTGGCACTTCCGGCACGGCACGTGATGGTGCAGCGCGACGCGTTCGCCGGGGCGGAAGCCGCGCACGCGCGCGCCGGTTTTCACAATCGTCCCCGCCGTCTCGTGGCCAAAGATGCGCGGCGGCGCGACGGTGCCGTGGTGGATTTTCTTGATGTCCGTGGGGCAGACGCCGCAGGCGGCGACGCGCACGAGCAGCTCGCCGGCGCCGATGCGCGGCACGGGCAGGGTTTCGAGGCGCAGGTCGTTCACGCCGCGATACACGATTGCGCGCATTTCTCCGGGGATTTTTTCAAAGGCTGGCATGGGCGGAATCATGACGCGGCGCGGAAAAATAGTCCGGCCTTTTTTGAGGTGAAATTTTCGCGCCGGTCACGTGGGCGTGCCGGGTGCGCGCCGCCAGGTGAACCACACGCACACGCCGAGGAACAGCAGGTTGAACACGCCGAGCACCTGCGCCACCTGGAGAAAATCCCCGTGCCACACCCACAGCGCCGCGCCGTAGCCCGCCGCCACGAGCGCGAGCCACGGCACCGCCGCGAACCGCCGGCGGGCCATGAGGTTGTTCAGCAGCACATTGGCCAGCGCCAGCGGCAGCATCGCCCAGACGGACCACGGGACGAGCCATTGGATTTCGAGGAACTTCGCCCGGTAGACGAATTTCAGCGGCAGTTCCGGGAAGAGCGTGCAGCCCAGCGCCGTGCCGCCGCCGACGAGCGCCGTCACGCCCAGCGCCTGCCAGAGCACCGAGGTTTTCTCCGCGAGCGCCGCGCTGCGGGCGATTTTCGGGAACATCACCGCCGTCATCGGCGAGGTGAACATGATGAGGCCGTAGCCGATTTTCATCCCGGCGGCGTAAAGCTCCGTGTTGTTCTGCGGAAAAAAACTCCGCACGACGATCATGTCGAAGTTCTGCATGAAGATGCTCGCCCCCAGCCCGGCCGTCAGCGGGCCCACGATCAGCAGCCATTCGCGCCACTCAAACGCCGCGCCGGGGCCGAGCCAGAGCGCGCGCGTCTGCCACGCGGCGACGCCCAGCGCCACCAGCGCGCCCAGCAGCGTGCCAAACATCGCCCCCGCCGCCCAGCCGCCCAGCCACTTCACGATGATGAAAATCGCGAGGAAGCGGCCCACGCCGTTGAAGATCGCCACCCAGCCGATCCACAGGAAATTCTGCGTCCCTTGCAGCAGCCCCATCATCACCGGCAGCCACAGCGACACCAGCCCCACCACCACCGTGATCCACAGCGCCGCGGGATTGCTGATGTTCAGCGTGGCGAGGATCTGATTTTGGAAAACCAGCGTCGCTCCGGCCAGCACCAGCCAGATCACAAACGTCACCCGCAGCACCGCCCGCGCCAGCGCCGCAAGCTGCCGCCGCTGCTCCTCCGTCACCGCCGCCGCCGCCTGCTGCGCGAACACCGTGCCCAGCCCCACGGACGGAATGCCGAACAGGTTGAAGACGCTCAAGAGCGTGTTGAAGAGGCTGTATTCGTCCCCCGGCATCAGCGACGCCACCTTGTGCACCGCGAAGGCGAAGGCTCCGCCCGCCGTGATGGCAATCATCAGCCACGCGCTCTGCCGGAAAAACGCAAACTTTGAATCCTTGTTGATCATACGTTCTGCACCACTTCCAAATCCACCTCCACCCCCGACGGCTGGCCCGGCGGTTTTAACTTCGTGAACAGCCCGCGCCAGAAGCCCGCGCCGTAGCCCAGATGCGACAGCACGATCAGCGGGATGACCTTCAGCCGCTGCATCTCGGTCGCGCCTTTCAGTTCCAGCGCCTGCACGACGACGGCGACCGCGTAGGCCCACAGCGGCCACACAAGCCACTTCGGCAGCAGCAGCGTGAGCGGCAGATAAACGCAGAACAGCGGCGGCACAAAATTCATCGCCGAACCCGGCGTCGGGTGCAGCCGGAACTGCTCCGCGCGCCCGCGCCCGTAGGTCATCAGCATCTTCACGAACGCGCGCAGGTCGTGGCGCGGGCGGCGGTGGACGAAAAATTTCGGGTCGTAAATCAATTTGCCGCCGCGCTTCACCAGTTCATCCATCAGCGCGTTTTCCTCGTTCGGATAAAGTGATTCGTCGAAGCCGCCCGCGTCCAGAAACGCCGCGCGCCGCGCCATCAGATTGCAGAGAATCAGCTCCTTCTCGCCGCTCGCGCGTGGCTGGCCTACCGCCGCGTAGCGCGCCCGGCTCGGCCCGAACGCCAGCCAGCTCGCCATCGCCAGCGCGAACAGATGCTCCAGCGGCGGCGCGTCCGGCGGGCAGAGATTCGGCCCGCCGAGCATCACCACGTCGGGCTTGGCGAAATAATCTTCCGCGCGGCGCAGGTTGTCGCGCGGCGGCACCGAGTCGTCGTCGAGGAAGTAAATCCATTCGCCCTTGGCCGCGCGGATGGCTGTGTTGCGCTGCACGGATGGCTGTTTGCCGCGCGCGACGATGATTTCCAGTTTCTCGCGCGGATAATCGAGCGCCTGCGCCGCCGCCACGGCCTTCACTTCGGCTTGTCCAGGCCGCGCCGCGATGATGATGCTGACAACCGGCAGCGGGTCGCTCATGGCAGCGATTGAAGAAACTTCGTCAGCATTGCCGTGCCGCGCTCCAGCGACCTTATTGAAATCCACTCGTCCGCCGTGTGCGCCTGCGCGATGTCGCCGGGGCCGAACACGAGGCTCGGAATGCCAGCGTCGTTCGACAGCACCGAGGCGTCGCAAAAAAAATCCACGCCGATGGGCCGGCGCTGTCCCGTGCTGCGGAGAAACTGTTTCAGCAGCGGAAGATTTTTGTCCGTTTCCATCGGCAGGCACGGCGCGCCGCGCGTGTCCGCGATGATTGCGTCCACGCCGCAGCGACGGAGCAGCGCGGTGATTTCGCGGCGCACACCGGCCTCCGTCTCGCCCGGCAGCGTGCGGCGGTCAATCGAGATTTCGCAGCGGTCCGGCACGATGTTCGGCTGCCGCCCGCCGGTGATAGTGCCGACGTTGACGGTGGCGTGGCCGAGCAGCGGATGACGCGGACGCTTTCGCAACTCGGCGGCGTATTCCGTTTCGAGCGCGTCCACGACGCGGGCCATTTTGTGAACCGCGTTTTTGCCGAGGTGCGGCGTCGCGCCGTGCGCGGCGCGACCGCGCGTTTCGAGCTTCCACCAAAAATCGCCCTTGTGCGCCGTGACAACCTGAAGTCGCGTCGGCTCGCCGACGATGGCGAGGTCGGCCTTGAACCCGCTGGCCGCCAGCGCCCGCGATCCAGTCTGCGCGTTCTCCTCATCCACGAGCGCGGCGAAGATGATTTCGGTTTGCTTGGGCCGCTGTTTCTTCGCGGCGACGGCGAGCAGCGCGGAGAACATCGCGGCGACGCTGCCCTTGGTGTCGCACGCGCCGCGCCCGTAAAGCCGCCCGTTTTTCACGACGGGTTTGAACTGCTCCGGCGTGCCGCCCACGGTGTCCATGTGCGGCGCGAGCACGATGCGCTGGGTGATTTTGCCCGGCGGTGTGAGGCGCGCGAGCAGGTTGGGGCGGCTTGGAAAAACTTTTTGAAACTCAATTTCCAGCCCGGCGCGGTCGGCGGTGAACGCGAGAAAATCCGCCACGTGCCGCTCGCCGGTGAGCGCGTCATGGCCCGCCAGAAACGCCGGGTTGACGCTGGGCAGCGCGATGAGTTCGCGGAGCAGTTTGACGGGTTGGGTCATGGCGTTCACCCTTTGACACCCGCGCTGCGAAACCACTCAACAAACTTCGGAATGCCCTCCTCGATCTTCACGCGCGGATTGTAGCCGAGCTTGGCTCGCGCCTTCGAGATGTCCGCGAAGGTGATCGGCACGTCGCCGGGCTGCGGCGGCTGGCGGTTAATCACGGCTTTTTTGCCGAGCGCGTTTTCGAGCAGTTCGATGAGGTAGGCGAGCTTCACCGTCTGTGATTCGCCGAGGTTGAAAATTTCAAAGCCAAACTCCCGCTGCGTGCAGGCGAGGACGCCGTCCACCGTGTCGCTCACGTAGGTGTAGTCGCGCGCGGTCGAGCCGTCGCCGAAGACGGGGATGGGTTTGCCGGCAGTGATGAGGCTGGCGAATTTGTGGATGGCGAGGTCGGGCCGCTGGCGCGGGCCATAGACGGTGAAGAAGCGCAGCATCGCGACATCCATGCCGTAGATGTGGTGATAGACATGGCCGAGCGCCTCGCTGGCGAGCTTGCTGGCGGCATACGGCGAGATGGCCGAGAAAATCGGGTCGCCCTCGCTGAACGGCACCTTGGCGTTGACGCCATAAACGGACGACGAGGAGGCGATGGTGATTTTTTTCACGCCGTGGCGGCGCGCGGCTTCGAGGAGGTTCACGGTGCCCTCGACGTTCACGCGCTGGTAAAGCGCGGGTTCGGCAAGGCTGGGCCGCACACCGGCGCGCGCGGCGAGGTGGATGATTTGGTCAAACTTCACGCCGGCAAAAACTTCTTTCACGGCGGCGGGGTCGGTCAGGTCGCCGTGGAAAAACGTGAACGGCTTCGCTAGCGATTGCAGGGCGCGGAGGTTCGCCTGCTTGAGCGCGGGCGGGTAAAAATCATTCAGGTCATCGAGCACCGAGACCGCGTGGCCGGCGTGCAACAGTTGCTCGCAGACGTGCGAGCCGATGAAGCCGGCGCCGCCGGTGACCAGAAAATTCATGCGCGGACGCTAGCAGACGGCGGAGAAGCGTCAAAGCGAAGTTCGTGTTTCACGCCGGAACACGGAAGCCGTGAACCATGGAACACACGGACAACACGGAAAGGTGGAGCGCGGATTCCTGCGGCCTACTTGCCGCCGAACAGGAACATGAGCAGGAAGAAGGTGATGCCGACAATGCCGACAATCACCCAGACCAAAACGGGAATCTGCTTGCCTTCCGTGGCCGGAGCCGGCGCGGGAGCCGGCGCGGTCGGACGTGGTGCCGGGGCCGTGGGACGCGGTGCGACGGGCCGGGGGGCTGCGGGACGTGGCGCGGCGGCGGGTGCGGGGCGTGAAGCCGGGGCCGGGGCGGGCCGCGAAGCGGAAGCCGCCGTGGCCGGGCGCGAGCCGGGCGCGGGCGATGGCGTGGCCGGGCGGGTGCCGGTGTAGCTGCTCGCGGGGCGGGAGCCTGCGGGGCGGGTGCCGGTGACTTCGCCGGCGTCGGCCAGCCAGTCGGCGGTGGCGGTGGCGGCGGCGACCGGGGCGGCAGAGGGTTCAGGCAGCGCGCCAAGGACTGTGTCGAGGGTGCCGGCATCTAGGGCGGCGATGACGTCTTCGTAGACCGGCACCTGGCTGATGTCCACGAGGCAGAGGCGCTCGATGAGCGAGGCCAGTTTCTGCACGTTGGGGTTCTTGTGCTCCTTCAGCGCCTTGATGATCTGGGACTGGGCGACGTTGTTGTAGTCCTTGGAGAGGAAGAGGACGTTGTCGCCGGTGTAGAATTTCTTGAACAGGTCGGGCTGGTCCACGAGCGCGAGGAAGCTGGTGTGGATGACGAGCGCGGCGAAGTTGTCGAGGTTCTCGTTGTAAAAGTCCGGCGTGCGGCGCGGGTGCTGGAAGTTGGCGTGGCCCAGCTCGGGGCTTTTGCCCTTGAAGGCCGGCGTATACATACCGTCGTAGTCCACCAGCCGGATTTCGTTGTCCGGCGTGATCATGATGTTGCCGTGCTGGAGGTCGCCGTGGGCGAGGGAGTGGGCGCGGAGGCTGTTCACCATGGCACGCCACTTGACGAGCATATCCTTGAGCACGTCGGGCTTGTCGAAATGCTCTTCGAGCCACTGGTTGAGCGGCAGGCCGTCCACCCACTGCATCTTGACGATGGGATACCACTCGTTGCGGAGCTTGATGCCGCGCAGGAAGTATTCAAAAGTGACGAGGCAGGGCAGGCCGAGGCCGCAGAGGTGCTGGCTCATGCGGGAGTAGCGGCCCTGCTGGCCGAGCACCTGGCGGACAAAGCAGCGGATGGCCCAGCGATCCGGGCCGGTGCGGAGGGAGTAGACGCAGGCGAAGTTGCCGGACATGACCTTCGGCAGGCCGAGCATGTCGCAGCCGACCTCGCCGGTCTTGATGCTTTCGTCCTCGAAGCAGATGTGCGGGTTCTGGATCGCGTCCTGATAGTCGGTGTGTGAAGGCCAGCTGCTCATGGTGTGATTCGTTCAGGTTTAGGCTGCCTGCGGCTGGCTCTCGACCCAGCGGCAGACGACCAGGGTGGTGTCGTCATTACGGATGGCGGTCTTGCTGCGGAGGCGGTCCACGAAGCCCGCGAATTCTTCGTCGGAGTTCAGCCCCTTGAGGATGGTCCAGGGTTTCTGGCCGGTCTCGATTTGCGCGCAGAACCACTTGGCCAGCGCGTCGGTGGCGAGGATGAAGAGGTCGCCGATCTGGCAGTCGCCCTCGGCGAACTTGATGTCCGCCCAGACCTGCTTGTTGCGCGCGGGATTGCTGCCCAGCAGCAGCGGGCGGCTGTTGAACTGCTCGGAGGTGGTGAAGGGAAAGGCCTTGAGCAGCGTGTCGCCGCGAAGGTGGAAGAGGTTGCTGTCGCCGATGGCCAGCGCGTGCCAGCGGATTTCATTGGATTTGCCGCCGCCGAACAGCCGGCTGAAGAATCCGGACTTCTCCGGGTCGCCGCCGCCGGTGAACTTCAGGCCGAGAAACGTGGCGAAGGCGCCGCCGCGCGCTTTTTCCTCGGCATACCAAGGCAGGCGCTCCCAGTTGATCTGGGCGTGCCACTCTTTCTGGAGCGGAGTAACCCATTCCCGGAATGGATCGGTGGCGGGCGGCTTGATGGCGGGCGGAGCCTCGGCAAACTTGTTGACCAGGCTCAACGCCCACAGGTCGGCAAACGAGGATTCGGTGGCGCCGTCCGCCACGGCGAAGACCCGCTGCGGCAGGGAGTGCGCGCAGGCGTCCTCGTATTCCTCGGCACTGTTGCCGTGTTTCGGCAACCAGAAGACGTTGACGGACGGTTCCATGCGCGGATCCGCGGTTTAACGCAGGTTGCTGGCGCGGGTGCCGATGTCCAAAAAGCGAATTAATTCCACCAGGTCCGCGTTGAAGGCGAATCCGCGGGCCTCGGGGCCAAGCACGAAATTCTCGTTCCGGGCCAGGTTGCGGAGGTTGTCCGGCAGCTTGCTCGAAACTTGAAAGAGCGTCCGCGCAAACTCATCTGGCAAATCCGCGTCCGACTCGGGGAAAATAATCGGCGCGACCGGCTGGCTGGAGATGTGGCAGTTGAGGAGCAGCACGTTGCCGTCCGCCGTGGCCAGGCTCGTGAGCGCCTCGGCCTGAGGCACCGGGCCGAAGTCCGTGGCCTCGCCGTCGGAGATGTTGATGATGATGGGCGGATAGGAGTATTGGTGGCGCGACACCCAGTTTTGCATCGTGTGGCACGCCAGGTCGAGCGCCGCGCCCATCGGCGTGGTGCCCTTGGCTCTCGGCTCGAACCAGAGCGGGAACTTCGTCTTCTTGGTGAGCACGCCGCCCGCGCCGTCGTCAATCTCCTGCACCCGCTCCTCGACGCGCGCCGGGGAGTTGGCGACTTCGCTCAACAGCGCGATGTCACGCCCCGCCAGCGGCCCACTGAAGGCCGGGCCGACCGTCGCGCCGTAGCCGATGACGCCGATCTCGTAGAAGTTGCGGACGCCCTCGCCGCGGGCGCACTTGATGATCAGGTTGTGGATGAGCCGGTTGATGGCGTCGGCCACGCTGTCGCACTTGCGCTTGCCGTCGCTGCCGGCAATCGGCTCGACCATCGAGCCGGACTGATCAATCAGGAAAAGAAAACAACTGGGATTGGCTCGACTGATTTCCGCGCTGTAGGCCATAAGGTTACCTCGGTTTCAAATTCCATCCGCCGCGTTTCCGCGGTCGAACATGAGTGTCATTTCGCCTTTGCACAGCCATTGGGAGACGGTGATAGCGATTTTCCTTTTCCAACGCAACCGTAAATGTTGCGGAAAATCATTTTCTCCGCCGCCGCTGGTTTTTCCGGGCCGGTTGTCCTATCGTCCCATCCCGATGCTCTCGCACTGGGAACAACTGCTCGGCCTCGCGCAGGCCGAGGTGCGCGCCACGCTCGCCGGCCTGCCGGCGGACTTGCGCGCCCGCGCCGCCGCGCTGCCCGTCACCTTCGCGCCGCTGCCCAACGCCGCCCTTCTTGCCGACGGGGTGGACGCGGACACGCTCGGCCTGTTCATCGGCGAGGCGTTTCCCGACGGCGAATCCGGCGCGTTCCAGTTGCCGCCGCAAATCATGCTCTTTCTGGAAACCCTCTGGGACTTCGCCGAGGGCGACGAGGAAATCTACCGCGAAGAAATCCGCACCACGCTCCTGCACGAACTCGGCCACTACCTCGGCCTGGACGAGGATGATTTGGAGGAACGCGGGCTGGAGTGAGAGCAGGGGCGAAGTCGTTGGCCGGTTCCCAATAAGAAACGGCCCGCGAAACACGCGAAGCACGCAAAAGGGGAGGGCTGCTTTCAATTCGTGTGTTTCGCGTGTTTCGCGGGAAATACGGGTTTGGCGTGGGCGTTGCCGCCATTCACTGCCGGTCACTTCCCCATCTGCCCGCGCGTGACGCCAATCTGATTGTGCAGTTTCAACTCGCGCCAGAGCTGCGTGCCGGTGATTTCCCCGCGCAAAAGCTGGCGATACTTGGCGATGGTTTCCTTCACCTGCTCCGGTTTCTCGTTGAGAAACTCCACGCGGAAATTCTTCACGCCGAGCTGCAGCAGCCGCTCGACGAACTCCGCCCCGGTCTGCGTCTGCGAGTTGAAGACCGTGTTGCGGCAGCCGGCGTCGGCCTTGAGCGCGTGCTCCGCGCCCACGCGGTCGCGCAGCCGCACGTCGTGCTTGTCGCACGGGCGTCCGCAGTTCGTGTAGTCCGTGCCTTTCGAGAGGAACGCGCAGAAGACGCAGTGCTCCATGTGAAACATCGGCATGTGCTGATGGATGGTAATCTCGAACCATTCCGGCGGCGCACCTTGCAGCAACGCTTCGAGCTGCGTCACGTTCAGATCGTAGCTCGCGGTCACGGTTTCGAGCGCAAACTTGTTCTTGAAATACTCGGCGGCGAAATGGTTGGCGATGTTCAGCGAGTAATCGCCGCGCTTGCGGTCGGCGGCGAAAAACTTCAGGTGCTCGTAGTTGCGGACGAGGTAGCCGTCAGCATTCGCCGAGCGGACGATTTTCAAAATCCATTCCTCGCCAGACTTGAAGATTCTCGGCGGCGCGACCCAGATGGTTGGGCGCGTCACTCCGTGCGCGCCGCCGTGTGTCTGCGAGTCGGCGGGCAGGGGACTGCCCGCCCTATCTTCGCAACCAAACGCGGTGTGAAACGTCGTGACCGCCTCGCGATATTTCTTCGGGTCTTCAAACTCGCAATAGACCGTCGTCACGCCGCAGGCCAGCGCGGCGTCGAGCTGCGCGAGGTCGCGGACGAGGACGATGAGGGTAGGGTCTGGGGTCTGGAGTCTGGGATCTGGAGAGACCGTGCGCGAATGCCGCCCCAGAGCCGAGACGCCAGACCCTAGATCCGAAATCTGCCACCGCTGCGGCGTGGCGCGCTGGCGTTCCAGTTCCGCCACGACTCCGCGTCGCAGTTGGTTCAGCTCGCTCATGGGCAGCATCACTTCGCCGGCCAGTTTGTTTTCCAGTTCGCCGAGGTGGAACGGCGTGCCACCGAGTCGTCCGAGTTGCTCTCGCAAACGCCCGGTGGTGAGCGGCTGCTTCTCGGCCGGCGCGAGCGGCATGGCGGATTCGATCTGCGCGCCGTGGCCGAGTTCGTCGCGCGCGATGAGCGTGAGCGGCCGGCCGACGAGGCCGTGGACTTCCAGATGCAGCGGGCGTTGGAAACGAATCTTGTCGCCCTCGAAAGTCTGGCGCAGGCGCTTGTCGAGTTCGGGGTCGTTGGTTTTCCAAACCTTGTTGCCGGCATGGATGCGGGAGAAATCAAGGTGGCCGTGGGCGAACTTCAACTCTGAATTTCGACTTTCAAATTTCGATTTTCGAATTTCATAAACCCGCCCGCCTTCTTCCTTTTCCGCCGGCTTGCCCGCGTCGAAGACGACGCCGTCGCCGAGCTTGAGCGGCGCGATGAGTTCGAGCACGACGCTTTCGGACAAAACTTTTTTGACTTCGCCGAGGAACACGCCGCGCTTTTTGCCGAAGCGGGCGTGGACGAGCTGCTGGTTGTTGATGCCGCCGAACCAGCCGGTGTGCAGTCCGCGCGAGAAGGCCATCTCCAATTCGTATTTGCGATTTACGATTTCAGATTTACGGGCGGACGGGTCGGCGGCGCGGAAATCGTCATTCGCAAATCGCAAATCATCCAGCGCCTTGCGGTAGGTGCGCGTGATGTTCGCCACATACTCTGGCGACTTGAGGCGGCCTTCGATTTTGAGCGACGCAACTCCGGCGCGCACCAGTTCCGGTAAAACTTCCAAGCCCGCCAAGTCTTGCGGACTCAAAAGATATTTGCGGTCGCCGAGCGGGACGAGCTGGCCGTCGCTGACGAGGTCGTAGGGCATCCGGCAAGCTTGCGCGCATTCGCCGCGATTCGCGCTGCGGCCGCCGAGTGATTCGCTCGTCAGGCATTGGCCGGAGTAGGCGACACAGAGCGCGCCGTGGACGAAAACCTCAAGCGGAAGGGGCGAGGTGAGAGGTGGGAGGGGCGAAGTGTTTCCGGCTCGCACTTCTCGCAGCGCCGTTTGAATCTTTTCAATCTCCGCGATGCTGCACTCGCGCGCGAGCACCACGAGGTTGCAGCCGAGTTCACGCGCGAATTCCACGCCTGCCGCGCTGGTCACGGTCATCTGCGTCGAGGCGTGAATCGGAAAATCCGGCGAGAGCGAGCGGATCAGCTTGCAGATGCCCACGTCCTGCACGATGGCGGCGTCCACCCCGGCGGCGATGATGGCGCGGAGATAATTTTCCGCGTCGGCGAGTTCGTTCTCGAAGACGAGCGTGTTGAAGGTGACGTAGCCTTTCACGCCGCGCCGGTGGAGAAAATCCATCAGCCCTGGCAGCGCGGCGACGGTGAAGTTCTGCGCGCGCATCCGGGCGTTGAACTTTTCCAGGCCGAAGTAGATCGCGTCCGCGCCGTTCTCGACGGCGGCGCGCGCGCACTCCCAGTCGCCAGCGGGCGCGAGGAGTTCGGGCAATTTCAAATTTGAGATTTCAGATTTGAAATTGCCGGTGGCGGAATCATGGGCGGGCGCGGTCATCAGCAGCGGAGAATTAACCACCAAGGCACTGCGACACCAAGGAATAACCGAAGCCCGGCGGAGGCGAGGCGCTCGGAAACCGCTGGTGGACGCGAAAACCGAGGGGCGTCAGAGAAGTCGTGGGACAGGCATCTTGCCTGTCTGGTGGCGCGCACAAATTCACTTTGGCCCGCCGAGTCGGATGAAGACTCAACTGGACAGGCAGGATGCCTGT
>JACRJY010000081.1 GCA_016235585.1 Verrucomicrobiota bacterium | reverse complement strand
GTTCCATGCCGCGCTGGATGACATGAGTGAGGACTTGGAGCTGGCCGAAGTTGGAGTTGCTGCGGTGGACTTCTTCAAAGTTTTGGCTTTTGAACGGGCGGTCAGCGGCCACGCCGTAGCCGCCGGCGAGCAGGCCAATCGCCATCGCCACGGCCACGGCGGCGGGGGAAGTTTGATTTCTGCCCCAGCCGAAAAAATATCCGGCGGCCACGGCCATGAGCACTCCGGCAGTCGCAAACATCGTTGTGGAATTTGGCAGGAATGGGATGAGCACGTAGCCGATCAGCACCGTGCCGGCGAAGCTGCCCAGCGTGCTGACGGCGGTGAGCCGGCCCACGTTGCCGCCGACGCCGGCCACGGCCACGGTGAGGACGCGGATGAGAAACGGCCCGGTCATCGCCAGCAGCGCCAGCGGCACAAAAAAAAGAAACGCCGAGGCCACCAGCGAGCCGACCGCGAGCTTGAAGCTGTCGAGGCACCAGTAGGCCACGCGCTCCACCGCGAGCACGGTGAAGCCGAGGTAGATGGCCGCGCCGAGAATCGCCCAGAAGAGTTTGCCCAGGTTGAGCGAACGATCCACGAGCCGTCCGCCGACGTAATAACCCGCCGCCAGCGCCACGAGCGTCACGGCGATTTGCGCCGTCCAGACGAAGTGCGAGGTGCCAACAAAGGGCGCGAGCATCTTCGCGCCGAGGATTTCCACGATCATGATCACCGCGCCGGTCATCGCCGCCGTGAAGTAGAGGTAGCGGCGCAGGCCGACCGAGAGCGGGGACGCGCTGGCGGCAAGGCCGGGGCTGGAACCGGGGCCGGAGGGAACAGGTGGTCGCTTCACGCGCCCTTTCTACCGGCAAGCGGAGCGCGGAGGCAAGGGCAACCGGCTTCAATCCGAATTCCGAAGTTGAGACCACGGAGGCACGGAGGCACGGAGGACAAGGCAAAAGTTCAAAGGAAAAATGAAAAATGTGTTTCTCCGTGCCTCCGTGGCTCCGCGGTCGAATCAAAGTGGGCAAGCAAGCATGGAGCAAGTTTTGCGTGGGTTTCACGCGCGCGGCGTGGGCTTCACACGCGGCGGAAGGCCGGGGCGGTTGAAATGGCCGGGTTTGCGGGGCATCTGCCGCTGGCACAGGCACTGCTAAAATCCGGGCAACGCAACAAATTGGTTGACAGTCCGGGAGAGTTCCCTAGCTTGTCCGCCGCAACCCGAAAAAACTTATGAAAGTGAACAACCAAAAGAAAAAAATCCTGGGCTTCACCCTCATCGAACTGCTGGTGGTCATCGCCATCATCGGCATCTTGGCCAGCATGCTCCTGCCAGCGCTCAACGAGGCCAAGCGCAAGGCCAGCCGCATCAAGTGCACCAACAACCAGAAGCAGATCGCCCTGGCGTTCAAGACCTTCGCCAATGACCACGACGAGCTGTATCCGTGGAACACGACCGACACGGGTGTCTGGGCCAGGAGTGGAAGCGCACCGGTCTACACGGGCGGCAGTGCGGGTGGCGGTGGCGGTGCCGGCATTGACGGTGTTACCGGGGCCCAAGCGTCGGGAGGCTCCATCTATGCCCGGCGCACGTTTGTTTATTTTCAAAGCATCGCCGATGAATTGAACAACCCCAAGGTGCTGACCTGCCCCGGAGACAAGGCCCGAATTGGCAACACGCCGGACACTTTCAGATACGCGAACCCTCCGGCGAACAACGCGCGGCCTTGGAACCTCGTTTCCTCCACCGCCCGGCGTGACAATGCGATCAGCTATTTTCTGCCGCTGTCTGTTCAGGACGACTGGACAACCTGCCTCCTGTTGGGTGACCGCAATGTAGCCACCACTCTCAACAACCAGGGCACGATTGTGCCCCGCGTCATGGGCATAGTCGGCTCCATACAGCAGGCCCAATACTTGTTGATGAACTCGGTCGTCTTGAGACAGCAGGGCAACATCAATTTCACCACGGGGAGCAGCGCAAACCTTCACGGTGCCAATGCCGGGAACATCGCGTTGGTGGACGGCAGCGCGGCGCAGGTTTCGAACGACAAGTTTCGCATCCAGCTGCTGCTGTCCACCAATCAAAGCATCGCTGCCCTGCGGTTTCAGTTCCCTCAAGTTACGGGCGGCAGCGGGAACTAGCTCGTTCTCCCAGTTTCAAGCGCCGCGCGGGCAGGTCTGCCCGCGCGGTTTTTTTGTCGCCTGCCGGTTAACGCCCGGGACGAAGCGAACGGGGGGCGCTCGAAATAGTGGCTGCGAAAAATTCCCGGTTGGGCAATGATTTTCCCATGAACACCATCAAGTTCGGCACCGACGGCTGGCGGGCTGTCATCGCGGAAGACTTCACCTTCGCCAACGTGGATCGCGTCACGCAGGCCACGGCGGACCATTGGAACGCGGAACTCGGAGCGCGGAAGGCGGAACTTGCCGGCTGTGAGCGCAAGGTCGTCATCGGCTACGACCGCCGCTTTCTCTCGAACGAGTTTGCGCGGCGCGCGGCGGAGATTTTCGCCGGCAACGGCTTCGCCGTCATCCTCACGCCCGTGCCCACGCCCACGCCCGCCGTGTCGTTTGCGGTGCGGCAGCAGCGCGCCATCGGCGGCGTGATGATCACCGCGAGCCACAACCCGCCCGCGTTCAACGGCTACAAGCTCAAGTCGCACTTCGGCGGCCCGTCCGAGCCGGCCACCTGCGCGGCGGTCGAGTCGTTGTTGGATAAAAATCCCGTGCGCGCCACGAAGTTCGACGACGCGGTGAAGGCGAAGCAAATTTCGGTGAAGGACATCCGCCCGGCGCACTACGCGGCGATCAAAAAGCTCGTGGATTTCAAGCTCATCGCGAAATCGAAGCTGCGCTTTGCCCATGAAGCCTTGTTCGGCGTCGGCGCGGGCTGCTTCGATGAACTGCTCGCCGGCACCACCTGCCGCGTGACGACGTTGAACGCCGCCCACGATCCGTTCTTCGGCGGCATCAACCCGGAGCCGATTGCGAAGAACTACGCCAGGAGCGCGGCGTATCTCCGCCGGCATCCGCACGATCTCTGCCTTGTGACCGACGGCGACGCCGACCGCGTGGGCGGCATGGACGGGCGCGGCAATCCACTCTCGACGCACCAGATCATCTGCCTGCTGCTGCATCACCTGCGCGTGAACCGCAGCGGCTCCGGGCGCGTGGTGAAGGCGCTCACGACCACTTCGATGGTGGACAAGATGTGCGCCGCGCACGGGCTAGAACTCGTCGAGACGGGCGTCGGCTTCAAATA
Organism: Verrucomicrobiota bacterium; assembly: GCA_016235585.1. Classification (GTDB taxonomy): domain Bacteria; phylum Verrucomicrobiota; class Verrucomicrobiia; order Limisphaerales; family JACRJY01; genus JACRJY01. The sequence continues at coordinate 16,422 of JACRJY010000081.1, read as the reverse complement.
CATCTGCGCCGAGATGCTCAAGGGCGGCGTGCTGCTTGGCGCGGAGGAGAGCGGCGGCATCGGTTTCCCCGGCCACATCCCGGAGCGCGACGGCATCGCCGCCGGGCTGATGCTGCTCGAACTGCTCGCCACCGAGCGCCAGCCGCTCACAAAGCTGCTCGCCGGGCTGGAGAAAAAATACGGCCCGCACCGCTACGCGCGGCTGGACACGCATTTCCCGCTCGAGAAGCGCGCCGCGCTGATGGCGTTCTGCAAAAACCACCCGCCCGCGAAACTGCTCAAGTCCCCGCTGGCCGACGTGAAAAGCTACGACGGCGTAAAATTCATCGCGCGGGACGGCTCATGGCTGATGCTGCGCGGCTCCGGCACGGAACCGATTCTCCGCATCTATGCCGAGGCGCGGAGCGATGCGGACGCGGCGAAGCTGCTGCGGGCGGGCGTTGGTTTGACCCGACGGGTTTGAGGGGAACGACGCCGTTGAACGACGGGGGATGGGGGAGGCGGCAAAATGAGCGGGCTTCCGATTGGAGGTTTTACGCCCGCCAGCGCGTGAGCCGCTCCTGGAGCCGCGCCAGGTTCGACGCTTCGGGCAGAAGACTGGGAAAATCCTTCACGAGCCGGTCGCAGTCGGCGATTTCCCCCCACGCGGTGACGGTGAACACGTTCACGAGGTGTGGTGAAGTGATGCCCAGCTCACGGTTTTCCCGGGCGAAGCGGTGCCGCAGAATTTCCTTCCACTCCGCGAGCGATTTCGGCACGGGCATCCCGTGGCGGCCCACCCACGGGAGCCACTCGGCGATTTGCGACTGATGGCACCACGTCATCTCGGCGATGGTGTCGAAGGCCGGCTCCACGTCCACTGCGAGGTCATGGCTGTTCGCGCCGAACATATAGCCGTCGTAGGTGTTGAGGATGACCGGCACCTTGACCGGCTTGGACTGCGTCTCGTCCGTCGGATACTCCGGCGTGAAGGCGTGCGGGACGTTGATCATGTAGGCCACCTCGCGCACGGCCTGCGCGACGGCGACGTGATCCACATGAATGCCCGCCAGTGTGTCGGCGGGCAGCGGCGGGCAGAAAAGATAATCCGGCTCGAAATCGCGGATGGCCTTCCACAGCGCTGCGAGCAAATCCACGGTCACGCGCAGGCATGCCTCGCGTGGCATCTCGCCGTTGGGCAGGCGCAGCGGCTCGAACTCATATCCGCCGACGCGCGCCGACGCGGCCTGCTCGGCGAGACGCAGCCGGCCCGTCTCCGCGCGCGGGTGGAGGTGATGCCCCGCTCGTCCATCGGTGCAGACGATGACTTTGGCGCGCAAATCGCCGCCGAGTTTTCGCCACCACATTTCAAACGTGCCGCCGGCGACAAACTCGAAGTCGTCGAAGTGCGCGTGCAGGCAGAGAATTTTCATGGTTGCGCCCGAGGCTAGCAGCTCTCCTGAAATAATCAAAATCTCTTGCCACGTTGTTGCAATCGCGGTTCGCTCTCGGCGAAACAACCATGTCTCTCCAGCAAGGCATTCTGAACCCCGGCCTCCTCTCGCTGCTCGCGCGGGCGCGGCACACGAACTCCATCGTCCTCGCCGACTGCGATTTCCCGTCGTGGCCCGGCGTCGAGACGGTGGACGTGTCGCTCACGCGCGGCTTCCCGACAGTGTTGCAGGTGCTGAAAATCATCCTGCCGCACTGGCGGTGCGGTGCGGCGTTCATGGCGAAGGAATTTCTGGAGCACAACGACCGGCGCACGCGCGCCGCGTTTGTGAGGGCGTGCCGGGGAATGGAGTTGCAGTTCGAGCCGCACGCGGAGTTCAAGCGCCGCATCCCGCCCGCCGTCGGCATCATCCGCACCGGCGACGCGACGATTTACAGCAACATGGTTTTGCTCTCCGCGTGACGGCGGGCGTGGAATTCGCGGGCAAAGATTGGTTGCCCGGCGCGCGGGATTTGCACAGGCTTGCCCACCGACATCGCCGATGCACTTCAACAACAAAGCCGCCAGTCCCGGAGCGCGGGTTTTCAAATCGGCGTGGTTGCTGGCCGGCTTCGGCGCGCTGCTGTTGCTCGGCTGCGTTCACTATCAGCCGAAGCCGCTCGCGCCCGCGGAAACGGTGGAGGCGTTTGAGGCGCGGCGGCTGGATGCGCCGGAACTGCAAGTTTTCCTCGGACAAAGACTTGTCCGCCCGTTGAATGAAGGGATGGCAAAGAAGTGGGATTTGGAAACCCTCACGCTCGCCGCCTTCTATTTTCATCCCGACCTCGACGCCGCGCGCGCCCGCTGGGCCGTGGCCGAGGCGGGCAAAGTCACCGCCGGCCAGCGGCCCAATCCCAGCGTGAGCGTCAGCCCGGGCTACAACTTCACCACCACCAGGCCCACGCCGTGGATTGTGGCGACGAGCCTCGATGTGCCAATTGAAACGGCGGGCAAGCGCGGCAAGCGCCTCGCCCAGGCGCAGCATCTTTCCGAGGCCGCGCGGCTCGCCATCGCCACGACCGCGTGGGACGTGCGCGCCCGCCTGCGCCGCGCGCTGCTTGAATTTTGGTCGACGCAGGAGGCCGAGGCCGCACTCGCCGCCCAGCACGCCGCGCAACAGGACATCGTCCGCCTGCTTGAAGCCGCGCGCACGGCGGGCGCGTCCACGCTCGTTGAAGTCACGCGCGAACGCATCGCCTCGGAGCAGACGCGCGTCGCCTTGCTCGACGCGCAGAACCGCCGCACCACCGCCCGCGTGCAGCTCGCCACCGCCGTCGGCGTTCCATCCCGCGCGCTCGACGAAGTGAAAATTTCCTTCGACGCCTTCACCCAGCCGCCCGGCGAACTCCCGCCCGCCGAGGCGCGCCGCCGCGCGCTGCTCAACCGCGCCGACGTGCTCGCCGCGCTCGCCGAATACGCCGCCGGCGAGGCCGCGTTGCAGTTGGAAATCGCGAAGCAGTTTCCCGACGTGCATCTCAAGCCCGGCCACGATTACGACCAGGGCGACAACAAATGGAGCCTTGGCCTCTCGCTCGAACTGCCGTTGTTGAATCAGAACCAAGGCCCCATCGCCGTGGCCGAGGCGCGCCGCCGCGAGCAGGCCGCGAAGTTCAATTCGCTTCAAGCACGCGTGCTCGGCGAAATCGAAATCGCCCTCGCCGGTTACGACACCGCGCGTGCCAAGCTTGCCGCCGCCGCGACGGTGCTGGAGCAGTTGGCGAAACAGGAGCGGCTCGCACAGGCCGCGTTCGAGGCGGGCGAAGTTTCGCGGCAGGCCGTCGCCGTCGCGCGCCTCGAGCGCACCGCCGCCGCGCTCGCGCAGATTGACGCGCGCCTCAAGGCGCAGGAGGCGCTCGGCCAATTGGAGAACGCGCTGCAACTTCCCTCCGAACTGGCGGCGTCCGTCGAACTCAATCCGCGCCCGCTCAATTCCCAATGACGCTCACGAAGATTGTCCATCACATGAAAACTCTTTTCATTCTCACGTTCGCACTCGCGGCGCTCCGCCTGCACGCGGCCCCCGCCGCCTCAACTCCCGCCACCGTGACCAAGGAAGGTGACCTCACGACCGTGGTTCTCAAACCGGAGGCGGAGCAGCGGCTGCGCTTGAAAGTTGTGGCGGTCGAGCGCCGTGCCATTCCGGCCACGCGGTTGTTTTCTGGCGAAGTCGTTCGGCCATTGTCCACCGGGGACAGTCCCGTCGCGCCGGTGATTGGCGGAACATTGGACGAAGTGTTGCGGCTCGCCGACCTGCAAGCCGCCGCCGATGGCCGCGTGCTGCAGGCACAGGTGCAGGTGGATGCCGCCAAGGTCGTGCTCGAACGCGCTGGAAAAATGTTGCAGGTCGAGGCCGGCAGTGCGCGCGCCGTGGACGACGCCAAGGCCGCGCTCGCGCTTGCCGAGGCCACGCTGACGACCGCGAAGACGCGGCGGGAAATCCTCGGCTCGCCCGTCGGCCAGTCCGGCGGAACGAAACGCGCGTGGGTGCGCGTCGCCATTTACAGCGGCGAGGCGGCGAGGCTGGATGCAAAGGCGACGGCCAGCATCCGCGCGTTGAGTGCGAGCACGGGCCAGAGCGCAAAGCCCGTCGCCGGCCCGCCGACGGCCAACGCCGCCGCGAACACCGTGGATTGGTATTACGAACTTGCCGCCACGAATGCGCTGCGTCCCGGCGAGCGCGTGGCTGTCGAGCTGCCCACGCGCGACAGCAGGACCGAGAGCCTCGTCGCCCCCTTCAACGCCGTGCTGCACGACATCCACGGCGGCCAGTGGGTCTATGAGCGAATCGCCGCGCACACCTACGCCCGCCGCCGCGTGCAAGTGGCGCGGCTCGCCGATGGCGTCGCCGTTCTCGCCAGTGGCCCGCCCGTCGGGAGCAAAATCGTCACCGACGGCGCCGCCGAGCTGTTTGGCACGGAGTTCATGACGGGGAAGTAATTTTTCGCGGCCATGCTGAAAGCCATTGTCACCTGGGCGCTGAATATGCGCGTGCTCGTCGTCGCGGCGGCGGCGGCGCTGCTCGTCGTCGGCATCAACGCCACGAAGAACGCGCCGCTGGATGTCTTCCCCGAGTTTGCCCCACCGCTCGTGGAAGTGCAGACCGAAGCGCCCGGCCTCTCGACCGAGGAGGTGGACGCGCTCGTCACCGTGCCGCTGGAAAACTCCCTCAACGGCCTGCCCTTCCTCAAAACCATCCGCTCAAAATCGGTGCTCGGCTTGTCATCGGTCGTGATGATTTTCGACACGGGCACGGATATCCTCAAGGCGCGGCAGCTCGTGCAGGAGCGGCTCAACCTTGCGCAAAACCGCCTGCCCGCCGTGGTGAAGCCGCCCGTGCTGATGGCACCGTATTCCTCGTTGAGCCGCGTCCTAAAAGTCGGCCTCACCTCGAAAACGCTTTCGCAAATGGAATTGAGCGAGGCGGCGTTGTGGACGATTCGTCCGCGTCTAATGTCGGTGAAGGGCGTCGCCAACGTCGCCATCTGGGGCCAGCGTGACAAACAATTTCAAGTGCTCGTGGACCCGCAGCGATTGCGCGCGGCAGGCGTCACGCTCGATGCCGTGACGCGCGCCGCCGGGGATGCCGCCGTCATCAGCGCGGGTGGCTTCATTGACACGCCGAACCTGCGCTTGAGCGTCACGCAACTCGGCCTCATCACCACGCCCGAAGACCTCGCGCGCACCGTCGTGGAGTTCCGCAACGGCGCGCCCATCCGCCTCGGCGAGGTCGCGGAAGTTCGCATCGGCCACCCCGCGCCCATCGGTGACGCGGTCATCAACGACGGCCCCGGCATCCTGCTCATCGTCGAGAAGCAGCCGTGGGGCAACACGCTCGATGTCACCGAGGGCGTCGAGAAAGTGCTCAACGAACTCAAGATCGGCCTGCCCGGCGTGAACGTGGACAGCACCATCTTCCGCCCCGCCACGTTCATTCAGCTTTCCATTGACCATCTCACCGAGGCGCTGTGGCTTGGCTGCCTGCTGGTGGTCATCATCCTCGCGCTGTTCCTCGGCGACTGGCGCACCACGGTCATCAGCGTCACGGCCATCCCGCTCTCGCTCGCCGTCGCGCTGCTGCTGCTGCGCTGGCGAGGCGAAACCATCAACACGATGATTCTCGCCGGCCTCATCATCGCGCTCGGCGAGGTCGTGGACGACGCCATCATTGACGTGGAAAATATTCTGCGACGGTTGCGGCAACACTTTGCGATACTGGGCGGCGCGGCAAGTTCGGACGCGCCCTTTCCCCTCACCCCAGCCCTCTCCCCAGGGGAGAGGGAGAAACGCACCCAGTCGGTCGGCCAGTCCGAAACGCCCGGCCTTGCAGAAGCGCGGTCGTCGGCCCTCCCTCTCCCCAAGGGAGAGGGCCGGGGTGAGGGGAAACACGACGCACCAGTTCCATCACGTCTCCAGAACGCCCGCGACATTTTCAAAGTGGTGCTCAACGCCTCGCTCGAAGTTCGCAGTGCCGTGGTCTATGCCAGCGTCATCATCGTGCTGGTGTTCGTGCCGGTGTTTTTTCTGCCGGGACTCGCGGGCACGTTCTTCCGCCCGCTGGCGTTGTCCTACATTCTCGCCATCGTCGCGTCGCTCGCCGTGGCGCTCACGGTCACGCCGGCGATGTGCCTGATGTTGTTGAACGTGAAAGCGACGGCGCACCGCGAAGCCTGGCTCGCGCGCAAAGTGAAGGCCGCGTATCGCGCCGCGCTGCCCGCGTTTGCCCGGCGGCCCGGCGCGGCCATCATCATTCTCGCGGTCGCCTTCGTGTTCACCGGCTGGGTCTGGCACAAAAAACTGGGCGAGGAATTTCTCCCCAACTTCAAGGAGCGCGATTTCCTCATGCACTGGCTGGAAAAACCGAACACGTCCGTCGAGGCCAGCACCCGCATCACCATCGCCGCCGCCAAGGACTTGCTCGCCGTCCCCGGCGTGCGCAATCAAGGCGCGCACATCGGCCGCGCCGAGGTCGCCGATGAAGTCGTTGGCCCGGACTTCACAGAGTTATGGATCAGCCTCGACCCCAAGGCGGACTACGATTCAACCATCGCCAAGGTTCAGGCCGTCGTGGACGGCTATCCCGGCCTCGTGCGCGACCTGTTGACGTTCTTGCGCGAGCGCATCAAGGAAGTGCTCACCGGCGCGAGCGCGAGCATTGTTGTCCGCATCTACGGCCCCGACCTCGCGACGTTGCGCAGCCACGCTGCTGAAGTTGGTGCTGCGCTCAAGGACATTCCCGGTGTGAGCGCGCTCAAAGTCGAACCGCAGACGCTCGTGCCGCAAATCACCGTCAAGCTCCGCCCGGAAGCCGCCGCGTTGCACGGACTCACCGCCGGCCAGGTGCGGCAGGCCGTGACCACGCTCGTCCGTGGCCGCAAGGTCGGTGAAGTTTATCAGGAGCAGAAAGTTCACGACGTCACCGTCTGGAGCGTGTCTGCCGTGCGGGCCGATTTCACCACGCTGCGTGAGTTGCTCATCGAAACGCCCACGGGCGGTCATGTGCGGCTCGCCGATGTGGCTGACCTCACCATCGTGCCGACGCCGAACGCCATCAAGCGTGAGGGTGCGTCCCGCCGCATTGACGTGACGTGCAATGTCAGTGGGCGCGCGCTCGGCGACGTGGCGCGCGAAGTCGGCGAGCGCGTGGGCAAGGTGAAATTCACCGCCGGTTACTCGCCCGAAATCCTCGGTGAATGGGCCGAACGCCAGGCCGCGCAGAGCCGGTTGGGCTGGCTCGCGCTCGCGTCGTTTGCCGGCATCCTCGTGTTGCTGCTGGCGGATTTTCAATCGCCGCGCCTCGTGCTGCTCATCGCGCTGACGCTGCCGTTCGCGCTCATCGGCGGAGTGATGGCGGCGTGGCTCGGCGGCGGGGTGCTGTCGCTCGGCTCGCTCGTCGGGTTCGTCACCGTGCTCGGCATCGCGGCGCGCAACGGTATTCTGCTCGTGAGCCACTACCGGCATCTCGAACAGGAAGAAGGCCACGCCTTCGGCTTCGATCTCATCTTGAAAGGCAGCGAGGAACGGCTCATTCCCATCCTGATGACCGCCGTCGCCGCCGCCTTCGCGCTGCTGCCGCTCGTGCTCAAGGGCAATGTGCCGGGGAATGAAATCGAGCGCCCGATGGCGCTGGTGATTCTTGGTGGGCTGGTGACCTCAACGCTGCTCAATCTGTTTCTCCTGCCCGCGCTCTATGCGCGCTTCGGCAAGCGCCAGACATCGCAGCGTGGCCGATGATGAGCCGCTGAAATCGCGCCGAACGGAACGGCGCTTCGCCTACAGGCTGTTGAGCAGCGCGCACAGGCCGGGGATGCGCGCCGGGTCGAGGTCGGGATAGTTGCCGATATACCAGCCGTGGAAGTGGACGTGATCCACGTGCGGATATTTTTCAAACTCGCGTTCGCCAACCCACTTCCGCGCGTAGGGCTGGCGGAGCTGGTTGCCGCCGCCGGCGGTGCCGCGCCGGAATTCCACCCGCGCCTGCCGCAGCGTTTTTTCCACGCGGTCGCGCAGCGCGAGGTCGGGGTTTTTCAGGACGAGCGTGAAGGCGTAGTTGGAACTGCCCTCGGTGTCGAAGTCGGTGCGGTATTTCGCCGGGTCGAGGTTCTCCAGAAAAATCTGGAGGTTGTGTGTCCGCAGTTTGTTGTTCGCGTCGAGGCGCGGCAACTGCGAGCGCCCGATGATGGCGTTCAGCTCCGTGCTGCGGACGTTGTAGGCGGGGAAGGCGAAGATGAAATCGGGGTTCAAGTCGGGGAACTTGTCCTTGTAGGACTGTTTCACCGCGTCGGAGGTGACTTCGCGCGTCATGCCGTGCGAACGGAACATGCGGATGGTCTCATGCCACTGCGGGTCGTTGGTGCAGACCATGCCGCCCTCGATGGTGCTCAAGTGGTGCGCGTAGTAGAACGAGAAGTTCGAGACGTGCCCGAGGCTGCCGAGCCGCCGACCCTTGAACGTCGCGCCATGTGATTCACAAACGTCTTCGATGAGCAGGATGTTTCGCTTCTTCAATTCATCGAGCAGCAGTTGCGAAAGCGCGTTGTAGCCGAGGACGTGCGTGATGAAGACCGCCTTCGTCTGCGGCGTGAGCTTGGCGATGACCTGCTCGTTGTCCATGCCGAGCGTGCGCGGGTTGATGTCCACGAACACGGGCTTGAAGCCGTTCTGCAGCACGGAGGAAATGTCGGACACCCACGTCAGCGTCGGCACGATGACCTCGCCGGGGCCGGCGATTTCGCGCAGCGCGGCCATCGTGATGAGGTTGGCCGACGCGCCGGAGTTGACGAACACGCTGTATTTCACGCCGAGCCATTTCGACCATTCTTCCTCGAAGGCGCGCACATTCTTCGACTGCGTGAGGATGGGATTGTCCTGCTGGAGATACTCAATCACCGCGTCCAAGTCAGCGCGGACGATGTTGTTGTTCATCAGCGGCCAGTTCAAATCGGGAACCGTCGCCGGGGCGGTGGTCGTCTCACTTCTCATTGTAGTAATCGCCGTATTCCACAATCAACGTGCTGCGTCCATCCTCGCGGGTGAGCGCCTTCTGGTAGGCGGGGAAAATATCCTGCGGCTCGTCGAGGCGGATGACTTCAATCGTCTTGCACATCAGGCGAAAGGCGTCCGTGAAATCGCCGACGTGCTGGTGCTGCGGATGCAGCGGGCGCTCGGAACCGATGCCCGTGCGGATGATGACCTTGGGCCGGTAGCCGCCCTCGGACATCGCGGGCAGCTTGTCGAGATGGCCGACGACCTGGTTCACCGCGAGCAGCAGGAAATTCCAGCGCGGGAAAATGGCAACCGGCACCTGCCCGGCCAGCGCCATGCCGGTGGCCATGCCCATCTGCATCTCCTCGGCGACGGGCAGTTCGAGGAGTTTTTCGCGCGGCACGTTTTTGAGCGTGTTCGTCATCGCCGTGCCGGCGCAGGCCACGGCCTGGCCCATGAAGAGCGTGCGCGGGTCGCGGCCGAGCATCTCCATCGCCCGGCACATTTCGTCGAAGTATTTCATGTCAGAATTGCACGCGCTGCCCGGCGCCGGCGTGCGGATACTTGGTCTGGTATTTGTAGTAAATCACCATCGGATGCGGCGCGCCCTCGTAGGTGAGCACCTTCTGGCTCCACGCCTCGCGCGTGTCGGTGCAGACGGATTTGCCGTTGTCCTCGACGATGAAGCGGATGGGCAACTGGTGGTTGTGGGAATACTTGATGCACTCGTGCGCGATGCCCGTCTCGGCGGTCATCTCGCCCATGAAGCAGTGCACGCGGCCCTTTTCGCCGCGCTGCTTGAGGCCCATCGCCACGCCCACCGCGATGGGAATGATGCCGCCGACGATGGCCGACGACACGACGCGCTGCTCCGGGAAGCACAGCGTGATGGAATGCCCCGCAAGAATCTCCGCGCGCACCTTCTCCGGCGGCACGCCCTTGAGCAGGCACTGGTAATGGCTGCGCCACGAGCACATCACCCAGTCCTCCGGCCGCACGTCGCGGAAGATGTCGAGCATCTGCTGTTCGTTGCCGTAGTAGAGGTGGACGGGCGCGCGAATCTTCCCCGCGTTGAAGACATTCGCGATGTCTGTCTCAAAGGCAATCAAATCGTCGGCGGTCAAATTGGTCATGCGCGTCTGGTCTGGCTCGGTAAAAAACGTCCGGCCAGCTTGCCTGAAATAATTGGCGAGCGTCAAGTTTTGGCGGGGAGGAAAAGCGGCCCGCCGGTGTGAGGCGTTGGATTTCACCACGGTTGAACGCGGATTGACGCGGATGATTTTCCCGCGCACACTCCGCCTCATGCCAATGCGGAGAAACAGAGAAGAACGATTCTCCAGCTTCCGTCTTGCCTTCGGTTTCCCCTTCCGCGCCAGCCCTGACGAACTGCGTGGCCGCTGGCAGCGACGCCAGCCAGTGCGCCGGCCACGTAGCGCAGCCGTCCTCGGCTGCGGGTTGCGGCACCGTCCCGGTGCGCGGGTCAGAAACTGGCGGCGGGACGCCGCTGCAACCTGCCGGCGGGGACGCCGGCGCTACGGCCATGCCTGATGCGAATGCCCATCTTGTTGCGGGGTTTCACGCGCGAGGCGTGCTGCCTCATCTGAAGCGCGAAGGCGGCACTTATTTCGTCACGTTCCGTCAGGCAGGCACTCTTCCGCGTGACGTGCTGCTCCGGTTCAAGGCAGAGCGCGAATCCATTCTTGACCACGCCCTTGCTGCCAAACGGCCTCTCACCTGGCACGAGCAGGAGGAGTTGTTCCGCTGGTATTCAGGTCGCGTGGATCGCCACCTCGATTGCGGTCACGGGGAGTGCCATCTGCGCCGCCCGGCCTGCGCCGAAGTCGTGGCGGGCGCGCTGAAGTTTTTCGACGGGGAGCGATACGAGCTTCGGGCGTGGGTGGTGATGCCGAATCATGTCCATGTGGTGATTCGGCCAAAGCCACCGCACACTTTGAGCGAAATTTTGCACAGTTGGAAATCCTTCACCGCGCATGAAATCAACAGGCTGCTGCCGGAAAAGGCCGTTCCGTTCTGGCAGGGCGAATCCTACGATCACTTGATCCGGGATGACGAAGATTTGCACCGGTGTTGGCATTACACGCTGATGAATCCCGTCAACGCCGGGTTGTGTGCTGAACCCCACCTGTGGCCGTGGAGCAGCGCCCATGTAGCGCCGCCGTCCTCGGCGGCGGGTTACGGCACCGTCCAGGTGCGCGAAACAACAACTGGCGGCGGGACGCCGCCGAAACCCGCAGGCGGGGACGCCTGCGCTACGTGATTTGCTCGTGTCGAAACAGAATTCCAATCCTTTCCCCGCCACCGCCCAATCGCCCGGTGCGTTCCCGAAATCCGATCTTCATTTGGCTTCGCTTTTTCCCGCGGCGCATTTAGGCTGCGGCCCATGAATTCACTCCGTTTGTTCCGTGTGACGTTGCGTCTTGCGCTTGGCGCTCTGGTTTTGGCCGTGGCTTTGCCGCGCGCCACCGCCGCGCCCGCGCTCAAGCTCGTGGCCGAGGGTTTTACCACGCCGCTCGTGCTCCTCACGCTGCCGGGCGCGAAGGGCGAGTATCTCGTCGCCGACCAGATTGGCGTCATCCACCGCATGAAGGCCGACGGCTCGCGGCCCGAAACGCCGTGGCTCGACCTGCGCGGCAAGCTCACCAACCTCCGCAGCAACTTCGACGAGCGCGGCCTGCTCGGCCTCGCGCTGCATCCCAAGTTCAGCGCGAGCGGCAAGTTCTACGTCTACTACAGCGCGCCGCGCCGCGAGTCCGCGCCCAAGGACTGGGATCACACGAGCCACCTCTCCGAGTTCAAGTGGAAGAAGGGCGCGGCCACCGCCGACGCCGCGAGCGAGCGCGTGCTGCTGGAGATTGACGAGCCGCAGTTCAACCACAACGGCGGGCGCATCGCCTTCGGCCCCGACGGATTTCTCTACGTCGCGATGGGTGACGGCGGCGGGCAGCGTGACAGCGCCGAGAATCACGGCCCCATCGGCAACGGCCAGAACAAGGACGTGCTGCTCGGCAAAATCCTCCGCCTCGACGTGGACAAAAAGGAGGGCGGGCGCGAATACGCCATCCCCAGGGACAACCCCTTCGCCAGCGGCGGCGGTCGCCCCGAGATTTATTCCTACGGCCACCGGAACCCGTGGGGGATTTCCTTCGACCGGGGCGGCGCGCATGAGCTGTTCGAGGCCGAGGTCGGCGAGAATATGTGGGAGGAAGTGAACATCGTGCAGCGCGGCGGCAACCACGGCTGGCGCCTGCGCGAGGGGCCGGCGGCGTTCGACCCCGCCAACCCGCTGCGCCCGCCCGACGAGACGCCCACGCGCGCCCCCGACGGCACGCCCTTCGTCGAGCCGATCATCACCTACCGCAACGTCAAGGGCTTCAAGGACGCCACCGGCATCCGCGGCGCGAGCATCACCGGCGGCTACGTGTATCGCGGCAAGGCGCTGCCCGCGTTGCAGGGCAAATATATTTTCGCCGACTGGTCGCGCGGCTTCGGCGTGCCGCTGGGTTTCCTCATGGTGGCCACCCGGCCGACCGACGGCGGGAAAACCTGGAAGCTGGACACGCTCGCCATCGAAGGCTCCGAGACTGGCGACGTGAAGGCGTTCATCCCCGCGCTGGCCGAGGATGACGAGGGCGAACTCTACGTGTGCACCTCGCAGCGCAATATGTTGAGCGGCACTACCGGCAAGATCTTCAAGCTCGTGTCGGCGGGGAAGTGAGGCCGTGCCGACGGCCCGCGTCCTGAAGTTGAGCCATGGATGGAACACGGACGGGACACGGATTCCTCCTCCGTGTTTAACTCGAACCCCGAAGCGGAATCGAGAGAGGCGGAAGGAGCGCGGCCTTCCGGCCGCTTCGAGATTCACCGCGCGAAGGGTTCCCGAATGCCTCAAACCTTGCGGCCGGTGAAGCGGCGTGAGCGCCCGCTCCCACGGTCGGGCTTTGGCTCCGCCTCGCTTCCACTTCGGCGTTCGGGTTCAGTTCGGCTTGCGGTGTCGCGGGCTGCGGGCGCGGGCGGGACAGGCAGTGCGCCACGCTGGTCCAACTGCCCATCGCCAGATGTTCCGCGATCCACTTGAGGGTCACAGTGGTTTCCTGCCGCACTCGCAAGGCGATCAGCACTTTCTCCACATCTCCTTTCGCCCGTGCCCGCAGTTCGGCTTCCGTCCAGCCGCAGCGTGACAATTCCTCGGCCACGATCCGCCCTGCTTTTTGTTCCGCGCTCTCCACGCGCAGCCACGGCGGACGTTTGGCAGGTTCTTTCAAGTATTCGGGATGGCCGCTCCAGCGGAACGCCGCCAGCGGCTGGTCGGGGGCCAGCAGCTTCGCCCGCACAGGGTTCAGATGCGCGTAACCGCACACGGCGCGCAGGTAGCCGCTGCCGCTGCCGTCCACCACGAGCGACTTGTAACGCCCGCTGAACAGGTGGCCAAAGAGCTTGTGCCGGCGATTGAAGCGCGGTGCAGGTGCCCATGAACCATTTCATGCAGGCGACGAGGTTGGGCAGGGGCGTCTCGACGGCGAGATGAAAATGATTGTGCATCAGGCAAAAGGCATGAGCCTGCCACTGGGTCTTGGCGCAGCTTCGCCCAAGGTGGCGAGGAAGCGCTGCTGGTCGCGATCCTCCTTGAAGATGGGTTCTCGATGGTCGCCCCGGTTCATCGCGTGGTAGATCGCGCCGGGATACTCGATGCGCAACGGGCGTGGCATGGAGGACGGCTTACGCCGATTGCCTCCAGTGTCAACTCTGGCAAATTCACGGGACTGACCCCTCTGCCGTGGCCGTCTGCGCCGTCTGTCACGACACGCCGCACTGCGCGACCACGGCGGCCCGCTCACCGAGGGCAGATCGCCTCGATTGTCGAAAACCTCGTCACCAGGCCGCTGAAGCGCGCGGCGCGGACTCAAAGCAAGGCATCCGCAATAACCCGTTGACTCTGGCGCGGGCAAATCAACGTGCGTTGAACCAAAAATTTTCAAAATACTTGTTGCACGGACGAGTCCCCTTGCTACACTTCGCGCCCCTTGTTTTAAGGGACACGAAACGTCAGCACAATTTAACCGACACCTGTTCTTTTTATGGCTGGACAACGCATCCGCATCCGACTGAAGGCCTTTGACCACCGGGTCATTGACCAATCCGCGCACGACATCGTCGAGACCGTGAAGCGCACCGGGGCGCGCGTGGCCGGGCCGATCCCGCTGCCCACCCGCATCGAGCGCCACACCGTGCAGCGCTCCCCGCACTGCGACAAGAAATCCCAGGAGACCTTCGAGCAGCGCACCCACAAGCGCCTGCTGGACATCCTCGACCCCACCGCCAAGACCGTGGACGAGCTCAAGAAGCTGAACCTCCCCGCCGGCGTGGACATCACCATCAAAATTTAACGATTATGCCTCTCGGACTCCTTGGAAAAAAACTCGGCCACACGCGCGTCTATGACGCCACGGGCAACGTCATTGCCGTCACCGTCGTGCTGGCCGGCCCGAACCGCGTGCTCCAGGTCAAGCGGCAGGACGGCAAGGACGGCTACAACGCCGTGCAACTCGGCTTCGACGACCAGAAGGAGCAGCGCCTCACCAAGCCTCTTCTCGGCCACATCAAGAAGCACAACGGCGCGGCGGTGAAGCGCATCCGCGAGTTCCGCGACTTCACGATGGACGTGAAGCCCGGCGACATCGTCGGTCCGGCCATCTTCACCGTCGGCGATTTCGTGGACGCCATCGGCACCACGAAGGGCCGCGGCTTCGAGGGCGTCGTCAAGCGCCACGGTTTCCGGGGCGGCGACTCCACGCATGGCGCGAAGGGCTGGCATCGCCGCAGCGGGGCCATCGGCCAGCGCCTTTTCCCCGGCACGGTCATGCGCGGCATGAAGATGCCCGGCCACATGGGCCAGGTGCGCCGCACCACGCAGAACCTGGAAATCATCCAGGTGCGCGAGGCGGACAACCTGCTGCTCATCAAAGGCTCCATTCCCGGCTCCGAGGGCGACTACGTGATCATCCGCGAGGCCAAGAAAATCCCCCGCACCCTGGTGGCCGAACGCCGCGCCGCCGCCGAGGCGAAAGCCAAGGCCGCCCCCGCCAAAGCCGCCAAGGGCGCCGCCAAAGCCGAAGCCAAGAAAAAGTAAGCCATGAAAATTGCCGTCCAAGACCTTAAAGGAAACAGCCAGGGTGAAATCGAAGTCGGCTTCGCCGTCATCGAGAACGGGAAAGGCACCCAGGCCGTCCACGACACCGTCACCGCCTTCCGCGCCGCCCAGCGCAGCGGCACCGCCTGCACCAAGACTGCGGGTGAAGTCCAGGGTTCCAACAAAAAGCCGTGGCGGCAGAAGGGCACCGGTCGCGCCCGGGCTGGTTCCGTCCGCTCTCCGCTCTGGCGCGGCGGCGGCGTGGTGTTCGGCCCCAAGCCGCGTGATTTCTCGAAGAAGGTCAGCGCCAGCACCCGCGCCCTCGCTCTCCGCAAGGCTTTGAGCGAGCGCCTCAAGGCCGGCGACATCCGCATCGTGGACGAACTGAAGATGGCCACGCACCGCACCAAGGATTTCCTCGGCCTGCTCGCCGGCCTGCAGATCACCGGCACCGCGCTGCTCGTCAACGACGCGGTGGACAAGAACCTCACGCTCGCCTCGCGCAACGTCCAGAACGTCGAACTGGCCACCAGCGACACCCTCAACACCTACCAGGTGCTCAAGAGCGACAAGCTGGTGTTCACCAAAAGCGCCTTCGAAAGGGTCAGCGCGCGCCTGGCCAACGACTAACGATTTACCACCATGACTGCCTTCGACATCATCAAGAGCGTCCGCCTCACGGAAAAGGGCACCACCCAGGCGGAGAAATACAACCAATACACCGTCATCGCCGACCGCCGGGCGAACAAGATTCAAATCCGCCAGGCCGTGCAGGAGCTGTTCAAGGTGAAGGTCACCCGCGTCAACACAATGAATGTGCGCGGCAAGGCCCGCCGCCAGCGCACCCACCAGGCGGGCCGCGACGCCAGCTGGAAGAAGGCCATCGTCACCCTCAAGAAGGGCGACCGCATCAACCTGACCTGAAAACGATTTGCCCCCCCCCGGGCCGGAACGCGCGCGTTCCGGCCCGGTTATTTTCCGGGGATGAATCGGACGGCGGTTGCCGCCCGCAACCCGCCGCGCGGCTCACACCGCGCCGAAGCGCCGGTGCCGCCGCGCGTATTCCTCGATGGCCTCGAAGAGCTGCGCCTTGCGGAAGTCGGGCCAGAGTGTCGGTATGACGACGAATTCCGAATAGGAAATCTGCCAGAGGAGGAAGTTGCTCACGCGCATCTCGCCGCTGGTGCGGATGAGCAGGTCGGGATCGGGGAAATGCCGGGTGTAAAGGTGCTCGGCGATGACGCGCTCGTTGATTTCCGCCGGCTCGATGGCCCCGCGCTTCGCCTTCGTCGCGATGTCGCGCACGGCCTCGACGATTTCG
>JACRJY010000079.1 GCA_016235585.1 Verrucomicrobiota bacterium | reverse complement strand
GGATGAACGAGCCGTCCGTGTAAAATCCGTCGCCGCTGGTGACGTAGAGGAAAAGTTCGCTCAAGGCGTCGCGCGCGGCAGTGAGCTTGGCGCTGTCCTTCACCACGGAGCCGCGCACGGCGACGGCGCGAATCTTGTCCGCGCGGTTCGCGCCGGTGAATGTGCCCGAGGTGCCGCCCGCGGCCGGCGTCGTGGGCGAGGGGGTGAACTTCTCCACGGCCGCCATCGAATTGGAAAGCCCCGCCATGCCGAGGCCGTCATACATCAGCACGGCGATGTCGGTAAGGTTGATGGGCACGCCGATTTCAAAATCATACCAGTTGTCATAAATCGTCTTCGTCGGGTTGTAGCGGTTGGTGAACATCCAGTTCAGCGCGCCCTGGATGTCCGCCGCCAGCGTGGCGTTGCTCCGCAAACTCGAACCGTAGGTGGACCACGCGAGCGACATCTGCCGGATGCGGCTGTAGGCGGAGGAAAGCTCGCCGGAGTCGGTCGTGCTCGTCAGGTCGGGCCAGAGGTAGGTGCGCGTGGGGGACTTGTCCAAGTTGTTCCACTGCGTGTTCGCCGAGTTGGTGATGGTGCCGATGCGGCTTTTCACGAGGCTGTCGGCGAGGTCGTAGTTGGTGCCGCCGGTCAGCACCTCCCACCACTTGAGCCGCAGGGCATCAAAGTCGTTCACCGGAACCGTGATGTTCGTGGAGGTGGTGGTGACGGAAATGTTGTCGAGGAGGAACGGCACGACGGCGTTGCCGAGCGCGATGCCGAGTTCGTTGAAGGAATACGTCATCACCGACGCGGCGGCGACGAGGCCGGTGGCGACCGTGCCGGAGTCAATCCGCGCGCTCACGCCCAGGTCGCCGTTGGTGAAGCGGTAGATTTGCAGCAGCGCCAGGTGCGCCGCCGTGCCGCAGTCGAACGACGCGCCCGCCGTGCCAAAGGCGGTCGGAAAGCTGGGCGACGAGCCGCCGAGGATGTCGTTGCCCGCCGGCTCACCGTGAACGCTCGTGCTCGTGGCGTTGGTGCCGGGGTTGGTGTAGAAGCCATAGCCCACGTCGTCGCTGCGGTTGGCCGTGCTCCCGTCCGCGATCGTGGCCGTGCCGAAGGTCTGGTAAAGCCCGACGCGCAGGCCCTGTGAGAGATTCGTCGAACCTTGTGGAAAGCGGACGTTGAACTGCAACGTCAACAGGTCGCCGCCGTTGGTCAGCGTGACGTTGTTGAACTGCGCGACCCATTTGCCGAACCCGGCGGCGGGCGAGAGGAAGAGGGCGTTGCCCGTGCCGATGCCGCCGGCGTCATTGGTGACGTAGGAGGTGTTCGACGTAGAGCTCGTGTAATACACCAGCCCCTGCGTGTCGCCCCCGGTGGTGTTGGATCGGCTGCCGTCGGTGAACGGATCACTGACAACCGTCGCGCCAATGAGCGGACTGGCCAGGCTGAACACGGCGACAAACCCCGCGACAACGAGGCCGCCGCGCAGCGTGGACAGGGAGAGTCGGGTTGGCATGGACGGACAGTTCAGGCGCGCGCGGTCATTCAGGTTGGGCCGCATCGAAGCAGGAAACCATCGCGCTGACAAGCCGCAATGCCGCGCGACAGGCACCGGGATCCGCCCGTCCGCCGGGCGCAAAAACAAATCATTGTATTCGACCGGGGTTTCCGGGTAGACTGGCCCCTTGATAAAAAAATTGCCTCGCCGCCGGAACAGTCGCCAGCCCTTCCTGGATGGTCAAATCTGGGAATTGGACGGATCAAAGATTCACATCAGCAAAGTCGGCAAGACGCTGGTGCATTACAAACATTTCCGTGGCGAGCTTAAACGCGCCGCGGTCTCTCTCGCGAACAAGCAGTCGCTCGACGAGTATTTGATCAC
This sequence comes from Verrucomicrobiota bacterium, assembly GCA_016235585.1. Taxonomy (GTDB): domain Bacteria; phylum Verrucomicrobiota; class Verrucomicrobiia; order Limisphaerales; family JACRJY01; genus JACRJY01. The sequence goes on along the minus strand of JACRJY010000079.1, from coordinate 10,161 downwards.
CAAGAAGGCCGTCCTCGCCCGGAGCTGAACAATACTCCCGCGCCGTTTCGGCCACCAAAGCAGATTCCGCCGCTTGCTTCGCGGCGTTTCTCCGCGTTAGGCTTCCCGCCGCATGAAGAAAAAAACATCCGGCAAACCACCCGCCCCCGCCCTCACCGGCCAAGCATCCCTGCGTCCACACTCCAGCATTCTCGTGGATGGACCGGAACGCGCCGCAGCGCGCTCCATGCTCTATCCGGTCGGCTTCTCCGAGGCTGATTTCAAGAAGCCCATCATCGGCATCGCGTCCACCTGGAGCAATGTCACGCCGTGCAACATGCACATTGATAAACTCGCGCTCGAAGCCGAGAAAGGCACGAACGCCAACGGCGGCAAGGCAATTATCTTCAACACCATCACCATCTCCGACGGCATCTCGATGGGCAGCGAAGGCATGAAGTATTCGCTCGTCTCGCGCGAAGTCATCGCCGATTCCATCGAAACGGTCGTGGGTTGCGGTGGTATGGACGGCTATGTGGCCATCGGCGGTTGCGACAAGAACATGCCCGGCGCGATGATCTGCATCGCCCGCATGAATCGCCCTGCCGTGTTCGTCTATGGCGGAACAATTCTCCCCGGCTGCCTCACCGCTGCTACTGCGCCCGCCAATTCGCCGAACAAAGGCAAAGACCTCGACGTCGTCTCCGTGTTCGAGGCCATCGGCCAGCACGCTGCCGGCAAGATCAGCGACGAAGAATTGCACGCCGTGGAATCCTGCGCCATCCCCGGGCCGGGTTCATGCGGCGGCATGTATACCGCCAACACCATGGCCAGCGCGATTGAAGCGCTGGGCATGAGCCTGCCCAACAGCTCCGCACAAAACGCCATTTCCCCCGCGAAGCTCGACGATTGCCGTCGCGCCGGTGCGACCGTCGTGGAAATGTTGCGCCAGGGCATCAAGCCCCTCGACATTCTCACGAAGAAAGCCTTCGAGAACGCCATCATGGTCATCATCGCGCTCGGCGGTTCGACCAATGCCGTGTTGCACCTGCTCGCCATCGCGCACGCCGCGAAGGTGAAGCTGACCATTGACGACTTCACGCGCATCGGCAAACGCGTGCCCGTGCTCGCCGACCTCAAGCCCAGCGGCAAGTTCAGCATGAGCGCGCTCGTCGCCATCGGCGGCATCCGTCCGCTCATGAAGACGCTGCTCGACGCCGGCTTGCTCCACGGCGACTGCCTCACCGTCACCGGCGAGACTATGGCCGAAACGCTCGCCAACGTGAAACCGTATCCGCAGGGCCAGACCATCATCCGCCCGCTCGATCAACCGATCAAAAAGGACAGCCACCTCGTCATCTTCTACGGCAACCTCGCTCCCGAAGGCGCGGTCGGGAAAATTTCCGGCAAGGAAGGTCTGCGCTTTGAAGGCAAAGCCATCGTGTTCGAGTCCGAAGAGAAGGCGCTCAAAGCCATCCTCAACGGCACAGTCAAGAAAGGCCATGTCATCGTCATCCGCAGCGAAGGCCCGAAAGGCGGGCCGGGCATGAGAGAAATGTTGTCCCCGACCTCCGCGATCATGGGACGCGGGCTGGGCAAAGACGTGGCCTTGATCACCGATGGCCGGTTCTCCGGCGGCAGCCACGGCTTCGTGGTCGGCCACATGACGCCCGAAGCCTATGTCGGCGGTCCAATCGCACTCGTCAAGAACGGCGACCTCATCACGATTGACGCGGAGACGCGGGAAATCAGCCTGGGAATTTCCGCCAAAAAACTCAAAGCCCGCCGCCAAGCCTGGAAGCCGATGAAGCCGCGTTACACCCGTGGCGTGCTGGCAAAATATGCCGCGCACGTCACGAGCGCGTCACTTGGCGCGGTGACGGATGCGGATTTGAAGTTGTGATGAATGCAGTTTTACGCAAAGTTGCAGACAAACAACCTCACGAACAATCGCTCATCCCCGCGCCGATGAGAAGTGGAGCACCGAGAAAGACACGCAATTCACTGGGCTTTTCCACAATGGCAGGCGTGTCAAAGAAATCATCGCGATTTTACACCGCCGGCTCGTTCAGCACCTGCCGCACTTTGCGGAGCAGGTCGTGGCTGGTGAAGGGCTTTTGCAGGTAGTTCTCGTCCTCGCCCACGGCCTGCCGCGTGTAGCCGCTCGTGCCGATGATGCGGAGCGTGGGTGCGATCTCGCGCAGCTTCTCCACCAGTTCGCGCCCGCTCATGCCGGGCATCACGAGGTCGGTGAGAACGAGGTCGATGGTGCGGTCGCGCTTGGTGAACAGCTCCAGCGCCTTCACGCCGCTGTTGGCGGCGATCACCCGGTAGCCAAACGACCGGAGCACCGTCTGCCCCAGCTTCAGCATCAAATCCTCGTCGTCCACGAGCAGGATGGTCTCGGTGCCGCGCAGCGCCTCGTCGGAAAAAACCTTGTCCTCGACCATCTTCTTGAGCGCCGGCAGGTAAATCCGCACGGACGTGCCGCGCAGCGGCTCGCTCGACACGGCGATGCTGCCGCCGGCGTTGGTGATGATGCCGTAGGCCCACGCCAGGCCGAGGCCGCGCTGCCCGTTTTTGGTTGTGAAGAACGGCTCGAAGATGCGCGGCAGCACATTGGCCGGGATGCCGCCGCCGTTGTCGCTGATGTCCGCCATCACGTAGCGCCCCGCCGGGATCGTCACCGTGCCGTCGGCCACCGGCTCGGCGTGCTCGCGGTTGCGGGTGAGGAGGGTGATGCGCGCGTCCTTGCCGACGGCCTGCACGGCGTTGTCGAGAATCTTGGTGAGCGCCTGCTGCATCTTCGCCTCGTCGAAGAGGACGGAGAAGAGTTTGCCCTCCAGATGCAACTTCCACTCGATGTGCGCATTGGCCGGGGTCTGGTAGGCCGTCACGGTGCGGCGGATCAATTCGTTGAAATTGCTCGCCACGAGCTGGGTGGTGTCGCGCTCCTGCCGGCTGAAGCTCGCGAGGTCGTGCGCGATTTCCGCCGCCTTCTCCGCCGCCTTCTCCACTTCCATCAGCGAGTCGCGCCACGCGAAGCTGGAGTCCGTGCGGCTTAAGACGAGCGAGGTGTGGCCGAGGATGCTCGTGAGCGCGTTGTTGAAGTCCAGCGCCACCGTGCGGGTGAGCTGCAACGCCATGTCGAGCTTCTGCTTTTGCAGCAGCCCGGCGGACTCCGCCTTGGGCGTCTCGGCGGCGACGGGCTCGGGGAAAAGTTGAAAAAGAAACTGCCGCTGCTGGTCGCGTTGAGTGGAACAGAGGCCGGCCTTGAAAGTTTTGCTTTCGCCGCCTTTGACGCGGAATTTCAGCGTGGCTTCCGCCGGAGTGGCTTGGGTGATCTGCGCGAGATACGCCTCGGATTTGCTCGCGTTGTCCTCGGCCCAGAGCGCGGCGAACTGCGTGGAATTCTCCTCCAGCGCCGGGCCGAAAAGTTCCTTGGCCGCGCGATTGGCCTGCCGCACCACGCCGGAGCCGTCCAGCAGCAGCGCCGGCCACGCGGCATTTTCCAAGACAAAAACGGAGTCAGACTTCATTTCGAAAAATCATTTCATACCGCGCGACTTTTTACCAGCCGGAGCGGGGCGGAATTTTCTGAAGGCCAGCGGAATCAACTCCTCGACCGTGAACTCCCGCACCCGTCGGGGCCGCCGGCTGTCCGCCACCCACAAGATGGCGTCGGGCGCGAACTCCGCGAGCAGTTGCCGGCACGCGCCGCAGGGCATCGGCCCGCCGGGCGCTTCCGCGACAATCGCCACCGCGCGAAACTCCGTGCGCCCCTCGGTGATGGCCTTGAAGAGCGCCACGCGCTCCGCGCAGCACGTCAGCCCGTAGCTCGCGCTCTCCACGTTCGCGCCGCCGATGATTTCGCCGTCGCGCGTGAGCAGCGCGGCACCCACCTTGAAACGCGAGTAGGGCGAGAAAGACAGGTTTCGCGCCGCCAGCGCGGCGGCGATCAACGCGGCTTGTTCGAACGCGGCGCGGTCAGTTGCTTTTCTCTTCGGCATACAACTTGGCAAAATTTTCCAGCAGCGCGGCAGTCTTCGCCTTCACCTGCTGCGAGAGCGCGAGCACTTCGTGATGCGACAGCGGCCCGCCGCTCCGGCCCGCCGCGAGATTCGTAATGCACGAGACGGCGGCCACGCGCAGCCCGCATTGCCGCGCGACAATCGCCTCCGGCACCGTGCTCATGCCCACCGCGTCGGCGCCGAGCCGCGCGAACGCCCGGATTTCCGCCGGCGTCTCGTAGCTCGGCCCGGAGACGGCGAGGTAGACTCCCTCGTGCATCCGAGCACGGGCCGGCTTCGCCGCGCGGCGCAGGAGCTTCCGCAAATCGCGGGAATACGTTTCCGACAAATCCACGAACCGCTCGCGGCCCGGCACCGCCGCGCCCCGCAGCGGGTTCGCGCCCATGAAATTGATGTGATCCGCCAGCGCCATGAAGTCGCCGGGGCGGAAGCGGCGGTGGATGCCGCCGGCGGCGTTGGTCAGCAGCAGGTCGCGCACGCCGAACTCCGCGAGCACGCGCACCGGGAACGTCACCGTGTCCAGCCCGTGGCCCTCGTAGTAATGGAAGCGCCCGCTCAAAATCGCCACCGGCACGCCGCCGAGCTGGCCAAGCACGAGCTTGCCCTGATGCCCCGCGACGCCGACGGCGGGAAAGCCCGGCAGCTTTTCGTAGGCGATGGTCTGCGCCGACTCCACGCGCTCCAGCACGCCCTGGAAGCCGCTGCCCAGCACCAGCGCCAGCGCCGGACGCAGCCGCGTGAGGCGGGCGAGGCGGGCCGCAGTTTTTGTGGCGTCCAAAGTGCGTGACATCGTGGAAACACCCGCCGCATCGCGGCGGCGGGGTGGATTCATCAAAGCGCAGAGCCCGCCCCCGCTGCAAACCAAAAGAAACCGGCAAACCTCGTTGGGCGCATCCGCGCACTGTCCCGTAGCGCAGGGCGTCCCCGCCTGCGGGTTCGGGCCGCGTCTCGCGGCCCGGCTTGGAACACGGGGCGCGGACGCCCCGTGAACCCGCAGCCGAGGACGGCTGCGCTACGCGTGTGATGCCGCCCAGCTTCGTTGGCAAAGAGGTAGTCGGGGCGGTTGCGGATTTGGAGTGCGGCGAGTTCTCGCCGCTTTGAACAGGCGACTTGTCGCCGTCGAACGGCGGCAGGGGTTGGTTTTACACGAGCCGCTCCGCGCGGCTCTGCCGGGCCGACGAGTCGGCCCGGCGGCCAAAGCGGTGACAAGTCACCGCACTCCACAAGCGCGGCGTTTCAGAAGCCGGGCGCGCTACTTCAATTCCCGGATGTAGATGTTGGCGAATTGGGCGGGCGCACCGGAGTGGTGCAGGCCGACGGGGCTACGCTTTGACAGCGAATTGGACAAAGGCCGCTTGTGTGCAGGGCGGTCGTTGCTAACGACTGTCAATTGACCTTTGTTCACCGAAATAATTGCGCGGTTCCACTGGCCGGGTGGTTTGTCTCCGAGAAATTGGATTTTGGTCTTTAGCCCACCGCCATCGACTAAAAACTTATACTCCTCCTCTTTTATCATTACGGCGATTTGCGTTGGTTGCGTTATTTCCTTATCCACCAGCTTGTAGTCCACAATCAGCTCGTAATTCTCAAAGCTGGCTTCGGTCATGAGCGTGTGTCCTTTACGCTCTGCCTTCCCGTCCGAGCTAATCGTCCAGTTCTTCGCCTGCCAGTGCGCGCCGTGTTCCGGCGTCACTTTCCAGCCGCGCAAGTCCACGCCCGTGTAGAGCGGGCGGAACCCCTCATCCACCGGCGCAGTCAGTTCCGCCGTCACGCCGCTCGACGGCAGTTCCTTGATGCGAATGTTGCGGAAGTCAATCGGTGCGCCCTCGCTTTCAAGCGCGAGATAGCCCTTGCGATAGTTGCAGTCCTCGCCGCCGGAGACTTCGTGACCATTCACGCTCAAGCGAATCACGCCGTTGGTGCAGACGATGCGGTAATGGTTCCACTGCGGCGACGGCTTGCTGAACTCGCCGCTGGGGAAGCTCCGCATCCCGTTGTGGCGTCCGAAGGGTTTCATCGTCGCGCTATGGATGGGAAACACGTCGCCGTGCGTCGTGAACCACTCCGGTTTCTTGCCGGTCTTCTTCTCGAAGTCCGCCGCGTAGCCGTGGTCGAGCACCTGCACCTCGATGCCGCGCAGGAATGGCACGCCCGGCGCGGCGATGGGCGTGCCCCAGATGAACACGCCGGAGTTGCCGCCGCTCGTCAGATGCCGCCACTCGGCTTCGAGGATGAAGTTCTCGTATTGCCGCGCCGTGCGCAGCGCGCCGGTCGGGACGCCCGTGCAATGAATCATCCCGTCGCGCACGCTCCACGTCTCCGGCGCGCAGTTGGCGTTCACCCAGCCGGACAAATCCTTGCCGTTGAACAGCGGCACGAAGCCGTCGCCCTCGGCGGCTCCGGCGGACGGATGAAGCGCGAGCGCGAGCGAACAGAGAACCGGCGCGAGGCGGGAAATGGTTTTCATGCGCGAAAGCATAGCGACCCGCCGGATTTCGGCAAGCCGGTGCATCCGCCGATTGTATTTTGGTTTGCGCGGGGCACGGCTGTGCCGGAGATCAGCCGCAGCTTTTTCCAAAACGAGGGGCTTGGTCTTGAACGCGGGCGAACACCCCTCACCCTGCCCTCTCCCCTCACCCGATGAGGAGAGAGGGTGGCCGCAGCCGCGTGCGAATGTGCCCAACGAGACTTGACCGAAATTCAGCGGCGGCGTTAGCTCGCCCGCGATGTCCTCCATGCCCTTTGATTTGTCCGGCCGCGACCTCTGGGTGTTCGGCGGCGCGGGCCATCTCGGCCAGCCGACGGTCGAACTGCTCGCGCAGCTCGGCGCGCGCGTGCTGTGCGTGGATCTGGCCGACCGCGCCCAGGCGTTCGTCGCCGCCCGTTCGTTGAACGCCTCCGTCTCCCCGGCCTCCCTCGACGCGCGCAATCTGGCGGCGGTGAAGGAGTTTGTTTCCATCCAGCTTGCCCGGCGCGGCACGCCGCACGGCCTGGTGAACCTCACCTACGCCTCCACGGCCAAGCGACTGGACGAACTGACTGAAGAAGATTTTGACACGGTCAACCACGGCAACCTCACCGCCACCTTCCTGCTCGCCCGCGAGGTGGGCAACGCGATGGCCGCGCGCGGCAGCGGGAGCATCGTGCTCTTCTCCAGCATGTATGGCACGGTGTCGCCCGACCCGCGCGTCTATGAGCCGCCGATGACCCCGAACCCCGTCGAATACGGCGTCGGCAAGGCGGGCATCCAGCAGATGGCGCGCTATCTCGCGGTGCATTGGGGAAAGGGCGGCGTGCGCGTGAACAGCATCTCGCCGGGGCCGTTTCCGAACCTGAACCTCCAGCGGGACAATCCGGCCTTCGTCCAGCGCCTCACGGCCAAAATCCCGCTCGGCCGCGTCGGCCAGGCGAATGAAATCGCCGGTTCCGTGGCATTTCTCGTGAGCGACGCCGCGAGCTACGTGACCGGCCACAATCTCGCCGTGGACGGCGGCTGGACAGCGTGGTGACGCGATTTTCCACTCGCCAAGCGAACTCAAACACGGACAATTCCGCCGTTCACCACTATGATTATTGATGTTCACAACCATGTCGGCGCGGATCTGATGTTTTATCTGCACGGCGATTTTCCCTACGCGCAGCACCTCGTCACGATGACCAGCGAGGGCCGCGCCCTCGGCGTGAACAAGTGGGTGGTGTTCCCGTTCGTCGTGCCGATCGCGTTCAAGATCGAGGCGCTGAAGCGCGGAGAGATTGTTTTCGACGGCACGGGGCTGGAGAAAGTGCCTTACGCCTTCGAGAACCGGCGCCTGCTGCGCGAGATTAACGAACTGTTCCCCGAGGAAGGCAAAGATTGCCTCCCGCTCGTGATGCTCGACCCGATGCGCGAGCAGGCGGCGCAAATCAAAGAACTCCGCAAGCTGCGCGGCGAATACAAATTCTACGGGCTGAAGTTGCAGACCACGATGATCCAGTCGTTTATCAAGACGCTTGCCAACGAGGGCCGTGGCTTCGTGGAACTGGCCGCCGAGTGGGATATTCCGTTCCTGATTCATTCGAGCGTCGGTGAGCAGGACCTGTGGGCACAGGCGGGCGACATCCTCGATGTGGCGGAGAAGTTTCCGAACGTCCGCTTCTGCCTCGCGCACTCGTGCCGTTACGACAAGGAATGCCTCGACCGCGTCAACGCGCTGCCGAACACGTGGTTCGACTGCTCCGCCCATTGCATCCACTGCGACGGCGCGGTGGCCGACATGCCTTACATCGCCCCGCGCGCCCGGCGTTTCGACAGCGACTACACGAATCCCGCCCGCGTCATCGGCGATCTCGCGGCGGCGTATCCGACGAAATTCATGTGGGGCAGCGACTCGCCGTTCTACAGCTACGTGGGGATGCTCGGCGAGAAACGCCTCGCGCTCATCAGCACCTACGCCAAGGAAGTCGCGGCGTTGAAGGCGAACAAGCCGGAGGTCGTGGACCGCATCGCCAATCAGAACATCCGCGCATGGTTGAAACTCAAAGATGAAAGCATTCTCAACGGATAACGGGCGGACCGGCGCGCGGCGAACTCCCTGCGCCCTCTCATTAACACCTGGCTTTAGCCAGGTGAACGCGGCGCTCCGAAAGCCCGCAGCCGCTTTAGCGGCTTCTCCTCGTTCGCGAAAACCGCTGAAGCGGTTGGCACCGGGTGCGCTCCTCAACACCCGGCTGAAGCCGAGTGCTAATGACAGCGGGAAGGGGCGATAGGTTTACGGAGCGCTTGTTTGAATCATGAAGACCTTTTCCCTCACTGGCCACGCCGCGCTGGTCACCGGCTCATCGCAGGGCATCGGCTTCGCCGCCGCGAGCGCACTGCGCGAGGCCGGCGCGAAGGTGGTCTTCCACGGTTTGCAGGCGCGGCCGGAAAACATCCCGTCGGATTCGTCCTATGTGTCGCATGACCTCATGCAACCCGACGCCCCGGCGCGGCTTGTGGCCGAGGCGTTCAAAGCGCAGCCAAACCTCGACACCCTCGTGTGCAATGCTGGCAGTTTCTTCGACACGCCGTTTCTGGAAATGACCCGCGAGCGCTGGGACAAGACGCTGCAACTCAACCTCAGCGCCACCTACTTCGTCGTGCAGGAGTTTGCGAGGCGGCTCGTTGCGGCCAAGCGCGCCGGTTCCATCTGCATCACCACCTCGACTAACGGCCTCCAGGCCGAAGCCGACTCCACGGCTTACGACACCTCGAAGGGCGCGCTCGTGATGCTCATCCGCTCGCTCGCGGTGTCGCTCGGCGACCACGGCATTCGCGTCAATGGCATTGCGCCCGGGCTCATCAAGACGCCGCTCACGTCGGTCTGGATCGAGACGCGCGCGGACGATTTGCTGGCGCACTACAAGAAGAAGATTCTCCTCGGCCGCATCGGCGCGCCGGAGGATTGCGCGGGCGCGGTGGTGTTTCTCTGCTCGCCCGCTGCCAGTTACGTCACCGGCGAAATCCTTACGATTGATGGCGGGCTGACGGTTCAGCAAATCGGGAAGATGTGACCTGCCGATGCGGAACGTGTGGCAACCAGTTTCAAGTGCGTCGCTCCCTATCGAAGCGCCCGCACCGCTACACGCGCACCGGGGCTTTTGGCTGGCGCATTGAAGGATTACGCTCAAGATTATTAAGTGAAGCTGACGAGTTCGCGCATTGTTAATCGTGTTCTGATTGGATCCTTCGTTCTGATTGCTCTTTTCGTCGCACTTCAGTTTGTCGATTACCTTTTGAGTCGGAAATTCGAGGCAGAAGAAGTTAAGCACGGAGACGAGCGGCGAAAGTATTCTCAAGCACTCCGAGAGTGGATAAGGGCCGAGCCACCGGACGGATCATTTTCCGTTCTGATTCCACAACGTCCGGTGTTGCTCACTAACTTGATACAGAACCCATCAGGCCAACACATCTCGATTCAACTGGGTTGCGTCGATCGTGGTGGACGAAGCACCTACATCGCGGCATACACAGAATTCCCAACGAATGCAGACCTGAGTAACAGGGAAGCAATCTACGCCAGCGCGCATAGTCACTTCGCCGACAAACTTGGAGAGTTGCGACGCGAACGCCCTGTCACCTTGCAGGACATCTTGGGACGAGAAACGGAAGTTGCACTGCGGGACGGAACGAATC
>JACRJY010000012.1 GCA_016235585.1 Verrucomicrobiota bacterium | reverse complement strand
TTCAACATCAACCACCATCTCCGCACCGTCGTTGTGGACGCGCGGGGCCGCGTGCAGAAAGTTTTCATCGGCAACGAGTGGAAGGCGGCGGAGTTTGTGGAGGAGATGCTGAAGGCGGCGGCGGCGAAGTAGTGCGGAGAAATTTCCACCGGGGCAAAATTCCTGAATTCCGCGACGCGCGTTTCAGTCCGATTTTTCAACCAGTGGGATTATGAGCGCGGACTTGTTCCAATTTCTTGCGGTCGCCGAGCCGGCGGGCCGCATCTTCCAGTGGCGGCCGTTTCTCGCGCCGTTTCATTCGGTCGTGCTGCATTATCCCATCGGCTTCGTGACGCTGGTGTTCATCCTGGAGCTTTACCATCACTGGCGGCCGAGCCGTGAATTGCGGAAAACCATCTCCCTGGTCACCGTGTTGAGCCTTGCCGGCGCCCTGGTGGCGGCGGCGCTCGGCTGGCTGCGCGCGACGGGCGGCGGATACGAGCAGCGCACGCTGGAACTCCACCGCTGGCTTGGCGTGGCGGTTCCGGCGTGCATCGTCGTGATTTACGCGGCGCAGCGGTTCGCCTTCCGCGAGGCGGCGGGCCGGCTGACCGTGGGTTTCTACCGGGCGGCGATCGCGGGCACCCTGGTGGTGATCGTGATTGCCGGGCATCAGGGCGGCAACCTGACCCATGGCTCGAAATACCTCGTGGAAAACGCGCCGGACTTCATCAAGACTCTCATGGAGGAAATCGAGTCCGAGGAGGCGGCTTCCCCGGCCAACGGCGAGCCCGGGGGAATTTACGCCGGAAAAATCCGCCCCATCTTTGAAGCCAAATGCGCCCAATGCCACGGTGCCGAAAAACAAAAAGGCAGCTACCGCATGGACAAGGAGGAGCTCGTCCTCAAGGGCGGCGAGAGCGAGCGGCCTGCAATCAAGCCCGGCGAACCGCTGCAAAGCAACCTCGTGCGCCTCATCACGCTGCCGCGCGGCCACGACGACGTGATGCCGCCCGACGGCAAGGAGCCGCTCACGCCGGAAGAAATCATGGCCGTGGTGCACTGGATTCAGGCGGGCGCGCAATTCGGCGAGGCCGCGCCCAAGCCTGTTTCCGTGGACAAGGACAAGTGAGCCGCGCCGCCGCGCGCGAAATCAAATCTGGATTTTTCCGCCGGGAACAATACCCTTCCGCTCGTTACGCGTGATCAACGCGCCGGACTTTTGGAGCCGCCATCAGATGCAAGACACGCAATGGATTGATCGCCGCGAATATCCGTTTCAGCCCCGCTTCTTCGAGACCACGGCGGGCCGCGTGCATTACGTTGACGAGGGCCAGGGCCGGCCCGTCGTCTTCGTCCACGGCGCAACCGCGTGGTCGTTTCACTTCCGGCACTTCATCCGGGAACTTTCCCAGAGCCACCGCTGCGTCGCGCCCGACCACCTCGGCTTCGGCCTGTCGGATCCGCCGGCGAACGGAGAATCCAAGCCGGCGGAGCACGCCCAACACCTCTCCCAGTTCCTGGCCTCACTTGGGCTGCGGGACATCACGCTCGTCCTGCATGACTTCGGCGGCCCCATCGGGCTGGCCTGCGCGCTGGAAAACCTCGACAACGTCCGCCAGCTCGTCCTGTGCAACACTTGGATGTGGCCGGTGAACCGTGACCCGCACTTCGAGCGGCAGGGGAAATTTCTCTCCGGAGCGCTTGGAAAATTTCTTTATGAGAAGACCGGCTTCGGCTTCGGCACGCTGGCCCGGCGTGCGAGTGGAAGCGCGTTGCCGGATAATATCTGGCGTCAATACACCGGGCCGCTCGCCACGCCCGCTGCGCGTTGCGCCGCGCGACGACTCGCCGGCGAACGCCTCGGCTCCGGCGGCTGGCTCGACGAATTGTCGCGGCAAAAGGAAAAGCTCGCCGCCAAACCCGCGCTCCTCATCTGGGGCCAGAAGGATCGGGTGCTCCCGCGCAAGATGCTGCAGAACTGGACGCTCGTCTTCCGCGAGCCGCAGGTTCACACCTTTGCTGACGCCGGGCATTTCGTCCTCGACGAAAAGGCGGCGGAACTCACGTCCGTCGTCGCGCAGTTTCTTCAGCAGTAAGTCTTCGGAAACCAAACTGCCGTTTCAGCGCAGTTTCGCCCGCAGCGACGGCGATTCAAACACCTTCGGATCCACCACGAACTGCGGCTTCCTCCCGCTCATCAAGTCCACGATGGCCTGCGCGGCGGCCAAGCTCACGCGCTCGCCGGTTTCGCGCCCGTTGAACGCCTGATGCGGCGTGAGCAAGACGTTCGGGACTTTGCGCAACGGGTGATCCGCAGGCAGCGGCTCGGCGGAGAAGGCGTCCAGCGCCGCGCCGGCAATCCAGCCCTGCTCCAGCGCGCGGACGAGCGCCGCCTCGTCCACCATCGCCCCGCGCGCGGTGTTGATGAGATAGGAACTGGGTTTCATCCGGCGAAGCTGCGCCGCGCCGATGAGGCCGCGCGTCTGCGGCGTGAGCGCGGCGTGCAGCGAGACGAAGTCGCTCTCCGCGAGCAGCTGGTCGAGCGGGACGAATTTCACGCCGAGCTTTTCCGCAGCGGGGTTCGGCGCAACATCGTGGCCGAGCAATTTCATGTTGAACCCGCTCGCCCGTTGCGCCACCGCCTGGCCGATGCGCCCGCAGCCGATGATCCCCAGCGTCTTGCCAGAGACATCGTGGCCCCAACTCACCGTCCACGCGCCGCCGCGCATCGAGAGATGGCCCTCGTGAACGCGCCGGGCGAGCGCGAAGAGCATCGCAAAGGCGTAGTCCGCCACCGCGCCGTCAAGCATCCCCGGCGTGAACGCGGTGACGATGCCCAGCCGCGCGGCGGCGGCGAGGTCAATCGAGTCGTAGCCCACGCCCCAGCGGGAAATGATTTTCAGCCGCGCGGCGGCGGGCGATTCCAGCACGGCGGCGGAATACTTGTCCGAACTGGCGAGCACGGCGTCCGCGCCGCCGAGGACAGAGAGCAAATCCTCGGCGCCCAGCGGGCCGAACTTCGGCGAGAGAATGATTTCGCCGCCGGCCTTGCGGAGCAGTTCAAACGCAGGCTGGCCGACCTGTTCGCAGGCGCGCGCCGTGATGAGTATTTTCCAAGACACGCGGGGAGAGTAGCGGCCAGCCGGGGCGGCGCAAGTCCGCGCTTGTCGCGGCGCTCTGCGAGCGCCGCACCAAGCGGCGCGAACTCTCGGCGGTCACAGACCGCCGCTGCAGTTTCCTCACCGCTGCGGCGCGAGCTTCAGATGCGCCTGCTCCGGGCGCGGCGGCGGGGCGGGCTGCCATTCCAGCGCGCCGTCCACGACCTTGTGCATCTGCGCGAACCACCAGCGCGCCGAGGTGAGGCGGCGCTGCCGGCGGATGACCGGGCGGAAGCTGTGCGAGCCGTCAAACGTGAGTTCCAGTTGTTGTTTGTTCATAGTTTTACTTTCTTTTTGCGCTCACCCTACGCCGGGGGGCTGGACATCCGCCGTCCAGGTGAAAAAATCTTTTCACGCCTCCGCAACCGGCCAGAATCGCCCCGACATGCTCCTCGCCTTCCACAAACCATTCGGGGTGCTCTCGCAGTTCACGCCCGACGGCTCGCCCAACCGCCCGCTGGCGGAGTTCGGTTTCCCGCCGCGCGTGTATCCCATCGGGCGGCTCGACGCGGACTCGGAGGGGCTGCTGCTATTGAGCGACGAGGCGGAGTTGAATGAAAAACTGCTGCATCCGCGCCACGCGCACGGGCGCGAGTATTGGGTGCAGGTGGAACGCATCCCGACGCCGGACGCGCTGGCGCAGCTCGCGTGCGGCGTGGTGATTCAGGAGCGAAAAACTCTGCCATGCCGCGCGTGGCGCCTCGATCCGCAGCCACAGATGCCGCCGCGCGACCCGCCCATCCGCTTCCGCAAGAACGTGCCGGACTGCTGGATTGGCCTGGAACTCGTCGAGGGCAAGAACCGCCAGGTGCGCCGCATGACGGCGGTCATCGGGCACCCGACGCTGCGGCTCATCCGCGTGCGCATCGGAGGATTTGAACTGGGCGGATTGCCGCCGGGGAAATGGCGCACCCTTGATCCATCGGAGCGCAAACTGGTTTTGGCAAGTTGAGCCAGTTCACCATCACTTCCCCGGCCCGCACCGAAACCGGATTCCTCACCACAGGCCCAGCACCTTCCACCAGCCCATGCCCACGACGAGCCAGATGCTGATGTTCACCAGCGCGACGCAGAAGCCCACCCGCCACCAGTTCGGCTGCGGGATGTAGCCCGCGCTGAAGACAATCGGCCCCGGCGTCGTGCCGTAGTGCGTCAGCCCGGCGGAGAAGTTGGTGAAAAATGCGAACGCGCACGCGGTCAGCATCGGCGGCGCGCCGGCGGCGATCAGCACGGCCACGAACGCCGGATAAAGCGACACCATGTGCGAGGTGATGCTCGCAAAGGCGTAGTGCGCGAAGAAGTTGACCAGCAGCAGCGCCACAAACAGCGGCAGCCAGGGCCAACCGTCGAACTGTCCCGCCACGCTTTGCGCGAACAGCCCCGGCAGCCCCGAGTCCTTGAGCTGCTTGCCCAGCTGCAGCAGCCCGCCATACCAGATGAACACGTCCCACGCCGCGCGCTCGTTGATGATGTCGTCCCACGACAGGGTGCGCGCGAGCAGCAGAAAACCCAGCCCGGCCAGGATGGGCACCGCGCTCAAGTCCGCCGGCAGGATCACGCACGACGCGCCGACCGCCAGCAGCACCGCCGTCAGCAGCCATTCGCCCGGCGCGAGCGGGCCTTGCTTTTCCAGCTCGCGCTTCGCAAACGCCGCCGCCTCCGGCGTGCGGGTGATCTGCGGCTTTTCCCACCGGAACACCAGCCACGGCGCGAGCAGCAGCGAGACGAACCCCGGCACGCACGCGGCCACGAGCCATTCCCGGTAGCCGAGCATCACCGGCCCGCCGGGCAGATGCTCGGTGAGCTGCCGCGCCTGCTGTGCCGCCAGCGGGTTGCTCGCCTGCCCGGTGAGAAAGATCGCGCAGGCGATGACCGAGCCTTGATAGAGCGAGAGCATCAGGAAGCGCCCCAGCCGCGCCGCCGTCTCGCCGGGATGCGAGTCATACAATTCGGCCAGGCTGCGCATGATCGGCAGGATGATCGCGCCGACGCGCGCGCCGACCGTCGGGATCACCGCAGCGAACACCGTCTCCGTCGCCACCACGGCGTAGCTCAACCCCAGAGTGGTGTGGCCGAGCACGCGGATGAACTGCAACGCGATGCGGCGCGCGAGGCCGGTCTTGATGAGCGCCCGCGCCATGAGGAACGCGCCCAGCACCATCCACACGCTCGGATCAGCGTAGCCGCCGAGGGCCTTCGCCAGCGGCAGCGCGCCCGTCAGGATCGTGAGCACCACCGCGATCAACACCGCCGCGCCGCCGGGGATCGGGTTGAGCATCAGCGCCAGGATGCACGGCAGGAAAATCGCCAGCAGCTTCCAGCCGTCCGGCGTCACGCCCGGCGCGCCCGCGCCCGGCCTCCAAACCGCCAGGCCCGCGCCGAGGGCGAGAATGAGGCTCCATTTCCACCAGGCGGCGGGCGGGGCCGCCGCCTTGGGCGGAACGTCGGCGGGCTGCGGTGCGGAAGGCGCGCTCATCGTGGCGTTTCAGTTTTCAAACGGCCGGAAAACGGGGGCGGGTGAATCATCCTGTTCTCCATTCGCGGCGCGGAACCGCCATTCATCTGCGGTCATCGCACGATTTTCAAAATGCGGTTGTTGTAGCTGTCCGTGATGTAAAGCTCGCCGGTCTTCAGATGCACGACCACTCCGTGCGGGCGGGCGAGTTCGCACTTCAATGGATCGCCGCCCACGCCCGCCGCGCCCTTTTTCCCCGTGCCTGCGACGCGGACAATTTTGCCGGTGCTCGGAATGTATTTCCGCACGAGATGACTCTCGGCGTCGGCGATGACGACGTTGTCTTCCTTGTCCACGCAGAGATGCTTCGGGCCGTTCATCGTGGCGGCCAGCGCATCGCCGCCGTCACCGTCACCGCCTTTCGCACCGCTGGCGTTGACGACGGTGCGGATTTTCCCGGCGGCGTCCACGACGCGCAAGGCGTTGCCGCCGCGTTCGAGGATGTAGATGTTCCCCTTGCGGTCAGGCGCGACGGCGCGCGGATCGGAGAGCGGCGCTTCCACCGCCAGCGCGCCGTCCGGCGGTTTGCCCTTCTTGCCGTTGCCCGCGACAATTTTTGCTTTTCCCGTCGCGAGGTCAACGACGTGGATGCGCTGCAAGTCGGCGATGAAAAGTTTCTTGCCGGTGAAGTCGAGCGTGATGCAGTAAGGCCCGCTGCTCCTGGCTATTTCCGGCAGGACAATGAAGCCGGGGATAGTAAAAGCGCCGCCGGACTTTGCGTCCACTTGTAGCACGCGGCCATTCCAAGTATCGGCGACCAGCACGTTGCCATCGGGCAGCACGGCGAGGTTGTGCGGGCCGTTAAACTGCATGGGTGCAGGGGCGTTGCCACCACCGTCGAGCACAATGCTGCTGGCAGTGACGCGAGAAAGAATTCCCTTCGCGTCCACCTTCAGCAGCCGGTTGCCGGAAACCATCTCGATGATGAACATGGTTCCCGACTTGTCGAAGTCCACGCCGAACGGCTCCTTCAACTTTGCTTCCGTGGCGGGAATGTTGACGGCATCAGTGCCGCCGCCCGCGACGAGGACAATCTTCGCGGCGTGCAACGGGAGGGACACAGCGAGCGCGGACAGGCAGAGCGCGAGCAAGCAAAGGCGTTTCATGCGGACGGTCTACCAGAGCGCGGCGCAAAACGACAGTGCTTTCACCCAAATTCCAAAATGGAGAGCCACGGAAGACACGGAACACACGGATACAGCGGAGGAAGGAAATGGCGAGGCCGAACTTTTCCCCGCGCCTCCTTCCGTGTGTTCTGTGTCTTCCGTGGTTTGCATCCGGTTTTCAGGTTTGGCGGAAGCTTGCTTCGCCGCGGGGAATAGGCCAGAGTCACCGCAGATTCCGAGAAAGCCTGCGGCCATGACAAAGCCACACTTCAACCGCCGTCATTTTTTGAAAAGCACCACCGCCGCGTGCGCCGCTGCCGGGGCCGCCGACCTCGGCTTTCTCAACCAGCTCGCACCCGTTTCCGCCGCCGAGGCGAAGCTGCCGACGGATCACGTCCGCCTCGACGCGGGCATCGAGCCGCTCGTGCGGCTGCTGGAGGAGACGCCGCGCAGCCGCGTGATCGAGGAGTTCGCCTCACGTGTCCGGCGCGGCACGAGCTACCGCGAAGTGCTCGCCGCGCTGCTGCTGGCGGGCGTGCGGAACATCCAGCCGCGCCCGGTGGGCTTCAAGTTCCACGCCGTGCTGGTGGTGAATTCCGCGCACCTTGCCAGCCTCAACTCGCCCGCCGCCGACCGCTGGCTGCCGATTTTCTGGGCGCTCGATCAGTTCAAAGGCTCGCAGGCGCGCGACGAGCAGGAAGGCGACTGGACGATGGCCGCCGTGGACGAAGCCGCCGTGCCGCCCGCGCATCGCGCGAAGCAGGCGTTCATCACGGCGATGGACAATTGGGATGTGAGTGCCGCCGATGCGGCGGTTGCCGGGCTGGCGCGCACGGCGGGCGCGCACGAGATTTTCGAGCTGTTCGCCCGCTACGGCGCGCGCGACTTCCGCGACATCGGGCACAAGGCGATTTACGTGGCAAACAGCTGGCGAACGCTGGAAAACATCGGCTGGCAGCACGCCGAGCCGGTGCTGCGCTCGCTCGCCTATGCGCTGCTGGAACACGAGGGGAGCAATCCCGCCCAGCGCGACGCCGCGCCCGACCAGCCGGGCCGCCGCAACCAGCCGCTCGTCGCAAAAATCCGCGCCGACTGGCTTGCCGGGAAACCCGACTCCGGCGCGACGACCGAAATGCTCCGCACGTTGCGCCAGGGAAATGCCGCCGAGGCGGCGGACAAGGTGGTCGAGCTGCTCAATCGCGGCGTGTCGTCCGCATCCGTGTGGGACGGCATCTTCGCGGCAGCGGGTGAACTGCTGATGCGGCAGCCCGCCATCGTCTCGCTGCATTCCATCACGGCGTCGAACGCCATTCACCACGCCTGGCAGCACAGCGGCAGCGACGACACGCGCCGCTGGCTCCTGTTGCAGGCCGCGTCGTTTCTCCCGATGTTCCGCGAACGGATGGGCAAAGTGAAGGCCACGCCGATTGATGAATTGCCGGCCGTGGCGACGGAAGGCAGCGGCGCGGAAGCCATGGAGGAAATTTTCGCCGAGGCGGGCCGCAACAAACCCGCCGCCGCGCGGAAGACACTTGGCTACTTGAACGCGGGCGGCGATGCGCTGGCGTTCATCAACACCGCGCGCCGGCTCATCTACCTCAAGGGCGGCGACGCGCACGATTACAAGTTCAGCGAGGCGGCGCTGGAGGATTACTTCCACGTCTCGCCGAAGTGGCGCGACCGCTACCTGGCCGCGAGCACCGGCTGGCTGCGCGGCTCCGGCGGCGCGGACAACAAGCTGGTGCAGCGCACGCGCGAGGCGTTCAAGGCGTAAGCTCACGCCGCACGTTTCCGCTGGTTTCCCGCCCCAAACTTGTCCATGCTCGCGCCAATGAGCCGAGACATTCCTGACACCCATCAGAAGGCGCTGCAGATCAACCTCGACCCGGCGACCTACGGCGCGTTCGTCGAGATCGGCGCGGGGCAGGAGGTGGCGCGGTGGTTTTTCCGCGTGGGCGGCGCGGCGGGCACCATCGCCAAGACGATGTCGGCCTACGACATGACGGTGAGCGACGCGATTTACGGGCCGTGCGAGCGCTACGTGAGCCGGCAGCGGCTGCAGTCCATGCTGGAGCGCGAGTATGGGCTGATGCTCGAACGCCTGGGTGCCAAGCGCGGCGCGAACACGCGCTTCTTCGTCTTCGCCGACACGGTGGCGGCGAAGAGTTATTCCCGGAAGGACGTGGAGGCGCAGGGCTGGCTGGGCGTGCGCTTTCAGACGCAGCCGCAGGGCGAGCCGTCGGAGATCATCATCCACGCGCGACTGCTGGACAAAGAGAATTTGCAGGAGCAGGAGGCGCTCGGCGTCGTCGGCGTGAACCTCGTGCATGGCGCGCTTTACCTGCACGCCGACCCGGCGGCGCTCATCCAGGCCCTGCTCGACAACCTCACGCCGGAGCGCGTGGAGGTGGACATGATCAAGTTCTCCGGCCCGGCGTTCGCGAGCGTGGACAACCGCCTCATGGCGATGCAACTCGTGCAACTGGGCCTGACCAAGGCCGCGATCTTCACCGCCAACGGCGAGGTCGTGCAGCCGGCGGACATCCTCTACAAGAAGGCGCTGCTCGTCGAGCGCGGCAGCTTCCGGCCCGTCACCAAGGTCACGATGGACATGCTCGAATGCGCCCAGGCGCTCTTTGTGCAGGAGCCGAAGGTGCAGGGCGAGGATGTGGTGGTGCTGATGGAAATGACGCTCAAGAACCTCACCGACGGCGACAAGATTGACCATCAGGACTTCCTCGACCGCGTGGACATCCTCTGCGCGCTGGGCAAGAACGTGATGATTTCCAACTACGGCGAGTTCCACCGGTTGGCGGCCTACCTGTTTTTGTTCACCAAGAAAATGATCGGCATCACCATGGGCGTGCCGACGCTGCGCGAGCTGTTCGACGAAAAATACTACGCGAACCTCGAGGGCGGCATCCTCGAATCGTTCGGGCGGCTCTTCAAAAACGATCTCAAGCTCTACGCCTATCCCTACCGCGAGCCGAAGACCGGCGCGCTCATCACCGCCGGCAACCTGCGCGTCGCGCCGCACCTGCGGCACCTGTATGCCTACCTCCTCGAGAACCGGTTCATTGACGGCCTGCGCGACGTGAACGAGGATCACCTCGCCATCTTCTCGCGCGACGCGCTGGCGAAAATCCGCAGCGGTGATCCGGCGTGGGAGGCGATGGTGCCGCCGCAGGTCGCGGAAATGATCAAGGCGCGGAAGATGTTCAACCACTAGGACGGCTGAAACGCCGCGCTCTCCACGCGGCATTCAGTTCAAGGGTTCCGGCGTGCCTTTTGGAGAAAGCCAGCCAGTTCGCCCGCCGCCGGGTGTTTGAGTAGCCACGCCGCGCCGAAATACACCACCGTCGCCGCCAGCATCGGAACGAAGACACTTCCCAGCTTCAGCACCAAACTCGCGTGGCCCAACGCGGCTTCCCACGCGCGGCTCATAGTCCACGCGACCGCGATTGCCAGCAGCGCGGACGGGATCAGCAAACCAGTTTCGCGCCGCAGCCCGTCCCATTCCCATTGGGGAATTTTTTTCCGCAGTGCGAACGCGAGCAGCGCCACGTTCAGCACCGCGCTCATCGTGTTCGCCACACCGAGGCCGCCCTGCCGCAGCGGCACGACGAGCAGCAACGCCAGCAGCGCATTTGCTCCGAGACAAAACACGCTGATCCGCATCGGCGTCCGCACGTCGCCCAGCGCGTAAAACGCCCGGCTCAACACGTTCACCAGCGAGAACGCCAGCAGCCCCGGCGCGAGGCACGCCAGCGCCAGCGCCGCGCGGCCCGTGGCGTCCGGCCCGAACCGCCCGCGCTCGAACAGCAGCCGGACAATCGGCTCCGCCAGCAGCACAAGCAGGATGGATGCGAGCAGATTCACGAAGACGAGGTGCCCGATGCCGTGCCGCAGCGTGCCGCAGAAATCGTCGAACTTTTTCTCCGCCGCCAGCCCGGCGAGCGTGGGCAGCAGATACGTGGCGAGGGAGATGCCGAACACGCCCTGCGGCAGCTCCATCAGGCGCACGGCGTAGTTGAACGACGCGACGATCTGCGGGTCCACCGCGAAGGCGAAGCCCTGCGTGACCACGACGTTGAGCTGGAAGGCCGCCACACCGAGCGCCGCTGGCACAAGCTGCCGCGCGACGCGCTGCACGGTTTCGTTGCCACGCGGCGAAACCCATTCAAAGCGGAACCCCTCGCGCCGCAGCGCCGGCAGTTGATAGAACGCCTGCGCCGCGCCCGCCACCAGAACGCCCACGGCGAGGGCAAAAATTTGCGTGTCGAGTTTCATTCCAAACTGCGGCGCGAGCCACAGCACCGAGGCGATCATCACCACGTTCAGCAGCACCGGGCCAAGCGCGGGGAGGAAGAAATGGCCGCGCGAGTTGAGCATCCCGATGAACACCGCCGCCGGGCAGACGAACAGCAGATAGGGAAACATCCAGCGCAGCAATTCCAGCATGAGGCGCATTTCGTCCTCGAAGCGGTGCAGCCACAGCGCGGCGGAAATTCCCGCGACGACGAGCAGCGTGGCCGCCGCCGTGGCGAGCATCAGCCCGGTGAGCACGGCGTTGGCCGCGCGCCACATCTCCGCGTCACCGGCGGTTTTCTCCTTCTCCTTGAAGACGGGGATGAACGCCGCCGTCAGCGCGCCCTCGCCGAGCAGGCGGCGGAACAAGTTGGGAATCGTGAACGCGAGCATGAACGCGCCCGCCACCCACGTGTCGCCCATGAAGGCCGAATAGACCATCTCGCGCACCATGCCGAGCACGCGGCTGGCCAGCGTGGCCGCGCCCATCGCGCCGGAGGATTTGAGCAACTGCGACATCGCGGCGAAGCTAGCAGCTTTTCAAAAACGCGGGCAGGGAAATTGGAAACGGAATCCATCACCCCGCCCTCATCCAGCGCGGCGAGGTTCCAATGCGCGCTCGATTGTCGCCGCTCGATCTTTGCTGGTCCCTCTCCCAGCGTGAGAGGGTTAGGGTGAGGGAGAACGTAGTGTTACACCTCCGATTCCATTGCCAAGCGCGACGGCATTCTTTAACTTTCCGCTCATGAACTTCACCACTCGCCGCCGCTTTGCAAAAACCCTTGCCCTCGCCGCGTGCATGCCCGCCGTGTTCACCGCGCGGGCCGCTGACAAAAAGTCCGCCGCCAAGATCTCGCTCGGTTTCAGCCTCTACGGCATGAAGTCGCTCCCGCTGGCGGAGGCGCTGCGCGTCTGCGCGGAAATTGGCTACGACTGCGTGGAGTTTTCGCTCATGCCCGGCTACGCCACCGAGCCGAAGCAGCTTTCTGCCGCACAACGCAAGGAACTGCGGCAGCGTCTCACCGATTCCAAACTCACACTGCCCGCCCTCATGGACAACTTGAGCGCAGCGGCGGACGACAAGGCGCACGCGGCCAACCTCGAAAAAATCAAGGCCGCCGCCGAACTCGCCCACGCGCTCGTGCCGGACAATCCGCCTTTGCTCGAAACCGTGCTCGGCGGCAAGCCTGCCGAGTGGGAGCAGATCAAGGATCGCATGGCCGCGCGCGTGAAAGACTGGGCCGACACGGCGACGAAGGGAAAATTTGTCGTCGCCGTCAAGGCGCACGTGGGCAGCGCGGTCAACACACCGGAGCGGCTCCTGTGGCTGCAGCGGCAGGTGAACAGCCCCGCACTCAAGCTCGCCTACGATTTCAGCCACTTCCAACTCGCCGGCCTCGCGCTCGCCGACACCTTCAACGCGCTGATTGGCGAGAGCGTGTTCATCCACGTGAAGGACTCCAGGGGCGTCGCGGGCAAGTTCGAGTTTGTCCTGCCGGGCGAGGGGACGATTGACTACGCCGAATACGGACGGCTGCTCGCGGCCTCCCGCTATCGCGGCCCGGTAGTGGTGGAAGTGAGCGGACAGGTTTTCAACAAGCCCGGCTACGACCCAATTGCGGCGGCCAAGCGCAGCTATGCGCATTTGTCGGAAGCATTCGCGAAGGCGCGCGGGCGGGGGAAATAATAGGACGTGTTTTAATCGCAGAGACGCAATGGAGCGTAGTCGCTCGACCAATTTCTGAATCCTCTCTTGAGCCGTTTAAGAACACTGGTTTTTGTCATCTTCATTTCGCCACTTGCTCAAAATGACGGAATCCTTTTAGCTCCCAAACACCATGCCGAGCCTGACACTCAAATCCACGCAAAAGGTTGTAAGCGTCTACTCCGCTCCGCTCGCCAGACTTACCAAGCTCGGCATCAAACACGAAACCACCATCCGTCCCGCTCAGCATAACGATTCCAACCGCCTTGAACTCGCCGACCGACCAGCGCACGACTGGTATCGATTCATCCTCTCCTTCCCGCCTCATCTCGTGCGGCAATACATCGAGCGTTTCGGTCTTGGTGCCGATGCAAACGTGCTCGACCCTTTTTGTGGCACGGGGACAACCATCGTTGAATGTCAGAAGCTCGGACTGCATGGCATCGGCATCGAGGCACATCCGATGGCCTATTTTGCAAGCACCACCAAGATCGATTGGTCGCCGGATCCCGATCAACTTGAACTAGCCGCCGCTGGCATTGCGGAACGGACACTGGATGCGTTGGAACGTGAAGGGATCATTGACGACCCGCAGCCATGTTTATTGCGAGAGACACCACCGGCTATCCAGTTGCGGCACCTACCCGTCGACGCCGCAAAACTCCTGCTCACTGACTGCATCAGCACGCTGCCCTTGCACAAAACGCTGGTCTTGCTTGATGCCATCAACGCCTCACCTTGTTTCGGAGCGCATTTCCGGTTGGCCCTTGCTCGCGCCTTGGTAACGACGATTAGTAATCTCCATTTTGGCCCGGAAGTTGGCGTCGGCCCCGCCAAAGATGACGCTCCAGTCGTATCAACGTGGCTAACCCGAGTCTGCCAAATGGCCCACGACATCCGTCTGCTCAAGTCGCTTCCTAAAGTTTCGGCCCGCGTCCTTCATGCCGATGCCCGGATCGCACCAGCCCTGCTTGAACCGGCATCCATTGATACGGTCATCACTTCGCCACCATATCCAAACGAAAAGGATTACACACGAACGACTCGGCTAGAAAGCGTGATCCTCGGATTCTTCCGCGACCGGGCAACTTTACGTGATCTGAAACGAACAATGCTTCGCTCGAACACCCGCGGCGTCTATAAAGGAGACGACGACGACCGCTGGGTCGCACAGCATCCCGAGATTGAGCGGCTCGCTATAGAGATCGAGCGGAGACGGATCGAAATGGGTAAAACGAGTGGTTTCGAGCGGCTCTACGCGCGAGTTACAAAGCTCTATTTTGGCGGGATGGCGAAACACCTTGCGGAACTCCGACCACTCCTGCGGCCCGGTGCCCAGCTTGCTTATGTCGTGGGCGACCAAGCATCCTATCTGCGCGTCATGATCCGCACTGGCCAACTCCTGGGCTCCATCGCCGAACAACTGGGATACGAAGTGACCGCTCTTGATCTCTTTCGCACGCGCCTTGCCACCGCAACTCGAGAGCAACTTCGAGAAGAAGTCCTTGTCCTGCGTTGGCCTGGAAACCGATGAACTTTATGGCAAACGAAAAACAATACTCGCGCATCATCGCTTTTATCTTTCAGGCCCATTATCGCCCAGGGCTGACTGAACTCGAATTTGAACGCGAAGAAATCGTGCGGGCGGCAACCTCGCTCGGCTTGGAGAGGCCGAAGAATGTTGGCGACGTTGTTTATTCCTTTCGGTTTCGCCAGCCATTCCCAAAAGAGATTCGTTCGACCGCCCCTGCTAACAAGGAATGGGTGTTGCGAAAAGTTGGAAATAGCCGCTACCGTTTTGTTTTAGCGGTCCAGTGGACGCTCAGTCCGAATACTGCTTTGAGTGTGATCAAGGTGCCCGATGCGACGCCGGGAGTAATCTCGCGCTACGCATTGGGAGACGAGCAGGCTCTGCTATCCAAGCTACGCTACAACCGGCTGGTTGACCTTTTTACCGGGCTGACTTGCTACTCTTTGCAAAATCATCTCCGCACTTCCGTAGCTGATATTGGCCAAGTGGAAACCGACGAACTTTATGTGGGTTTGGATCGGAGGGGCTGCCATTACATCCTGCCGATTCAAGCCAAAGGCGGACGTGACCGGCTTGGCGCGGTGCAAATCGAGCAAGACATCGCCTTGTGCGCCGAGAAGTTCCCAGCCCTCGTCTGTCGTCCGTTGGCGGCGCAATTCATGGCTGACGAAGTTATTGCACTTTTTGAATTCGAGGACACTGAAGCCGGCGTGCGCGTCCGCGAGGAGCGACATTACCAGCTTGTGCCGCAGGAGCAATTGACGGTGGAGGAATTGAGCCGCTACCGGCAAGCCTCTGACGCCGGAGTTGCCTAAAAAATGTAACCACCCGGCCCCGCTTTCTCACGTCGCCGGCACCACGCGCTGGAACAGCAGCGCCGCGCCGAACAGCACGAGGAAGATTAACCCCGTCTGCGGCGGCGCGGACGCCACCGCCAGCGAGTCCACCAGCGCGATGCCCGCGAGCAGGCCCGACACCGTGCGACCGATGTTCCGCTCGCGCGTCCAGAGCGTCGAGCGCAGGCAGCGCACGATCCACACGCCCAGCAGCGCGCCGAGCACGAGCGCGTTTTGACGGAACCCGCCGTCGTTGACGATCCACGCCAGCACGAGCGGCGCGGCGAGCAGCACGCACGGCCAGTATTGCAGCGCGCCCGGCGCGCTCTCTCGCCGCGCGAGGTGGCTCAAGCCGACGATGTAGGCCGCGAGCACCGCCGCACTCCACACGACGAGTCCGTTGATGCCATCCCATGACGTCGAAGCCGCCACGAGGTAGAGGAAGAAACGGCACAGCGCCATGAGCACCGGCGCGAAGGCGATTTTTTTGTGAACCGCGTCGTAAAGCAAAATCGCCGCCGTCAGCACCACCGCGAGCAGCGCGGTGTCCCGGCCCAGCAGCGCCAGGGTTCCCAGCCCGGCGACGAGCCAGCCGATTCCCCAGCCCCACACGGCGGGCGTGGAAATCACGCCAGCTGGAATCGGCCGCTCCGCGCGATGCTGGCGGTCGAACTCCGCGTCGAACGCATCGTTCAAAAACATCCCGCCGAGATAGAGATACGTCGCGCCGAGACAGAGCTGCGCGAAGACGCCCCAGTCCCCGCCGCCGCCGAGCAGCCAGGCCGCGAGGCAGTTCGACCACACGGTCGGCAAATTCGACACGCGGCCCAGCACCAGCAGTGCGCGGAGGGTTTTCATTCTTTAGCGAAAGCCGGGCTGGAAATGCAACCGCTCGCAAACTGGTTGCGTCCTTCCCCCTCACCCCGGCCCTCTCCCCGGAGGAGAGGGAGAATCGTATTCCGCCTTTCGAGCAAACCGGGCGCGGTGTTGGCCGAACGCGCCAACGAATTATCAAAAGCTGGCGCTGGTTGTTCCCTCTCCCCGGGGGAGAGGGTCAGGGTGAGGGGGAACGCGGCAAACGAAACACGCTCCACGCTCGCACTTGGGCAAGTTTTCAATTCCTTTTTCACGTTCAGCACAGCCCGCGTTTGGAAAATTCCTTGAGCGTCCACTCGTATTCGCTGACGAGCTGATCCACCACGTTGCGCCGTTTCATCTCTGCCGGCATGACTTCCCACGTGTAGGTCTCCATCTCGAAGTGCGCGCACATCTGCGGATGCGCCCGCACCTCGTCCAGCACGCCAAGCAGATGATCCGCCGTAGTGTCGAAGAGCGCCGTGGGCGGGCTGTGCAGCGGCACGTGGAAATGGATGCGCCACTCGTCGTCCACGCGCGGCGGCAGGTGGTTGTGCAGCGCGAGCGCGACATCCAAATCCTTGTGCCGCGTGATCGTGCCGTCGGCGGCGCGGGCGATGACTTGGTGGAAATAAATGTCATCCGCGAACGCGTGCAGCGCCTGCCGCGCCTCGGCGGTGGGGCGCAACTTGAGCGCGGAACTCAAATGAATCTTGCTGATCTTGATGCCGTGCTGCCGAAGGCGACCGATGGCTTCGCGTGGATGCTCGTATTCGACGGCAAGATGGCAGCAATCGTAATTCACGCCGAGGTGTTCGTCGAGCCGCAGGTCGCCGGGCCGGTCGGCGCGCAGTTGCTCGAAGAATTTCACCGTCTCGGCGGTGGTTTCCAGATAGCAGAGCGGCTCCGGCTCCAGGCCGAGGTGAAGTTTTTTTCCAGTTTGGCGCGTGAGTTTCTCGATGTGCTCGACGCAGCGCCAGAGATTCGCCCGCGCCTCGCGCACTTGTCGCTCGTCGCGGATGAATTCCTTGAACGACACCGGCACGGTGCTCACGCTGCCCTCGACGCCGTCGGGCACGAGTTGCGCGAGCAGATCAAAAAGCCGGTTCGTGTAGTCGAGGCGCTCCGGCGTCGTCCAGTCCGGCGCGTAGACCTGCTCTTTCACGCGCGCGCCGTGAAACTTGCCGTAGGGAAATCCGTTGATCGTGAAAACGTAGCACTGGTTCGCGTCGAGCCACTTTTGGAACGCGAACAGCGTGGCGGGTTCGGCCAGCTCACGTGCCGCCGTGTCGCCGAGCCGCAGGCCGATGGCGTAGGGCTTGTCCGGGCAAACCTTCTGGCGCACGGCAAGCGTGAACTGCTTGAGGGAATCCAGCGTCTGCGGCCAGGTTTCGCCGCGGTGGATGTTGGTGCAGTAGGCCAGATGCAGGCCGTGTTTGAGTTTCATCGTGTCGCAGATGCGCGCACATGAGCAAAGCAAGATTGCGGGAAAAGACAAGCGGGCATCTTGAATCATGCGGACAATCGGGCGGCGCCCGGTTACAAACAGGCATGGGCAATTTTGAAATCACTCGCTGCCTTTCGCCGCGCGAACTGGCGGACACTGTCGCGCAGCGCTGGCTCGAAGAACTCGCGGCACGAACGAATGCGAGCGCCAACTACACCGCCGCGCTCTCCGGTGGGCGCATCGCGAAGGATTTTTTCTCCGCCGTGGCGGAACAGGCGGCGAGACGAAGCGAACTTTTTCGCGGAGTCCATTTCTTCTGGGCGGATGAGCGGTGCGTGCCGCCTGATCACAACGAAAGCAACTTCGCCTCCGCTCAACTACTCCTGTTCACGCCGCTGGGGATTCCTCCGGTGCAAATTCACCGCGTGCGCGGCGAGGTCGAACCAGAGCGCGCTGCTGAAGAAGCGGCAACCGAACTTCGCCGCTTTGCCACGACCACGCGCGACGGCCAGCCGGTGCTCGACATGGTGTTCCTCGGCATGGGCGAGGACGGCCACGTGGCATCACTTTTTCCTGGTGAGCCGCCGGAGTGTTTGACCGATGCTCGCGTTTATCGCGCGGTGACAGCGGGCAAGCCGCCGCCCCGGCGCATCACGCTGGGTTATCCCGTGCTGGCGGCGGCGCAAAAGGTTTGGGTGCTCGCCTCCGGCGCGGGTAAGGAGGAGGCGTTGCGCCAGTCGCTGCTTCCCGACGGCGCGACGCCGCTCGCGAATGTTCTGCGGGCACGGCAGAGCACGGTGATTTTTTCCGACCTGGGATGAGTGCCGCCATGGTTTCCAGAGATGGAACCACGGAGCACACGGAAGACACGGAAAGGGGAGGAAGGAGTAGGTTGCGGCAAGAAATTCACTGCCCACCGGATGAAATTCCAACCGCTTCGGTGTGCTCCGTGTTTTCCGTGGTTCTCCGCCTCTCAAACTCCGACCTTCGCCGGGTTGCCGGGGCGCTGGCCCTTGGTGCAGGAGATGAAGCCCAGCGTGAGCGCGCTCGGCTCGCCACCACCGAGGCTGTGAATGATGATTTTTTCCAGCAGCATGTTCGGGTGCGGCTCGGAGCAGACCTTGACCAGTTCCTCCAGCGAGGAGAACGCGATGGTTTTCTCCTCGTAGTCCACCGTGTCCGTCCGCACAAAGACGGCCTGACCGACGGCATAGGAGGAGAGGTTCACGGTTGGTGGTTCGTTGAGATTTGGATTTGCCTGCATAAAGCCAGATAACCCGTGTTTTGGCAAGCATGAGCTTGGCGCGGAAAATTCTCCCGGGAACCAAGCCTGGAAGCGAACCGCCCGTCCGGCATCAATTTGGCCTGTCCGATGGCGGTGATTTTCTGCCCAGCCGCCGGTATCTCCACCACGCCGTCACGAACACCAGCACGCACGCCGCCTTGAGCACGAAGAGCCACCACGGCCTCCACCACGCGCCGGTCTGCGCCTCGATCAAATCGGTGATCGCGAACACGGCGAAGGCCGCTGCCGTTTTGCCTGCGAGTTTCCTTTGCATCGGCTCCGTCCGGCGGGACTTGAGAAATAGAATCACCGCGACGACGAACCACAGTCCCGCCTCGCAGTAGTTGAACAATTCCTCAGGCTCCATCTCATGCCTGCGGTTAATCCAAGCTCACCTGCCCGCTGGCGACGCGGGAATAGTAACCGCCGCGTGCAAGCAGTTCCTCGTGGCGGCCCATCTCCGCGATGCGTCCATTCTCCAGCACGATGATTTTCGTCACGCGGCGGATGGTGCTCAAGCGGTGCGCGACCATCAGCACGGTGCGGCCTTTCATCAAGTCGTTCAGGCTCGCGACCACGAGCGCCTCGCTCTCGGCGTCGAGCGCGCTGGTCGGCTCGTCGAGCAGGAGGATGGGCGCGTTTTTCAGAAAGGCCCGCGCGAGGTTGAGCCGCTGCTTCTCGCCCACGCTCAAGCGCGCCGCGCCCTCGCCCACCGGCGTGTCGTAGCCCTGCGGCAGCTTGCGGATGAACGTGTCGGCGTTCGCGGCCCGCGCGGCAGCTTCGATGTCGTCGCGAGTCGCGCCCGGCTTGCCGCAGGCGATGTTCTCGGCAATCGTCGCCGGCAGGAGAATCGGCTCCTGCAACACGACGGCGATCTGCTCGCGCAAGTCTTTCAGCTTCAACTCGCGCAAGTCCGCGCCGTCGAGCCGCACCGCGCCGCCGGTCGGATCGTAGAAGCGCGGGAGAAGATTCATCAGCGTCGTCTTGCCCACGCCGCTGGGGCCGATAATCGCGGCGGACTCGCCGGGCTTCAGTTCAAACGAGATGCCGGACAAAATCTCGCGCTCCTGCTGGTAGCGGAAGGACACGTTGGCGAAACAAATTTCACCGCTCACCAAAAGCGGCGGCGCTTCGTTCGATGTTGAATGTTGAATGTTGAATGTTGAATGTTTCACCGCCCTCGCGTTCGCCGCCTCCTTCACTTCCTCCTCGCTGTCGAGAATCTCGAACACCCGCTTCACCCCAGCCCGCGCCCCGGCCACCGTCGCGCCGACGTGCGAGAGCTGGTTGAGCGGCTCGTAAAGCTGCGCGAGGTAGGCGAGAAAAATCAGCAGCGCGCCGACAGTCAGCTTGCCATCGAGCACCTGCATCGCGCCGAGATACACGATCGCCGCCGTGCCAAGGCCGAACGCGACGGTGAGCGCCAGCCAGTAGAGCAGCTCCCAGCCGTGCTGCGCGAGACGCCGCTCCTGCGCGCTGGCGGTTTGCGCGGTGAATTTCTCCTCCTCGTGCGCCTCGCGCGTGTAGCTCTGGATGAGCGGCAGCGCCGCGATGTTCTGCTGCACGAGCGAAGTCACGGCGCTGTCGGCCTGCTGCGCCAGCGCGCCGCGCTCGGTCATTTTCGTGCCGAAGAATTTTATCGCCGCCACCACCAGCGGCACGGTCGCCAGCGCCACGAGCGTGAGCAGGAAGTTGAGTTTCGCCATCACCACCACCATCAACGCGAGCGAGACCGTTGCGCTGGCCGTGGTCATCAGGCCTTGCTGGAAAAGTGTCTGGAACGAAAACGTGTCCCACGCCGCGCGGTAGATGAGGTCGCCGCTTTTCGCGCCGTGATGGAACTTGAGCGAAAGCCGCTGGAGGCTGGCGAAGACATCGTTCCGCACGCGCTGCAATCCGCGCAGGCCGACGCCGATGGCGAGAAAGTTTTGCAACGCGGACAGCGCGCCTTGAACCAGATGCAGCGCGAGCACCGACAAACTCAACATGAACACGAGCCGCGATTTTCCCGCCGCGCCGTCGCCCCATTCACCAAGCCACGCCGGGAGCGGCTTGCCGCCCAGCACGCAGTCCACGATGAGCGCCAGCGGCCAGGGCTTGAGGAGGTTCAGCCCGATGCCGCCCAGCATCAGTGTGAACACCACGGCCACGCGCGACCGGTCGGGCCGGAAGAAACGGAACGCGCGCTGGAGTTCGCCGGCCAACGGTCAGGTCTCCTCCACGCGCTCGATGCGCGCGCCGAGGGCTTTGAGCTTGTCGTCCATCTTCTCGTAGCCGCGGTCGAGATGATAGATGCGGTTCACCTGCGTCGCGCCCTTGGCGCACAGGCCGGCGATGACCAGCGCGGCGGAGGCGCGCAGGTCGCTCGCCATCACCGGCGCGCCGCTCAACGGCTTGCCGCCCTTCACAATCGCGCTCGGCCCTTCAATCGAAATGTCCGCGCCAAGCCGCATCAGCTCGGCGGCGTGCGTGAAACGCGATTCAAAAATCCGCTCGGTGATGATGCTGATGCCGGGCGTGAGGATCATCAGCGCCATCATCTGCGCCTGCACGTCCGTCGGGAAACCCGCGTAGGGCAGCGTAGTGATGTCCACGGGCTTGAGCCGTCCGCCGCGCCGCACCTTGAGCGCCGCGCCCTGACGCTCGACCTTCACGCCGCTCTCGCGCAGCTTGTCGAGCACGGCGTTCATATGCTCGGCACGCGCGCCGTGGAGCGTGACCTCGCCGTTCGTGGCGGCGGCGGCGATGGCATAGGTCGCCGCCTCGATGCGGTCGGGAATGACCTCGTGCTCCGCGCCGTGCAGTTCCTTCACACCGGTGATGGTGATGGTAGGGCTGCCGACGCCGGTGATTTTCGCGCCCATCGCCGTGAGGAAGTTGCACAAGTCCATCACCTCCGGCTCGCACGCGGCGCTCTCGATGAGCGTCACGCCCTCCGCCAACACGGCGGCCATGATGATGTTCGCCGTGCCAAGCACCGTCGGGCCGGCGCGTCCGCCGAGGAACAAATCCGCGCCGGTCAGTTTCTTCGCCGTGGCGAGGATGTAACCCGACTCAACCTTGATGCCCACGCCGAGCGCGCGGAGTCCCTTCAAGTGCAGGTCAATGGGCCGCGTGCCGATGACACAGCCGCCGGGCAGCGAGACTTTCGCCTTGTGCAGCCGCGCCAGGAGCGGGCCGAGGATGCAGATCGAGCCGCGCATCTTGCGGATCAAGTCGTAGTCGCCCACGCCCTTGATCTTCGCGGCCTGCACGGTGACGGTGTCGCCCTCGGCCTTCACTTCCGCGCCGAGCGAGGCGAGGATTTTGCCCATGAACTTCACGTCGCTCAAATCCGGCACGCGCCGGATGACGCACTTCTCCGCCGTCAGCAGCGTCGCCGCCATGATGGGGAGCACGGCGTTCTTCGCGCCGCTGATGGTGACATCGCCGTGCAACGGCACGCCGCCTTTGATCAAGAGACTGTCCATGTGATGAAAATGGTTTCGCTATTCCGCCGCCCGAACCGCTCACGCCCGCGCCGGACGGGCGATCAAAATTCTCTGCCGCTGTGTGTAGTCGTTTTCCACCGCCTCGACAATCCACTTCTGTGCCTGGAACAGATTTTTTATCGCGTCGGCCTGGCCGTCGCCGAATTCCAGCATGATTTTTCCGTGTTCGTTCAGAAACTGTCCGGCTTCCGCCGCGAGCCGCCGGTAAAAATCCAGGCCGTCCGCGCCGCCGTCCAGCGCGGGTCGCGGGTCGAAATCGCGCACCTCCGGCTGGAGCGCGGCGATTTCGCCGGTGACGATGTAGGGCGGATTCGAGACAATCAGGTCGCAGCGGCTGTCGCCGTTCAGCGCAGCGAAACCGTCGCTCTCCACAAATTCTACGCGGTCGCCGACACCGTGGCGCTGGGCGTTGCGGCGGGCGACTTCAAGCGCCGCGCCGGAAATGTCGAGCGCGGTCACGCGCGCCGCCGGGCACTTCACCGCGAGCGTCACGGCGAGGCAGCCGCTGCCGGTGCCGAAGTCCAGAGCAGTTGAGAGGTGAGAGGTGAGAGGTGAGAGGTGATTCCACGCGCGCTCGGCGAGGAGTTCGGTTTCCGGGCGCGGGATGAGCACGTCGCGGTTCACTTCAAATTCCAGGCCGCAGAACGAAGTGGATCCGAGCAGGTGCTGGAGCGGCTCGCGCGCGGCGCGGCGGCGGACGAGTTCGCGCAGTTGCGCGAGCTCCGGCTCGGTGAGCGTGCGCTCGAAGTTCAGGTAAAGTTTCAGACGCGGCGTCCGCAGCACGTGCGCGAGGAGCAGCTCGATTTGCAGGCGCGGCGAGTCCACGCCGCGCTGGCCGAGGAACTCCGCGCTGCGCCGGATGACTTCAAGAATCGTCACGGCCCGAAGTTAAGCGCCGCGCGCCAGGCCGACAACCACGGAAGACACGGACTACACGGAAACTGGCGCGGTCGCCAGCGGTGGCCTGCATCGGTTCGTTCCGCCCCGAAGTCTCCGAGTTTCAATTTCTTCCGTGTCTTCCGTGTTTTCCGTGGTTCCACTTCGGGTTCAAAAGACAGTTGCCGCCGCCGCGTGCCTTCGCCAGATTCGCCGCCATGTTCAGCTTGAAAGAAAAAATCTCGCTCGTCACCGGCGCGGGTTCCGGCATCGGCACGGCCATCGCGGAGACATTTGCCAAGGCCGGCGCGTTTGTCTTCGTCACCGACCGGGATGAAAAAACGGGTTCCGAAACCGCCGCGCGAATCCAAGCGGCGGGCGGCGCGGCGGAGTTTCTGAAGCTCGACGTGGCGGATGAAACTTCCTGTGCCGAAGTCGCGCGCGTTGTTCACGAACGCAAGGGCCGCCTCGACATTCTCGTCAACAACGCCGGCATCGGCCATGTCGGCACGATGGCCACGACGACGGGGCACGACCTCGACAAAATGTATGCGGTGAACGTGCGCGGGGTGTTCAACGTGACCAAGGCGTTCATCGGCGGGATGCTCGCGCGCAAGTCCGGGAACATCATCAACCTCGCGTCCATCGGCGGGGTGTGCGCGGTGCGCGACCGGCTGGCGTATTGCACGACGAAGTTCGCCGTGGTGGGCCTGACGAAGTGCATCGCGCTCGACCACGCGCGCGAGGGCATCCGGGCGAATGCGATTTGCCCGGGCCGGGTGGAGACGCCGTTCGTCAAGGCGCGGCTGGCCGAGTATCCCGACCCGAAAAAAGCCTACGACGAGATGGCCTCGACGCAGGCGCTGGGCCGGATGGCGAAGCCGGAAGAAATCGCCGCCGCCGCGCTGTATCTGGCGAGCGACGAGTCGGCATTCGTCACCGGCACGGAGTTCTTGATCGAGGGCGGCTGGACGGCGGGAAAGTGATTTTTCCGAAGGCCGGAACTGGCCCTGATTATTGCGGTTGATCGTAATGTTCCGGGCCGCCATCCGGGCCTG
This sequence comes from Verrucomicrobiota bacterium, assembly GCA_016235585.1. Taxonomy (GTDB): domain Bacteria; phylum Verrucomicrobiota; class Verrucomicrobiia; order Limisphaerales; family JACRJY01; genus JACRJY01. Next base: position 46,775 of record JACRJY010000012.1, on the reverse strand, counting down.
TCCAAAGGGCTTGTAATCCATCCAGTTTTCATCCATTGTCACCAAATCTCGAATGAAAACCGCCCTGTTGATTGATGATGATCGCGGCACGCGCCTGATTTTGGCGCGCGTTTTCAAGCGGCAGGGCTGGCAGGTGCTGGAGGCTGGCGACGGTGAAGCGGGCCTCGAAATGGCCGCCCGGCACCGCCCGGACGTGGTCGTCTGCGACCTGCTCATGCCGCGCATGAACGGCTTCCAGGTCTGCCGTCAGTTGCGCGAGCGCAACAACGGCTCCGGCCTGCCCAAGATCGTCGTCACCACAGCCAGCGCCTATCCCACCGACCGCACCAACGCCCTCGAAGCCGGAGCCAACGAATATCTCATCAAGCCCATTGATCCCGCTGAACTCACCGCCGCCCTCGACCGGCTCACCGGCGACACGCCGGCCGCAAAAAAAGCCGCCGCCGCCGGCGCGGGCAAAAAGGCCCAGCCGCCGGCCGCCGCCCCCATCGCCCCGGGGGAGGACACCGGGGTTCGGCTGCGGTTCTGGGGAGTGCGCGGCTCGATCCCCACGCCCGGCCCCGGCACGGCCTTTTACGGCGGCAACACCTCGTGCGTCGAGGTGCGCGCGGACGGCGAGATCATCGTCCTCGACGCCGGCACGGGCATCCGCCCGCTGGGCTTGAAGCTGATTTCCGAGTTCAAGGGCGAGCCGATGGGCCTTACGCTGCTCATCACCCACACGCACTGGGATCACATCCAGGGCTTCCCGTTTTTCATCCCGGCCTACAACCCGAAGAATTCCCTCCGCATCCTTGGCTACGAAGGCGCGCGGGAGGGGCTGGAAAGCACGCTCTCCAGCCAGATGGAAAGCCCGTATTTCCCCATCAGCATGCAGCAGATGCCCGGCTACCTGAAGGTGGAGGAACTGAAGGAGCTGAAGTTCTCCATCGGCAAGGTCGCCGTGCAGGCGCAGTTCATGAACCACCCCGGCATCTGCGTCGGCTACCGGCTCAACACCAGCGCCGGCTCCATCGCCTTCGTCCCGGACAACGAGCCGTTCACCCGGCTCAAGACCCAGTCCGCCACGCCCTCCGACCACGAGGCGGCGGCGATGGAGTTCGCCAAGCAGCAGGATGCGAAGCTCGTCGAGTTCCTCCGCGACGTGGACGTGCTCATCATGGACTCGCAATACGACGCGAGCGAATACCCGCGCCACATCGGCTGGGGCCACACCTGCCTGGAGGACACCGTGGCCATCGCCATGAGCGCGAACGCCAGACAGCTCTTTCTCTTCCACCACGACCCCGGCCACGACGACACGCACGTCTCCCACATGGTCGCGTGGGCGCGCAAGGTGGTGAGCGATCACGGCTCCAAGCTCATCGTGGAAGGCGCGCGCGAAGGCGTGGAATGCGTGCTCAAGGCGGCGAAGACGGCGGGGTAATCCGGCAACCGGTCACGGGCCTTGGCGATGCCGACAGCGACCAGTTGCACCGCCCTGATTAAGGAAACTCCTCTTGTGGTCGGGCGCAGCCGGAGGGCGTTTTGCCCAGATCGTTTTTTCCCGCGAACCACGCGAACCACGCCAAAGCAAACGCCGCCCCTTCGCATTTCGCGTCCTTGGCGTGCTTCGCAGGCCATCTCCGGCAACACTGCACGCGGCAATGATTTGGGCAACACGCCCCGGACGCTTGCCCCCGGAGCGCCCCGGACGCCGATCCGGCAGGAGGTGAAAAAGGGCTGGCCCGTGCCATGCGGAGATCGGCGCTCCGCCACGCCCGCTTGGGCAGGGCGTCTCCGGAGGCGCCCCCCTTGACCGCGCGCTGCGGAACCCACTATACAGCGGCAAAGTCCTTTGCTACCTTCGCGGCATGGCTCTGGACGACATACTGCTCGAAGCGGAAGAAAAGATGCTCAAGACCGAGGAGGTCGTGCAGAAGGAGTTTGCCGGCGTGCGCACCGGCAAGGCCTCGCCCGGCCTCGTCGAGAACATCCTCGTCGAGGTCTATGGCTCGATGATGCGCATCCGCGAGCTGGCCGGCATCACCTGCCCGGAGCCGCGCATGCTGCTCGTGCAGCCGTGGGACGCGGCGACGCTGCACCCGATTGAAAAGGCGATTCAAAAGGCGAACCTCGGCCTCAACCCCGCCGTGGACAAGAAATTCATCCGCATCGTCCTGCCGGAGTTGAGCACCGAGCGCCGCCTGGAATTCGTCCGCACGGTCAAGAAGATGTCCGAGGACGGCCGCGTGGCCATCCGCCACGTGCGGCGCGACGGGCTGGAGGCGTTGAAGAAGGAGGCCAAGAACGGCGGCGTGAGCGAGGACGACACCGAGATGGCCGAGAAGGAAATCCAGAAACTCTCCGACCAATACATCGCCAAGATTGACACGCATCTGGCCCACAAGGAAAAAGAAATCATGACCGTTTGACGGCGGGATTCGCCCACCACCACCATGCAGACCATTTACAAATACAAGCTGAAGCGCGAAGGGTTGCACCACGTCGAGCTGCCCGTCGGCGCGCGACTGCTCACCGTGCAGCCGCTGGGCGCGCACATCTGGGTCTGGGCCATCGTCTCCGCCGAGGAGAAGAAAAAGGAGCGCCGCTGGTTCGCCGTCTACAAGACCGGCGAGCCGATTGACGTGAACCCCGGCGAACTGAAGCACATCGGCACCGCGCAGTTCGAGGGCGGCGAGCTGGTGCTGCACGTCTTTGAATTCACCGAACTGGCCGGACACGACCACGCCTGATCCGCCCGACGAGATTTCATCCCCAACCAAAAGAACCACCATGACCACCGCTGAATCCGCTGAATCCACCGCCCCCGCCACCGTGCTCAAGACCCGCGAGCTGTGCCAGACCATCCTCGACCGCCCGGACTTCGCCGACCTGCGCCGCCGGATTGACGCGTTCATGAACGACGAGGCGGTGAAGTTCCAATACCAGATGCTCAACGAGCGCGGCGCCGTGCTCCAGCAGAAGCAGGCGCAGGGTCTGCCGGTGAGCGACGAGGAGATCGGACAGTTTGAGGCGCTGCGGCAGGGCTTCCTCGGCAACCCCGTCGCCACGGAGTTCCTCGACGCGCAGCAGGAGGTCGGCAAGCTGCAGGACGTCATCATGCAGCACGTGAACAAGACCTTCGAGCTGGGCCGCGTGCCCGCGCCGGAGGACTTCGACACCTGCTGCAGCTCCGGCTGCGGCTGCCATTGAGCCAGCCGTCGGCATCCGCCAGACGGCAAACTTTGGAATTCTGCCGAGAGGCGCTCCAAGACATCCGCCGGGGGAGCTTCAAGCGGTGAAATGATGGGGGACGGGTTTTAGCCCGAACTCCGAAGTTGGGGAGCACACCCGCCCTTGGGCGTGGCTGGATGCGCCCTCGCATCCCGCTCCGTGGTGCGAACCAAGGTGGTGAAAACTCCGCATGACTTCGTGCCCCACGAGTTTTCCGCGCGGGCGCGGAAAACCGCACGCGCGGCGCGGGCGCTCCCCATTCAACTTCGGAGTTCGGGTTTAATCAACCGATTGGCCGCAAGTTTCCCTGTCAGCACGGGACTGAACCCTTCCGACTCACTCACGCACTTCAGGCACTGATTGAGTCGCGGATCGCCTCACCCCGCCATCTTCGCCGCGACCTGTTTCACGCGCTCGATGTTGGCGAGCACGCGGTTGAGGTATTCGTTCGGCCCGTCGGGGAACGGTTCGGACAGGAAGTGGTATTGGCCGAGGAAATCCTTCTCGATTTTCGGCACGACGTATTTTTCCCAGAAGAGCGGCGTCTTGCGGATCAAGTCCTCCGCGCTGGCGAACGCCCCGGCGGCGGTCGTCTTGCCCGCGTTGAAGCGCGCGGACTCCTCGAACTCGGAGTAGAGCACGGGCAGCTTGTCCACGTAGTCGGCGGCGGCCATCTGGCCGAGCAGGTCGGCGCTGCCCAGTGCGAAGCCGGTGAGCCGCACCAGCTCGCTCTGGAACGGGATGGTGGTCAGATCCACGTTCACGCCGGTGCAGCGGATCATGTGCTGGACGGCGGTGATGTCCTCGGCGGGGTAGCCCTTCTCCGCGAGCAGTTCCCTGGCAAACTCCACGCTGCGGTTCACGTGAATCAAGGTGTATTTCGCGCCGGTGCCCTCGGTGTCGGCGCGCCGCTTCAGGTAGCCGGTGTCGTGCAGCAAAATCGCCAGCAGCCCCAGCTCGAACATCCGGCGGGTGAGCGGCGGCGCGGCCTTGGCGCGGTGCCGCCCGTGCAGCAGCCGCATGAGGCAGAGCGTGCCCTGCATCGTGTGCTCCAGATCGTGGTAGCGGGCGTCAATCGGCTGGTAATCCTGGTAGCGGCCCTGGAAGCAATCCACCATCCACTGGAACACCTGCGGCACGAAGGCGTGATCCGCCTCGGGGAACATCGCCAGGTAAATGGACAGCGTCTCCGCCTCTACGGCAGCGGTGTTCTGCGTGTTCACCACGGGAAACATGGGGCGCTTCTTTAACCAATCCCCCGGCGGAACGCACGCCTTTTTTCGGCGGCGGGGCTGTTTGGGGTGCATCCGGGCTGCCCCCGCCTCGGCGGGCGCGGCGGAGCGCCGGTCTCCGAATCGGCACAGAGCCAGCCTTTTTCCACCCCTGCCGGATCGGAGTCCGGCGCTCCAAACTGCCCCGCCGCCTCTTTTTTCACGGCTTTGCGCTGGCGGGCAAACCGGCGGATGATAGCCTCCCTTCATGCGCCGGAATTCTTTCCTTCACGCTTTCCTCCTGGCCATCGCCGTCGCGGTGCCGGCCGTCGAACTCCCCGACATCCGCACCGTCCCGCCGGACTTGCGGACGCCGCCGATGGTTTCCGCCGCACCCGCCGCCGGCCAGCGCGTGCGGCAAACCGCGCCGGGATTCGAGGACACACAGGTTTACCACGCGCTCTACCTGCCGGGGAACTGGCAGCCGGGTCGCAAGTTCCCCGTGCTTGTCGAATACGCCGGCAACGGCGGCTACTCGAACAAGTTCGGCGACATCTCCCTCGGCGTGCCGGAGGGCAGCCACCTCGGCTACGGCATCAGCGGCGGCTCGAACTTCCTCTGGGTCTGCCTGCCGTATGTCGCCGTGAGCAACGGCCAGAAAACCGTCGCGACGAAATGGTGGGGTGATGTCGGCGAATCTCTCCGCTACGCCACGAACACCCTGCGCCTCCTCGCCGAGCAGTTCGGCGGCGACACCAACGCGCTCATCCTCTGCGGCTTCTCGCGCGGCGCGATTGCGTGCAACTACCTCGGCCTGCGCGACGACACGGTCGCCCCGCTCTGGCGCGCCTTCATCGTCCACAGCCACTACGACGGCGTGCGCGCGGGCTGGCCGTATGCCGACGCTGACCGCACTTCCGCACTCGCCCGCTTGAAGCGGTTGAACAACCGCCCGCAGTTCATCAGCATGGAAGTCTCCACGGCGGAGACGGAGAAATACCTCGCGCAGACCGGCGTGCCGGGCCGCTTCACTTTCCAGCCGCTGGCCTTCCGCAACCACACCGATGAATGGGTGCTGCGCGACGTGCCCGAGCGGCGGAAGCTGCGCGCGTGGCTCGCGGAAGTTTTGGCGGAGCGGTGAAGCGAGAGGTCTCGGATTACGAGGTGTGATGGAAGGGGCAAGTTTTAATTCAAAAAGCCCGTCAGCGGACTCGTCGCATTCGCCGTCACGCTTTGTTCACCCAGCCCGATTTCATACGCCGCACGCCCGGCTTCGACGGCCAGCTTGAACGCCACGGCCATGCGGTTCGGGTCGCTGGCGACGGCGATGGCGGTGTTGACGAGCACGGCGTCCGCGCCGAGTTCCATCGCCTCCGCGGCGTGGCTCGGCGCGCCGATGCCGGCGTCCACCACGACCGGCACGGTGGCCTGCTCGATGATGATGCGAAGCTGGTCGCGGGTCTGGAGGCCGCGATTGGAGCCGATGGGCGAGCCGAGCGGCATCACCGTCGCGCAGCCGGCGTCCTGCAATCGCTTCGCCAGCACCGGATCGGCGTTGATGTAGGGCAGCACGGTGAAGCCCTCCTTCACGAGCATCTCGGCGGCCTTGAGCGTCTCGACCGGGTCGGGCAGCAGGTAGCGCGGGTCGGGGTGGATTTCGAGCTTCACCCATTTCAGCAGGCCGGCGGCGGCGGCGAGGCGCGCGAGGCGGACGGCCTCCTCGGCGTTCATCGCGCCGCTGGTGTTGGGCAGGAGCAGATATTTTTTCGGGTCAATAAACTCCAGAATGTTTGCGAACGGGTCGCGCTTGCCGCTCAAGTCCGCGCGGCGCAGGGCGACGGTGACCATCTCCGTGCCGCTGGTGGCTAGCGCGTCGCGCATCGTTTCCGGCGACGAAAACTTTCCCGTGCCCAGCAGGAGACGGGAGCGGAACTCGCGGCCGGCGATGACCAAGGGTCGGTTCGACATCGGGCGCAGAATAGGCGGCGTGCGGAAGAGTGTCGAGAGCCGAGCATACGGGTTTTCCGTATGCCACCCGCCCTGAATTCACTTTGAGGCCGCGCGCGGGTTTGTTACGCTGCCCGCACCGCCCGCGGAGTTGCCCGGCCCCGGGCGGAACCGAAAACCAAAAAACATTTCACCGCCATGCCCCAGGCCATCATGGATCCCGAGGCCGTCCGCCGGTTCGCGGAGGAGCTCAAGCGCTTCAACCTCGAACTGCAGACGCGCTCGGCCTCGCTGCAGGCGCGCTTCGCCGCGCTGGGCGACACGTGGAGCGACCAGGAGCACGAGAAGTTCGCGCAGGAGTTCGAGCTGATGATGAAGTCGCTGCGGAAGTTCATCGAGGCCTCGAACCAGCACGCGCCGCACCTGCTCCGCAAGGCGCAACGCATCGAGGAATACCTGGCGCAGCGCTAGCCATGCCGCAACAGGCCCAAGTCACCTCGCTCGACGCGCTCGAAACCTTCCGCGCGCAGCTCCTCGTCTATCTCACCAAGGCGCGCGCCGCCACGGACGACGTGATGGGCGACGTGACGCGCACGCGGGCCTGGGTGCAGAGCGACCAGCGCCGGGTTTTGGAGGCGCAGTTGCACCGCCGCACGAAGGAGCTGGAGCAGGCGCAGCAGGAACTGTTGAGTTCGCGGGTGAGCCAGTTGAAAGAAGCCTCCAGCGCGCAAGTGATGGCCGTCACCCGCGCCCGCCGCGCGCTCGACGCCGCGCAGGACAAGCTCGCCGTGCTCAAGAAATGGAACCGTCGCTACGACAATGAAGTCAGCCTGCTCGCCAAGCCCGTGGATCGGCTGCGCGGTTTCCTCGCGAAGGATTTGCGCGAGGCCGTGTTCTCGCTCGAACAGACGCTCCGCACGCTCGACGACTACGCGAGCCGGGGCGGATTTGGCCCGCCGAACCCTCCCGTGAATCCAGGAAAAATTCCGGCGGAAGCCGGCGGTGAACTTCCGGCAAAAATAATTTCCGAAAGCGCGGGCGAACCCGGCAAGCTGGGGGGGCAAATATCATGAGCCTCAAAGTCAGCCGCTCGCAGTTGGCCACGCTCACCCGGAACCTGATGGGCCAGTGGGAGCTGGCCAAGGCCCACTGGCAGGACGCCCGGAGCGCGGAGTTCCAGGCGCGCTATCTCGACCCGCTGCAAACCGAAATGACGGCGGCGCTCGAGGCGATGGACAAGCTCGACGCCGTCCTCGGCAAAATCAGGAGCGACTGTGAATAAGCTCCCCGGCGTGGACGAGGCGCTCGCCCTGCTCGGCCAGCTCCAGCAGGCCGTGCGCGACGCGTCCGCGCAGGCCGCGCAGAACGACGCCGAGCTTCGCAGCCAGACGCAGCGCGCCCAGCTCGCCTTCGCCGGCGAAGGCAAGACGCTCGAAAGCCAGACGGCCATCGCGCTGGCGGAACTGGATGCCGCCGCCGGGAAGGAACGCGAGCGGCTCGCCGCCGGGCATTCCACGCGGCGCATCCGGGTCAGCGCCGCGTATCAGCGCGCGCTGGCCGCGCGGACGCGCCGGATTGACGACGCGGAGAACCGGAAGATTTCCCAGATCCAGACCGCCCTGCTTCAGGCCGAGCGCGCACAGGAGACGGGCCGCGCGGACACCAAGAAGGCCGCGGAAGATTTCCAGGCCGCGCTCGCGGCGGACTACGCCGCGCTGCTCACCTGGGTGGAGCACGCCCGCGAATCGCTGCGCGGCTTCTGCGAACTGCCGGAGTCGGTGGACATCGAGGTCGCCGCCGCGCCGGCGTCCGGCAGCGAGGACGAACTGCTCGCGCAGTTTCGTGCCACGTTTGCGGACATCGGCCAGCGGCTCGCGCGATTTCGCCGGCTGCCGTTGCCGTGGTTTTTCCGCACGGTTTCAGTTTCCTCGGGCGCGGCACTGCTCGCGCTGGGCCATGCCGGCTACGCGGTCTGGCTGCGGCAGCAGGGCGCGGCGGTTTCCTACGAACGCCTCGGCGGCGCGCTGGCCGGTTCGCTCGTGCTGCTGGCGGTCTTGTTTTTCCTTGGGCGCAAGCAGGCCCGGCCCATCGCCGCGAACATCGCCGCCGCGCTCGCGCAGGCGCAGCAGCTGCACGACCTCGGCGCGGCAGCGGCGGCGAAAAACTTCCCGCAGCGGCTCGAGGACATTGACCGCGCGTTTCAAATAACGAGCGAACAACTGAACCGCGAGTGGGCCGCCGTGCCGGAGGAGCCGGCGCGTGAGCGCGTGGCGGTGAAGGCGGTGATGGATCGCAAGCTCGCGCGTGTGCTGGCGAAGGTCGAGACCCGCCACACCCGCCAGCTCGCGCAATCCGCGCAGTCCGCGCAGGCGACGAAGGCGCAGGCGGTGGCGGCCACCGCCGCGCAAACCCAACAGCTCGCCGCCGCGAAGGCCGCGCGGCTCGCGCAGCTCCAAAAAGATTCCGCGGCCCGCGACGAAGCCATCGCCGCCGAACTCAAAAACAAATCGCTGCCAGTTTTTCAAACCATTGAAGCCGCCAGCCGCGCCGCCGAAACCCTTTTCCCGCCGTGGCAGCCGGAGTTTCTCCGGCAGTGGGCCGCACCGGCGGAGTTCACGCCGGTCGTGAAGTTCGCCCGGCTCGAAGTGGACGTGGAGACGCTGGCGGGCGTCACGCTGGCGGGCGCGCGGTTCACGCTGCCCGGCCCGGCGCGGTTCACGGTGCCGCTCGCGCTGGAGTTTCCCCGGCGCGGCTCGGTGCTGTTCGAGACCGCGAAGGCCGGGCGCGAGGAATCCATCGCCGCGCTCAACGAGATCATTCTCCGCCTGCTCGCCACCGCGCCGCCGGGGCGCGTGAGCTTCAGCCTCATTGATCCCGTCGGGCTGGGGCAGAGTTTTTCCGGCATCACGCACCTCGCGGACTTCGGCGAGAACCTCATCCACGGGCGCATCTGGACGCAGCCGGCGCAGATCGAGGCGCGGCTCGCCGAGCTGAACGAGCACATGGAGAAAATGATCCAGATGTTTCTCCGCAACGAATACGAAACCATCGCGGACTACAACGCCAAGGCCGGGAGCATCGCCGAGAAATACCACTTCCTCGTCATCGCGGACTTTCCCGTGAACTTCGGCGAGACGGCGATGAAGCGGCTGATGAGCATCGCCGCCAGCGGGGCGCGCTGCGGCGTGTTCACGCTCGTCCACTGGGATCGCCGGCAGGCGGCGCAGCAGGAATTCGTCGCCGACGAGCTGCGCCGGAACAGCGTGGGCCTCGCGCGCGGCGATGCCGGGTTCGCGCTGGCCGGGAAATTTCCAGCGGGCGTGAAGCTGCGGCTCGACGCTCCGCCGGACGCCGCGCTGGTCACGGAATTCATCAACAAGATCGGCCAGGCCAGCGCCCACACGAACCGCGTGGAAGTTTCATTCGCGGAAATCACGCCTGCCGAAGGCCAAATCTGGTCGCTCGAAACGACGGAGGAGCTGCGCGTGCCGATGGGCCGCACAGGCGCGACGAAGCTGCAATACCTCGCGCTCGGCCTGGGCACGCGCCAGCACGCGCTCATCGCGGGCAAGACCGGCTCCGGCAAGTCCACGCTCTTCCACGTCCTCATCACGAACCTCGCGCTCTGGTGCAGCCCGGAGCAGGTCGAATTCTACCTCGTGGACTTCAAGAAGGGCGTCGAGTTCCAGTGCTACGCGGCGCACGCGCTGCCGCACGCGCGCGTCGTGGCCATCGAGAGCGACCGCGAGTTCGGCTTGAGCGTGCTGCAGCGCGTGGACGAGGAACTGCGCCGGCGCGGCGAGCTTTTCCGGCAGGCGGGCGCGCAGGATTTGGCGGGCTACAACAAGTCCGGCGGGCGCACGCCGCTGCCACGCACACTGCTGCTGGTGGACGAGTTTCAGGAATTCTTCACCGAGGATGACCGCATTTCGCAGAGCGCCGCGCTGCTGCTGGATCGCATCGTGCGGCAGGGCCGCGCCTTCGGCATCCACGTCGTGCTCGGCTCGCAGACGCTTGGCGGCGCCTACACGCTGGCGCGCGCCACGCTCGGCCAGATGGTCGTCCGCATCGCGCTCCAGTGCAACGAGGCCGACGCCTTCCTCATCATGGACGACAACAATCCCGCGCCGCGCCGCCTCACGCGCCCCGGCGAGGGCATCTACAACGACATGGCCGGCGCGCTCGCGGGGAACAGCCCGTTCCAGACCGTGTGGCTCTCCGAGGCGGCGCGCGAAACGCAGCTCGAAAAAATCCGCGCGCTCGCGGTGAAGAAATTCTCCGTGTGCCCGCGCCCGATTGTGTTCGAGGGCAACGCGCCGGCGGACGTGCGGGAAAATGTTTTGCTGAACGAACTGTTGAGCGCCTGCGGCACACTCTCCCTCTCCGCTCCCGGAGGGAGGGGAGAGGGCCGGGGTGAGGTGAGGGGGAACCTTGGCAATGCGGCGGCGACCACTCCTCTCCCTGCCCTCTCCTCTCCTTCCGAAGGAGAGGAGAGGGTGGCCGAAGGCCGGGAGAGGAGTGGTTTGGCGACCGGTTCATGGGCGGGAAACAGAGTTCCCGCGTCCGCGCGCCTGTGGCTTGGTGCGCCGAACTCCATCAAAGGCCCGACCGAGGCGGTGTTCCACCGGCAGAGCGGCGGCAACCTGCTCGTCGTCGGCCAGCGCGACGAGGCGGCGCTGGCGATTCTCGCCGTCGGCCTCGTCTCGCTCGCCGCGCAGTATCCGCCCGGTGCGGCGCGGTTCATCGTGCTCGACACCAGCGCGCCCGGTTTACAAGAGAAAGAATTCATCGAGCGGCTCGCCCGCGACTTCCCGCGCGACTTGACGGTGGTTAGCGGCGCGGAGATGGAGGCCACCGTTCACCAGCTCGCCGGGGAGTTGCAGTCCCGCACCGACACGGCGAACCCCAGGCCGGAGACGTTCCTGTTCATCCCCGGCCTGCAACGCGTGAAGAAGCTCCGCTTCGAGGAGGATTTCGGCTTCTCCGGCGGCGACGGCGCGGCGAATCCGGGCAAGGAGCTGAACACCTTGATTTGCGAAGGCCCGGCGCTCGGCCTGCACGTCGTGGCGTTCGTGGACACCGGCAACAACGTGAACCGCAGCATCAGCCGCAAGGCGCTGACGGAATTTGAAATGCTCGTGCTCTTCAAGATGAGCGCGAACGACTCCGCCGCGCTCTGCGACAGCCCGCGCGCGGCGAGCCTCGGCCTGCACCGCGCGGTGTATTACAACGAGCGCGAAGGCGGCCTCGAAGTCTTCCGCCCCTACGCCCTGCCCGCCGCCGCGTGGCTGGCGGCGGCGGCGAAGCAACTGTCCGCGCACTCCTCACTCCAGCCTGTTCCCCCGTCGGATGAGGGGAGAGGATAACCCTCTCCCCGCACTCACAAGCCTATGACAGCCACGCCACCAGTGAATCTAGCCAGTCAACTCGACTCACACTTTCGTGGCCAAAAGCGCATGGCTCTCGGTAAACTCGTAGACGATCTTCGATACGGCACAACCATTCCTTGCGGCACTCTTGTGGTAATGGCGTCCGGCGACAGAAAACTCCGAGCAAAAATTCTCGAAAAAGACGTTTCCCACAAAGGTTTCTCCGTTCCGCTACCCCTCAACAAGTTGGCAGCGGATTTTAAGATTACTCCGAGGTATTTACTCTGGCTTTTTGCCCACCCTTTTGTCGGCAAACATTTGTTGTTTCACGCCACGGGTTCAGTTTTCTTGCGTGTGCCAAAGCGTGTGCTTCACGAATTGCCAATCCCAGTTCCGAAGGATGCAACCAGACTGGTTCAAGCGAAGGAAGTCGTGTTTAAGAGAGAGAACGACGAATTTGGCGCTCAATTAGGAGCATTTTACGACGACTACGTCCTGAATGTTTGCAACGAGCGCTACCACACAGCAATTATTCTAGCGGGCGCAATGGCTGAAATGATCATCTACCAGTCGTTAATCGACCAAGGAGTTGTCCGGAAACTCTTGGCAGAAGACCGCAACCTTGGGCTTGGCAAGATGCTCACATACCTCAAGCTGCTAAAACTGGATCAGGCAGCTCCCTTTACCCATCTCTGCGAACTGCAAACGAAACGAAACGCCGCAGTTCATGCCGGCCTGCTCGCCGGTTCTAAAGCCCGATTCGGGAAATCGGATCTCAAATGTTTTGATCACATTATTAGGCACTATGGCATCTGAATACGAACGTCGCGCTCAACGCGCGTTCAGGTCGCTCACCACGCGCGCGGCGATTCGCTCCATCTCTTCCTTCCAGCGGGAGTCGGTCACGGCGCTTTTCAGCCCGGTGAGCAGGCTTTGGGCGGCGGCGGGCCGGCCTTGTTCGAGCAGCTCCTCGACGTGCCGCAACAAATCCTTCGCCGGGGCCGGCTCCTGCCGCAGCGCGGTCATGAACGAACCCCACGCGGCCTGCTCGTCGCCAAAATCGAGGCTGCGGATGCCCTGGCGCAGGAACCCGCGCGCATCCGCCGGGAGCGTCTCTGCGGCGAGCTTCTGGCGGCGCGCCCAGTTTTCCAGCCACTCCACGCGGCGGCGGCCATTGGGGAAATAGGTCGCGGGCAGTTGCGCGAAGTGGCGGCGATACGCCGCGCGCCGCGCCTCCGCGCTCCACGACGCGGCGAGGGGAAACAGCCTCGTCTCGTCCAGCTTCGCGGCGATGGCGGCGGCGATGAACTGGTGCCCGCCAATCGCGGGATGCACATGGTCCACGTAAAGCTCGCTGCCGGGAATGCCCTCCGCGCAGCGGGCCGCGATGAGTTCGCGCGCGTTGACGAGCGGCGTCTTCGTCTCGGCAGCGAGGCGGTGCTGGATTTGAAACACCGGCTCAATCATCCGCAGCGGGCAGACATCGGTCTCCTTGGCGCGCTGGTAAAATTCTTTTGCCTGCCCGGCCTCGCCAAGCCGGTCCAGCACGCGCGCCGTGCACCAGGCGAGCAGCGCGTGTTCGCCGTCAATCGTCGCGGCCTTGCGGTAGAGTTCGAGCGCGCGGGAGGGGTTTGATTTTTCCATCTCGGTCGCGGCATCGAATAACACCTGCCACTGCAACTCTTGCTCCGGCGTGAGGCCGGGCCGGTGCTCCGCCTTGAACGGCGGGCAGTCGCGCAGGTTCGTGCCGAGCGTGACGACGAGCACCGGCACGCCCGCCGCGCGGCACGCCTCAATCATGCCGCGAAACGTGTCCTCGAACTGGCGGACGACCTGTTGCCGCCACGCGTCGTCGCGGTGATACGAGCCGTAGCCCGTGCGCGCGTCGTCGAGCCGCGCGTTCACTTCGGGGGAAAGCGGCGGGGCGGCGGAAAAATTTTCAGCAGCGCTGGCGGCAGATGGTTCTCCGCGATGAAACCAGCGGCGCAGCAGCAGCACCGTGCGAAGCGAAAGGGCGCGGTCTTCCAGCCAGCGGCGCAGGCCGGAGCGCTGCTTCTCGGCCTGGTAAGTGCGGTCTTCCAGAAACTCGTTTTGACCCATGGCGAGCACGATGAGGTCGGGCTGGTAGCCGAGCACTTCGCGCACGATGGGCGCGAGCCGGTAGCTGGCGTAGGAGACGCCGCCGCAGTTCACGACCTCGACGCGGCGTGCGGGCTGGCGCGCGGCCAGTTCCAGCTCCAGCCATTTCGGAAACGCCGTGTCCGCCGTGTAGGGATGGCCGAAAACCGTCGAGCCGCCGAAGCAGAAAACGCGGTAGCCGTTGGCGGGCTTGCTCGCGGCGAATTCCTGCGGGCCGAAGAACGGCTCGCGCGAATGCCGCGCGCGATACACGCCGCCCGCGCGCTCGAAGAGCGTCTGCTGCTGGTTGAAGCCCGCGAGCGGGTCGCGCTGGTTCGCGGGGCTGGCCACGCCGAGGAGGCGCAGCGCGAGTTCCAGCAGCACGAACGGGAGCAGGCCGAGCACCACCGCCGCGCAGCGGAACCAAAACTGCCGGCGGCGACGGGCGGGCGGCTGTGAATTTGAATCGGCTTTGTTCACGGGCGTAAAATCGCGGCAGAGGCTACCGGCTACGCCGCAAAACCGCGATGCCTTTCATCAGGAAAGAGAGGCCAATCAAAGGCTGTCCCAAAAATTTCATTCTGCTATAACCAACGCCGTATGGGCGAAGACTCGAATCTTCCTGAACGCGTCGCCGCGCTGGAACGGACGCTGGCGGCGCGGCGCGGGCCGGGCCGGAAATTTATCGGCGCGGCGGTGCTGCTGCTGTTCGCCGCGCTGCTCGCGTGGAATGTCTGGCTGCTGCGCGACTCGCTCGCGGTGCGGCGACAGGCGACGCTGGAGCGGCAATTCTGGGTCGTGGGCCACGGCGCATTTCCAGCGAAGCAGCGCGCGGACGCCTTCGTCGCGCTCGTCATCGCCGGCAACAGGGACTGGCGCGGCGCGCGGCTCGACGGCCTCAAGCTGTCCGGCGTCTCGATGCCGAGCGCCGAGCTGTCCGGCGGCGACTTCACCGGGAGCGACTTGAGCAAGGCGATGTTCGCCGGCGCGAAGCTGGCGAAGGCGAAGTTCGCCAGTGGCGATTTGTCCGGCGCAAACTTGTCCGGCGCGGACTTGTCGGGCGCGGACTTGCTGCAAACGCGGCTCCAGCGCGCGCAACTGCGCCGCACCAAGTTCACCGGCGCAAACCTGGAGCAGGTGGACGCGCAGGACGCGGTCATCCTTGCGGCGGATTTCACCGACGCCATCCTGTATCTGGCCAACCTGTCGCGGGCCAACCTCGCCGGCTCCGACCTGACCGGCGCGAGCCTCGAAGCCGCCGTCCTGCGCGGCGCGAACCTCTCGCTGGCCCGCCTGACAAACGTGAACCTGAAGGACGCCGATTTCACCGACGCGAACTGGTGGCGCGCGCGGGGGCTGACTTCGCAGCAGCTCGTGATGCTCGCCAAAAGGTTTTCCCCCTCCGACAACGCGCCCGCCGCGTTGCGCGACGACTACTTCGCTTGGCTGCGGAAGAACGAGCCGCCAAAGTAGGCCCGCCGGTTCGCCGGACTCCCGCCGAAACTTCGGCTTGTGCCGCTTTTTCTTTTGTGTCCCCGGTGGAGCGCTCGTATAGTTTGGGCATTCTCCGGGTTGACCGATGACCGGTGGAGCCTGGGGAAGAATGAATTGTCATTGATTTATGACTGGTGAAACTGCCATCGCCCATGGCGCAACTGCTGCCAAGAGTCCAAAACCGTCCCGCCACAAGCCCAAATATCCCGGCATCCGCGTGACGTGTAATGGCAACCAGCTCGTCACGCAGCATGTCGAGACGCGCATCACGGAGGGCGGCGTGTTTTATCCCATCACGCCGAGCACGGAGGGCGGCGAAATTTATCAGGCCTCCTACGCGACGGGCGAACTCAATGTCTGGGGCCAGCAGAAGGTCGCCATCGAGACGGAGGGCGAGCATGCGGCGCAGGGTGGCGCGACGGCTTACGCGGTGTGCGGTCGGCGCACGGTGAACTTTACCTCCGGCCAGGGCATCGCCTACGCGATGGAGCAGTATTATCACGCGCCCGGCAAGCTCTCGACAATGGTCATCGAAGTCGGCGCGCGCGCGCTGACGAAGCACGCGCTGAATGTTCATTGCGGCCACGATGATTTCTACGGTGCGCTCGATACGGGGTGGACGATGCTGATGTCGAAAGATGCGCAGCAGTGCGCCGATCAGGGGATCATTCTTCGCAAGGTGAACGAACTCGCGCTGAATCCGGGCATGAACATCCAGGACGGCATGCTCACCACCCATTCGGAGCGCATGTATCTCGCGCCCGAGGCTGAGTTGCTGCGCGAATTCCTCGGCGCGGCGGATGAGATGATCGATTGCCCCACGCCGGCGCAGCGCGAACTGTTCGGGCCGAAGCGCCGCCGTGTGCCGCAGATGATGGACCTCAAGAATCCCGTGCTGCTCGGTCCGGTTCAGAATCAGGAGCATCACATGAACGGCGTCGTGGCGCGCCGGAACAATTTCAACGAGCCCATCCTCGGCTTCCTCGAACATGCCTACGCGGAGTTCGGCCGGCTCACGGGCCGGCACTACGGGCTAATTCACGAATACAAGACCGAGGACGCGGACACGGTGTTCGTCTCGCTCGGCTGCGCGGCGGACAACATCGAGGCGGCGTGCGATTACCTGCGCGGTCAGCGCAATGCCAAGGTCGGCTCGATTCACATCAACGTCATCCGGCCGTTCCCCGAGGCGGCCGTCATCAATGCCCTGCGCGGGAAGAAGAACGTCATCATTCTCGAACGCACCGACGAAGGTCTGGCTGGTGACAATCCGCTCGCGCGCGATATCCGCGTGGCCTTGAGCAAGGCGAACGAGGTAACGAAGTTCGGCGGCGCACTTCCCGCGCTCACACCGGCGGAGACGCCGCGCCTCTTCCGCGGCGCTTATGGCATCGGCTCGCGCGATTTCCGCCCGGAGCACACGCTCGGCGCGTATGAGTTCGCGACCGGCGTGAGCAAACGCAAGGACGGCGCGAGCGCGGCCGACGGCGAGACGTTCTTCGTGCTCGGCGTGGACCATCCCTACGCGGTCATCAGCAAGGACACGCCTTCGCTGCTGCCCGAGGGTTCCATTGCGGTGCGGTTCCACTCCATCGGCGGCTGGGGCATGATTACGACGGGCAAGAATCTCGGCGAACTCGTCGGCGATTTCGGCCAATACATTTCCGAGCGCGCGGGCGAGCGCGACGAGGACGGCTTCATGGTCGAGAAGCTCTACGTGATGGCGAATCCGAAATACGGCTCGGAGAAAAAAGGCGCGCCCACGAATTATTATCTCACCGTCGCGCCGCAGCCCATCAAGGTGAACTGCGAGTTGAACCACGTGGACGTGGTGCTCTGCTGCGACCCGAAGGCGTTCACGCACACCAACCCGCTCGAAGGTTTGAAGAAGGGCGGCGCGTTCGTCTGGGAATCAAGCGACTCGCCTGAGACGGCCTGGACGCGCATCCCGGCCAAGTATCGCCAGTTCGTGAAGGAGAACGGCATCCGCGTCTTCATCCTGCCCGGCTTCGACATCGCACGAAAGGCGACCAAGCAGACCGAGCTGCAACTGCGCATGCAGGGCAATTCATTCCTCGGCGCGTTCTTCCGCGTCAGCCCGTTCCTTCAGGAATTCGGCATCAGCGAGGACAAATTTCTGGAGAGCGTGCAGAAGCAGTATCAGAAAAAGTTCGGACGCTTCGGCGACGCCGTCGTCACCTCGAACATGACGGTGATGACCGAGGGCTTCTCGCGCGTGGTGGAAATCAAATACGGCGAATCCGCCGACCCCGACCGCTCCTCGATGCGCAATCCGCCGGTGCTCCCGCTCGGCCAGCACGACTTGCTCCCGACGGCCGGTTGCGGCACGGCGTGCGGTGGTGTTCCGACGCCACCGGCGCAGCAGTCGCGCATTCCGTTGCAATCATTGGCCAAGTTCGACAGCGAATTCCGCGCGGGCCTCGGCTACCACCAACCCGCCGGCGCGTTTGCGTCCGTGGGCGTCATGGGCGCGGGCACGGGCCTGACGCAGTCCAAGTATGTCGCGCGCCGCGAGACGCCGGTTTACATCGCGGAGAATTGCACGCAATGCATGGAGTGCATCACCGCCTGTCCCGACACCGCGCTGCCCAACATGGCGCAGGACGTCGCGACCGTGCTCAAGACCGCCGCGGTCAATTACATCAAGGACACCGCCGAGCGGAAGAAGGTGCTCAACGAACTCCCCGGCATCGAGACGCGCGCGCGCGCCAAGATGAGCGAGTCCGTGAAGGCCAAGACCAACGTGCCGTTCAAGGACATCATCGCCGCCGAAGTCACCGCGCTGGCCGGCATCGCGGACGCCGCGAAGGCTGAGTTCACCGGCATCATTGCCAAGCTGCCGCTTGCCTACTCGAACGTCCCGGCCATCTTCCGTTCGCTCGAAACCAAGACGCCGGGCGCCGGCGGCCTGTTCTCCATTTTCGTCAGCGACCTTTGCAAAGGCTGCGGCGAATGCGTGCAAGTCTGCGGCGACCACGACGCGTTGCGCATGACGCGCGAGACGGAGGAACTCAACGCCGACCTCACGACCGCACAGATTTTCTCGCGATTGATGCCCGACACGCCGCAGAAATTCCTCGGCCTCTACAACGACAGCGACGCCGCCAATTCCCGCGAGGCCGCGCTGCGCAATCACCTCATGGTGCGGCGCAATTACGAGGCGCTCGTCTCCGGCGACGGCGCGTGCGCCGGCTGCGGCGAGAAATCCATCCTCCGCGCCGTGGCCAGCACGACCGAGGCTTACATGCGGCCGCTCTATCACAAGAAGGCCGACCGCCTCCGCGCCAAAGCCGAACGTCTTGAGAAGGAAGGCGCACAGAAACTCGCGGCGCTCAAGGCTCGCGACGAGGCCGAGTATCAATTGTTCCGCACCACGTTCGCCCACGTCATCATCGGGCTAGGCGGCGAGAACGACGACGACACCGCGAAGCGCATCGCTGATTACGAAGCGAAGCATGGGGCCATCACGGACGAGCAGTTGATTGGCGGACTCGTGGCCGTGTTGAAGCAGGACGCGTTCAATCACAAAGACCTCCAGGCCGTGGACGGCCGTCGCGCGAACGGCATGTCCGTGATGATGATGGGCGCGAGCACCGGCTGTAACACCGTGTATGGCTCCACGCCGCCGTCGAATCCGCATCCGTATCCGTGGATGAACTCGCTCTTCCAGGATGGCTCCACGATTTCGTGGCTCATGGCCGAGTCGGTCATCGTCCATCACGCGCGCAGTTCCGTTGTGCCCGAGCGCCTCACCGACATGCTGCTCGACCGCACGGAGAACGTCGCGAGCGCGGCGGAATACTTCACCCTCACGCACCTTGATGACGCGCTCATGACCGAGCAGGAAATCAAGGAACTCCCCAAGGTCTGGGTCATCGGCGGCGACGGCGCGCTCGGCGACATTGGCTTCCAGAATGTCTCCAAGGTCATGTTGCAGAACCGCCCGAACATCAAAATTCTGATGCTCGACACGCAGGTTTACTCGAACACCGGCGGCCAGAACTCCGACAGCTCGACGATGCTCGGCGGTTACGACATGAACCAGTTCGGCGTCGCGTCGCAGGGCAAGTTGATTGAGAAGAAGAACGTCTCCGAGGCGTTCACCAGCGGACACGGCTCGCCGTTCGTCGCGCAGGTTTCCATCGCCAACGCGGCCAAGCTCTACAAGGCCATGCTCGACGGACTGGAGTATCGCGGCACTGCGTTCTACCAGTGCTACACCACCTGCCAGCCGGAGCACGGCGTGGGCGACAACATGAGCGCCGACCAGGCCAAGATGGTCCGCGACGCGCGCGGCATGCCGGAGTTCGTCTTCAACCCGCGCAAGGGCGAGACCTCGCAGGAAGCCTTCGACCTCAAGGGCAACCCGAGCACCGACCGCGACTGGTGGCGCACGAAATACGCCAGCAACGGCGAGGAATACAATTACAGCGTGGCGCACTGGGCCATCACCGAGGGCCGCTTCCGCAAGCACGTGAAGAGTATCACCGAGGAGGAAGCCGCGAAGCTTGTCCCCTTCGATGACATGCTCCTCTTCATCACGCAGGACGATGTCATCCATCGCCGCGTGTTCGACCCGAAGCACCGCAGCTTCGTCCCGAACTTCGGCACCTACATCAAGGCGGAGATCAACGGGAAGTTCAAATACTACGCCGTCACGCGGCAGATGGTCCTCTTCGCCATCGAACGCCGCAAAGCCTGGCGTATGCTCCAGAGCAAAGCCGGTGTGGTGAACAAAGACTACCTCGCCCAGAAAGCCTTCCTCGCCAAGCTCGACAAGGGCGAAGTGCAACTCGCGGATGCGAAGGCGAAGACGAAGGAACTGATCGGGGCGGAACTGGCGGCGGTGATGTGAAGGGGGAGCCGGCGTTCCAGCTCGACAAGTTCGGCAACAGATCCGCCGCACCCAACGGGTCGTGGTGGAGCTAGACCCCTTCCACGCTAGACTGTGGTCAGATCAACTACCGACTTGCTACCGTTTTATCTTTTATCGGTAGTTTGCTCTTGCGCCTATTTTACCGATTTCGTATGAATCGGTAATTAATCGGTAGTTGTCATGCGAATTCCCGAATCGCCACCACCACTGGACAAGCTTATAGCGCGTCTCAAGGATCCGTCGCGCATGAAGCTGGTATTTGAAGCGCAGGCAGACCTTCGTTGCCTATCGCGATACTTTCATTGGGACGAATTGAAACATCGGTCGCCGCCGAAGGGCTGCACACACGAAGACTGGTGGCTCGCGTTGAAGTTTCAGCGCATGGGCAACCAGCGCCGAGTGCCACTGCGGGATAAGGCGGATGAGTGTTTCGCTTTCGGGATGCCGGAGGTAGTCGTCGAATTACTGCACCAGATTGACCGCAACGGCGGGACTCTTATCGAAATCCCGGAACCGGTCACCAATCCCGAAGAACGAGATCGTTATCTTGTGCGCTCGCTGATGGAGGAGGCCATCACCTCAAGTCAGTTGGAAGGCGCGGCCACAACACGCGAGGTCGCCAAGAAGATGTTGGCTGAAGGACGGAAGCCGCGCGACCGCAGCGAGCGGATGATCGTCAACAACTACCTGACGATGCAGCGCATCATGGAGTGGAAGGACAGTCCGCTGACGCCGGAACTGGTGTTTCAAGTTCACCGCGAAATATCGGGAGGCACGCTCGACATCGCGGACGGAGTTGGGCGGCTTCGGTTAGCTAACGAGAACATCAACGTGTCCGACATGGAGGGAAACGTGTTTCACACGCCTCCGCCTGCCGGTGAACTGGCGAAGCGGCTGGAGTTGATGTGTGACTTTGCCAACGCGAAGTCGCCTGACTACTTCATCCATCCGGTTGTTCGCGGCATCATTCTGCATTTCTGGCTCGCATACGACCATCCGTTCGTGGACGGGAACGGTCGAACGGCACGAGCTTTGTTTTATTGGTTGATGCTGCATTCGGGCTACTGGCTGTTTGAGTTCATTTCCATCTCTCAAATTCTCCGCAAAGCGCCGGTGCAATATGGGACCGCCTTTTTGCACACCGAAACAGATGACAACGATCTGACCTATTTCATCATTCATCAAGCCGAGGTGATTAAGAAGGCACTGATCGAACTGCACGACTATGTTGCGCGCAAGTCGAAGGAGACGCGAGCAACGATGGCGGTTCTTCAAGGACATCCCGACTTGAACCACCGCCAGCAGGCGGTGCTGGCACACGCCATCCGGCATCCGGGTTTCAGTTACAACATCGCCGGACACATGGCGCGCCACGGAATCGCTTATGACACCGCCCGCTTGGATCTGTTGGGGCTTGCTGAACGCGGTCTGTTGGAACAGCGAAAGGCAGGCAAGGCATTGGCATTTACAGTGCCCGTGGACTTGGAACAGCGGCTGCGAATAAAGGGCGTCAGAGTCGGCGGGTAAGAAGATTTACTTGTTCGCCCTCCCTGATTCACCGGCCCTCAATCCAGTCTGCCCCGCCGGGGCACCGGAGGAAACGTCCGAACTGCACCCGTGCTGGCTCACTTCAACGCCGCATAGACGCGATGCACGTCGTCGTGGTCGTCGAGGGCGGTGAGGAAGTTTTCCACATCCTTGCGGTGCGCGTCGGACAGCTCGGTGAAGTTCTTGGCGACGTAACGGATTTCCGCCGCGAGAATCTTCCAGCCCGCCGCCTTCAACGCCTTGGAAACCGTGTCGAGATCCTTGATCTCGGTGATGAAGCGCGCGCCCTTCTGCCCCTCCGGCACTTCGCTGGCTTCCAGCGATTCGATCTCCTGCGCGCCCGCCTCGATGGCGTCGCCCTCGGCGTCACGGTTCGCGTCCTCGTGCGTGGCCTCGACCACGCCGCAGTGGTTGAAGAAAAAGCCGACGCTGCCGGGCTGGCCGAGCGAGCCGGCGGTGAAAAGCCGGCGGATTTCCGGCGCGGTGCGGTTGCGGTTGTCGGTGAGGCACTCGACGACGACGGGCACCTTGTGCGGCGCGAAGCCCTCATAAACCACCGTCTCGTAAGTCACCGCCTCGTCACCGATGCCCGCGCCCTTCTTGATGGCGCGCTCGATGGTGTCGCGATAGACGCTGGCCTTCTTGGCCTTCTCAACGGCGGCGGCGAGCCGGGCGTTGCAGTCAGGGTCGGCGCCGCCGAGCTTGGCCGCGACCATGATTTCGCGGACGAGCTTGACGACCATCTGGCCTTTTTTCTGCGCGTTGGCCTCGCGGCCCGCCTGTTTCCATTGAGCGCCCATAGGCGGGCATCTTGGGAAACTTCGCCGGACAGTTCAATGACTTTGAAGAAACGATTTGGAGTGCGGTGACTTGTCACCGCTTTGACTGCCGGGCTGACTTGTCGGCCAGGCAAAGCCGCGTCTCAGCGGCTCGGTGGATAACCCCGCGCCGCGCAGTTCGACAGCGACAAGTCGCCTGCCAAAAGCGCGGACAAGTCCGCGCACTCCAAAGTGCGCTCACAGCAAACTCGCCGACTCCCCATCCAGCAGCAGCAACGCCTGCGGTTGCTGGCGCAGCACACTCGCCGGACACGCCGTGCCCACCGGCTCGCGCAACATCCGGCGGATGATGGCCGCCTTGGACTTCCCCGGCGCGAGGCAGAGGACTTTGCGCGCCGCGACCAGCGCGGGAATCGTCAGCGTGATTCCCGCGCGCGGCACGTCGTCGAGCGACTTGAAATGGCCGTAGCCCGCCTGCTGTTTGCGGTTCGTCTCGTCGAGCGGGACGACCTTCACCCAGCGCGGGTCGTGGAAGTCCGCGACCGGCGGGTCGTTGAAGGCGAGGTGGCCGTTCTCACCCACGCCAAGGCAGCACAGGTCAATGGGCTGCGCGCGCAGCAGCGTTTCGTAGCGGCGGCATTCCGCGTCCGCGTCCGGCGTGTCGCCGCGCAGGAAGTGGAATTTCCCCGGCTTCATGCGGCTTTCCACGCGCTCCCTCATGTAGCGGATGAAGCTCGCCGGATGCTCCGCGCCGAGGCCGAGATACTCGTCCATGTGGAAGAGCGTGACGCGCGGCCAGTCCACGCCACCGAGCCGCGCGAGCGTGTCGAGGAATTGAAGCTGCGAGTTGCCCGTGGCGAGAATCGCGGCGGCGGCCCCACGCTCCGCGATGGCCGTGGCGAGCTGCTGCCGGGCGTGCCCGGCGGCGGTGGTGAAAAAATCCTCCGCGCTGCCGAAGACGGCAACCTGCAGGGCGTCCACTGAAAAAGTTTTTACCGGTGCGGCCATGACCGTGGGTGAATCCAATTTTTCCCGCGATTTTTCTCGAATCAAAGCGGTGGTCGAGGCTACGAATCAGGCGAGTCCAATGCAAGCCGTGTTGGGCAACCATTTTGTTTGGCAGGGACACGCTGCCGCGTGTCCGTGTATTTTGGGGACGCGCAGCAGCGCATCCCTACCAGTTTGAACATGAATGATGGAATCCTCCATGCCCGGCATTACGCCACCGGCCAGCCCGTGCGCCTGCGCTGGCAGGCCGGGAAAATCACCAGCCTCGAAAACGTGAACGACGCGCCGCCGCCCGGCCTGTGGCTCGCGCCGCCGCTGGTGGACTTGCAGGTCAACGGCTACGGCGGCGTGGATTTCCAGCAGGACAACCTCACCACGGAGCAACTGCTCGCCGCCGCGCGGCAGTTGCGCCGCGACGGCTGCCCGCTGTTCCTGCTCACGCTCATCACCGACGAGTGGAACGCGCTGCTTGCGCGGCTGCGGCACTTGAAAAAACTTCGCGATGCGAATGCCGAGCTGCGCCACGCCATCGTTGGCTGGCATGTGGAAGGGCCGTTCCTCTCGACTGAACTAGGCTTCAAGGGCGCGCACAATCCCGACGTGATGTGCGACCCGACGCCGGAGCACATCCGCGAGTTGCGCGCCGTCACCGGCGGCGACCCGCTGCTGCTCACGCTCGCGCCGGAGCGCGCCGGGGCCATCGAGGCCATCGCGCTCGCCCGCTCGCTCGGCATCACCATCAGCCTCGGCCACACGAACGCCTCCGCCGACACGATGCGCGCGGCGGTGCGGGCCGGGGCCACGGGCTTCACGCACCTCGGCAACGCGCTGCCGCAGCAGATTGACCGGCACGACAACGTGCTTTGGCGCGTCTTCGAGACACCCGGCCTCACGCCGAGCCTGATTCCCGACACGTTTCACGTTTCGCCCGCGCTGTTCCGGCTTGTGCATCGCGTGGTGGACGCGAAGAAAATTTATTACACCACCGACGCGATGGCCGCCGCCGGCGCGCCACCGGGCCGCTACACGATTGGCAAAATCGAGCTTGAAGTCGGCGCGGATCAAATCGTGCGGCAGCCGGGCAAACCAAACTTCGCCGGCTCGGCGCTGCGGCCCATCGAAGGCGTGTTCCGCGCGGCGCGGATGCTCGACCGCCGCTGGCAGGACGTGTGGGATCACTTCTCGCTGCGGCCCGCCGAATTGATGGGGCTGAAAATTTCGCTGGAGGCGGGCCAGCTGGCGGACTTCTGCGTGCTGTCAGTGAATGCGGAAAACCAGCTTGGGGAGTTGAAAACTTGTTTTGGCGGCGAAAGTTCAAATGGAGAGCTTTAATTCAGCCGGCGGGATTGAGACTGTTTGAAAACGTTCTCGAGCGGCCACCTCAATTCGAGGCGGTTGGAAAAACAGTTCCCGCGAGGATGTCCTTCATCACATGGGCCGTGGACGCCCGTGTTTCATCTGTGGCTCAAAACTCCGTGTCCCCGTGGATTTATTCGGAGAACGGGAGCAGGGCGCGGTTTTGTGTTGCCGCCATGCCGGGGGGCTTGGATAACTTCACCGCATGGACAAGCCCAGTCGTTCCCCAACGGACGCAGAGTTGCGCCGCCGCATTTTCGATCTCATTGATCTCAAGGGCGGCGGCCACAATCCCGACCTTGTCGCCGACCTTGTCGAGAACGCGCTCAAGCTGCTCAAGGACGTGGAGGATCGCGGCGACGTGCTGGTCATCCAGACGGCGGTGCGCGAATTGCGCTACGCCTTCAAGCTCTTCGCGCCCTACGCCGGCACGCGCAAGGTCACGATTTTCGGCTCCGCGCGCACGCAGCCGGACTCGGTGGAATACCGGCAGGCGGTGGAGTTCGGGCGCAAGATCGCCGACGCGGGCTTCATGGTCATCACCGGCGCGGGGCCGGGCATCATGCAGGCGGGCCACGAGGGCGCGGGGCCGGAGCGCAGCTTCGGCGCGAACATCCGCCTGCCGTGGGAGCAGAACGCGAACCCGATCATCGAGGGCGACAAGAAGCTCGTCACCTTCAAGTATTTCTTCACGCGCAAGCTCACCTTCATCCGCCACTCGGACGCCCTCGCGCTGTTCCCCGGCGGCTTCGGCACGATGGACGAGTCCTTCGAGGCGCTCACGCTCATGCAGACGGGCAAGAGCCAGCTCATGCCGCTCGTGCTCGTGGACCGGCCCGGCGGCACCTACTGGAAAACGTGGGACAAAAACGTCCGCGAACATCTCCTCCGCAACCAGCTCATCTGCGAGCAGGATTTGAACCTCTATCAAATCACCGACAACGCCGAGCAGGCGGTGAAATGGATCACGCGCTTCTACCGCAACTACCACTCATGCCGCTACGTGCGCGACCTGCTCGTCATCCGGCTCAAGAACCTGCCCACGGCGTCGGCGCTCGCGGCGTTGAACGAGGATTTTTCCGACATCATCGCGGGCGAAAAAATCCGCGTGGTTGAGCCGGCGCCGGAGGAGCGAGAGGCCGGCGAGGCGCTGGAACACCGGCGCATCGCCTTCGAGTTCAACCGGCGAAACTACGGGCGGCTGCGGGAGCTGATTGACGTGCTGAACAATTATTGAGGCGGAAGCGCGCCTTCGATTTCCAGCAGTTTGCGCTTCCACTCCAGCCCGCCGGAGAAGCCGCCGATCTTGCGGTTCGCGGCCAGCACGCGGTGGCACGGCACAATCACCGCCACGGGGTTCGCCCCGCACGCGCCGCCGACGGCGCGCACAGCCCGGGGCCGGCGAATCTTTGCCGCCACTTCGCCGTAGGTCAGCGTGCGGCCCGGCGCGATGCCGCGCAGCACGTCCCACACCGCGCGCTGGAACTCCGTGCCATGCGAGAGATCGAGCGGCGGCAGTTTTTTCGGCGCGCGGCCCGCGAGGCTCGCGAGCAAGACGGCCTCGGTCGTCTTGAACCACTGGCGCAGGGCGGCTTCGGAGGGACGAGCTACGCGAGTCCCCGACTTTGTCATTTGCCGCGAAGTTTGGGACTCGCGGAGCTCGTCCCTCCGAACGCCGGTTGGAAAACGCAGTTCCGCCAGCCCCTTGTCGGTGAAGGTGACGATGAAAGTTCCCTCGCTGGTGGGAATTTCAAAAGTTTTCATAATCAGTTCACAGTTTTTTAGTTGTTCCGAAACAGGAACGCGAAGAGTCCGTAGAAAACCAGAATCAGCACGCCGAGCAGGAAGAGCGTGCGGTTGCGGGCAACGCGCTTCTCGTAGCGCAGCGGGCGCAGGCCCTGCACACCGCCGCTGGCGAGATAGCGGACGAGCTTCGGGTTGCTCACCGGCGGGCCGTAGAAATGATTCTTGAAACGCCGCCACACGGCGAGGAGATCGAACTTGCGGACGCCGAGTTCGTTGAAATGCGACGGCGTGATTTCGGGTTCGCCCGGCGGCGGGCCGTGGCCGGACACCGCTTCCTCGAAGATGGGCGCGGGTTGGGACGGAGCCAGGCGCGGTGCGGTTTGCGGCACCGTGAATCTTGAGCGAACCACCGTCGCGGTTTCCGCCTGGGAATCGAGCTGGCGAATCTCCGCCTCCAGCGCGGCGATGCGGGCGTTGAGTTCGCGCGCGTGCTCGGAAATCGGGTCGGCTTTTTTCTTGAAGAAAACCATGGCGGTTCGTCAGCGGCGGAGAACCAAAACCACGACCACGACGGAACCCAGCACGAGCAGCGGCCAGGTGAGTGCGAGGCCGAGCTTGCAGAGCTGGAAGAAATTGAGCGACGCCAGTTGCTCCGGCGCGGACTGGCCGGCGGACGCGGACGCGGCGCCGTCTTCGGGAGTTTTCGCGCTGTCGAGCAGCGGCCACTTGAGGCGCGCGCTGTTCCATTCCATGCGCGCGTTTTCGATGATGGTGAGGGCGCGGGTGAGTTCGAGGTTCCAGTTTTCCTTCGACCAGCCTTCCTCCTGAATGCCTTGAAGCTTGGTGAGCGATTCGTTGAGCGCAGCGAGCGTCTTGGTCATCTGCTCGGACTCGCGGCGCGCGGCGAACTCGGCCTCGGTGAGGAGTTGCAGGCCGCGCGCGAGGTGATGAAGCATTTCCTCGCGGCCCGTGTGGAGTTCGGACTGGCGGCGGCGGGCTTCTTCGAGTCCGGCGCGCTCGCGCTCCAGTTCCTCCTGCGCGCGCTTGAGTTCGGCAAGCCGCTGCTGGGTGTCGCCGACCTTGGAATCCAGCTCGGCGCGCGTGGGGCCGCGTCCAGCGGCGGAATAAGCCGGCCCGGCGGGCGCCGCCGTGGCGCTTTTCGCCGCCTGATACTCGGTGTCCACGAATTCCGACTCGTCGTATTGCGAAGCCATGCGGCGACTCTAGTAAGCGGGCGCGGGAGAGTAAAGCGGCGGTTATGCACCGCTTGGGGATAACTTGAATTCTGAAATCTCCACCACGGAAATCACGGACGACACGGAATGAAAGCGCTTCCGTGTGTTCAGTGTCTTCCGTGGTTCCTGATTTGGGTTCGGCTTCAGTGCTCGAACACCGCAACTCTCCGCAGTCCCATCCGCAGCGGCAGCCAGCCGACGCCGAAGGACAGCGCGACGAAGGCCGCCTGCGCGAGCGCGATGGTCCACGGCGCATTCAGCCCGAGCCGTCCCCACGGCGAGCCGAGCGCGAGCAGAATCACCGAGGCGACGATGTAGAGAAAGCTCAACACGAGGCAGAACGTGCCGCCGAAGCCGCTGACGATTTTCCCCGGATTGTCCTCCTTGAGGTTCGGATACAGCGCGCCCAGCCCGACCGCGAGGCCGTTCAGCGCGAAGGTCATCACCGCGATGGTCGCGGCGAAGTAGAGCGTGCGCTCCCACGGCAGCTTGAGCATCCGGCACGAGAGCGTCATCAGCCCAAGCGTCACCGTGAGTGACGCGGCGGTGGCGAGCGCGAATTTCGTCTTCAACACGCGCGGCAAGCCGAGCGGCGCCATGCCGATGATCCACAGGCGTTTTCCTTCGAGGGAAAACTGCGGGAAGACGAACCGCGTGGTGAGCGTGGCGAGGTTGAGCGCGCACGCGGCGAGGTTGAGATACGAGACGAGATAGACCCAGAACGGGTTCGAGAGCTGCCGAGTGAAGTGGCGCAGGTTGATGATGTAGACCGCGAGCAGGCCGAAGAGCATCAGCGTCTGCCCCCACTGCGTCGTGTCGCGCCAGAACATCCGCGCGTCCTTCACCACGAGCGCGCGCACGTCGGGGCGAATCCACCGCAGCAAGCCGGCGGCCCGCTCGGCGAAGCCGCGCCCGTAATCAAAGCTGCCGCGCCGGCCCTGCCAGTCGCGGAACCACTGCCATTGCCACAGCACGCTGCCCCGGCTCTGCACGACCGACGCGGCGTCGAAGAAAAGTTTTCCCATCCGCGTGAAGGCGAGGAAGCCGAAGAACAGGACGTGGCTCGTCAGCACGAACAGGAAGAAGCCCGCCGTCGCGCGCGCGCCCTCGGCCCAGTTCTGCACGCTGGCGGCGAGCCAGTAGCTGGGCAGTGCGGGGAACTGGGAGAACTGCGTCTTCATCATCAGCCGGTCGAGCATGTCCATCACGCGCAGCTCGGTGTCGGCGGTGTCGAGCGGCTCCGGCTTGAGCCACACCCGCGCGCCGACCAGCAGCGCGACGGTGCCGATGACCGCAATCACCTGGAAAGCGCGGCGGTCGAGGTGCCGCGCAAGATTCACCGCCGCCCACGATCCAGCCACGGCGGGCAGCACGATGAACAACGCCACGAGCAAGATGGTGATGAAATAAAAATGCCACGGCACATGGCTTTTCAGCCCGTAGGCCGCCAGCAGCGGCGCGATGAGGAAAAGGAACGCCCACGACGCCAGTGCGGCGGACTCGATGAATTTCCAGCGGAACACCGTCTGCGCCGGCACGGGCAGCGTGAGCAGGAAGGCGGTTTCGCGGTTGCGGAAGAAATTCGTGTAGCCAATGACGAGGTTGCTGAACAGCAGCAGCACAAAAAGGAATGCGAAGAGCAGAAACAGCAGCCGCTCAATCAAAAAATCGCCCATGCCGGGAAAGCCGGAGATGAATTTCAGCCCGCGATAAAACAGCCAGAACGAAAGCGAAATGTAGCCGACCACGAACGCGCCGATGAGCGACGTGAGCAGCTTCGACTGCTCGCGCACCGCCTTGAGCCGCCGCCATGACTGCAGGACGTTGACGCGGAGGAGCAGCGGCAGGACGGCGTTCAAAGCGGATAGTCCTCTCCCTGGCCGCGCGTGGCCGCGCTTTCCACCAGTTCGAGAAGGCGTCCCGCCGCATGCGCCGGGTCGGTGACGGACGCGGCGGCGCGGATGCCGGACTTCAACTGCGCGTTCCAGTTCGCCGTCAGCGCGGTTTCCATGAAGCCGGGCGAAACGGAGAATACTTTCAGCCCGCGCGGCGCGTATTCCACGGCGAGCGACTGTGTGAACGCCCGGAGCGCGGCCTTGGCGGCGGCGTAGGCGGTAAAGCCCTTGGGCGGTGGGCCGTGCAGTGCCGTCGAGAGCACAGTGACGAGGTGGCCGCGCTTCGCGGCGAGCATCGGGCGCAGCAGCGCGCGCGCGCGGAGCCAGCCGCCCTTGAGCGCCACTTGCAGGCCGGTGTCGAAATCTTCCCACGCCAGGAGATGCAGCGGCTTTGGCTCAAAGGCGGCGCAGGCGTTGTGAATCAAAACCAGCGACGACGCCTCACGAATTTCCGGCAGCGTCCAGACGGCGGCGTTTTCACCGGCGTCGGCGACATCGTGGCGGAACGCGCGGCCCGCGAGTTTTTCCGCGGCGAAGTCGGCGTCGAGTTTCGCGGCGGATTGTTCGTCACGGTGATACAGCGCCAGCACGTGGTGGCCACGCCGGGCAAAGGCGAGCGAGATTTCCCGGCCCAACCCCTTGGTGCCGCCGGTGACGATGACGGTGGAGGTTTGCATGGCGTCAATCCCGGCCCACTGCCACCTGGGCGCGGCCCGTGGCGGCGATGACGCCCTGTGTGAGATTGTGGAAGGCGAGGTGCAGCACGATGACGCGCTGCGCGTCCACCTTCTGGCTAACCCTGGCCTTGAGATTGAGCCGGTCGCCGAGAAACGAGGGCTTGGCGTAGCGCAAGTCCACGGAGAGCAGCAGGCTGCGGCGTCCGGGAAAGTGCATCCCGACAAAGTGCGAGACGAAGCCGTTCAGAATCGCGCCGTGCATCACCTTGCCAGCGAAGCCGCGCGCGCGCGCGTGCGCTTCGTCCACGTGAATCGGGCTGTGGTCGTCGAAGGCGGCGAGAAAGTTTTCGTAGACGGCGGGCGTGATGGCGTATTCCCGCCCGGCTTCCATCCCTTCAACGATGGCCTCGTAGTCCAGGTCGCGCGGTTGTTCCGGGGCAGTGTTCACAATTAATTCCAGCGGAGGCTGGCGATGATTTGGCGCATGGCATCAAAGTCGTTCGCAAACAGAAAAAAGCTCGCGGCCACATAGACAAACGTGGTGCCCACCGCTACCGCGCGAATCCACACGCTTTGGTTGTAAGTCTTGAAGCGCTCCTTGCCCAGCCGCTTTTTCAGCCCGAGGGTGTAGTAGTGGTTTACCACCACGCCGAGCGCGTGCATTGCACCGAACGCCGCGAAGTGCCAGCCCAGCCCGTGCCACACGCCGACGAGGAGGAACACCGCCGCGATGGCGAGGGCAATGGCGTGATGGGCGTTCGCCGGGCCGAACCGCCCCGCCAGAGTTTTCGACAGGGGCGTGAAAACCACGTCCCTCATGTAAGTCGAGAGCGTGATGTGCCAGCGGTTCCAGAAGTCCTTCACGTTCCGCGCGGCGAACGGATTCTGAAAATTTTCCTCCACCGTGATGCCCAGCAGCCCCGCTGCGCCGATGGCCATGTCGCAGAACCCGGAGAAGTTGCAGTAGAGATACAGGTAGTAAAACGCTCCGGCCACAAAGAGATCAAGCCAGTGGTGCGGATGGCCGTCCAGCAGCAGGCCGGAATACGTCAACTGGTTGCACAGGCCGGCGAGGAACTGATATTTGATCGCGCCCACGAGCAGCCGCAGCGCGGCGCGGCCCGCCGGGGGCGCGGTGGCCGGCGCGCCTTCGAGGCTCCGGCGAAACTTGCCGTAGGCATTGATCGGCCCCACGGCCATTGTGGGCGCGAAGAAGCAGAAGCCGAGATATTGCCAGAACGTGGGCGCGGGAATCACGCCGTTGCGAACCTCCAGCACGAGGTAACTGGAACGGAACGCAAGGTAGGAAATGCCGACGAACAGTTCCGCCAGCGCGCGGTCGGACTTGCGGCCAAGCAGCAATTGAACCGGATCCACCAGCGCGGGCAGATACTTGATCACCGCCAGCGCCACGAGCGGCGCGGCGAAGGCGGCCCAGATCACCCCGGATTTTTTTGCAACGCAGACGCGCAGAATTAAAAACTGCGCCGTCACCAGCGCGAGGTAGGCGACGAACAGCGCCGCCGACTTCAAATGCCCCAGCGGATAATACAGCGCATAGACCGCCCCGATGTTCAGCAGCGCGAACAGCGCGTCGCGCCCGCCGCCCCGGCAGCGCCGCACGATCACCCGCCCCGCCGCGAGGTAGAGCGCCAGTCCGGCCAGAAGAAATCCAAGGCTCATCGCGGTCAAAACCCTTTGTAGACCAGCCCGGTGATGAGCGAATACTTCGGCAGCACGGCGAACAGGCCGAGTGCCGCCAGACCCAGCACCACCAGCACGGCGTAGATCAACGGCTCAAGGTTTTTTTTCATGCTCGGTGAAAACCCGCACCAACGCCGGCGTCACGGCGCGGGTGAAATAGGCGTTGCCGTTGTCGTTCAAATGGTCGCTGGAATAGAGCCGCTTGATTTCCTCGTCGCCGAGGCCGGCGAAGAGCCGCGCGGGCGGCACGCCGATCAGCAGCGCGGACACGCCGAGCAACTCCGGCCAGTTCAGCCGCTCCTCCACCGCGTCCACTTTGCGCTCGCACGCGTGGGGAATGTGCAGAATCGCCACCGGCACTTTCGTTTCGCGGAGCAACTGGCCGATCAGCCGGACAAAGTGCATCTGATACGGCGGCATCGGTTCCTGATAAAATCGAAACGAGCTGCGTGTCGCGTCGCGGTAAATCATCTCTTCCGGATCGATGGCCGGTGGTGCAGGACGCCACTCCGCATACGGCGCTCCGTAATAGCCGCGCCGGACTTTGTGCGCGCCCAGTTCGAGTTCCGCCTCGGCGGGCGCGGTGAAATCTGGCCTGACCCGGCTCAACAAGTGGCGCGGCATCCCCAGCACCGCACTGGCATAGAGCGAGGCTTGCGAGGTGAAGGGCAGTCCGTCGGCGACTTCGGGGAATTCCCCGGCGCGATAAAACCGAAACGCCTGGATGTGCGGCGTGGCCGAGACGCGGTTGATGACAAAGTCGGGATCATCCGTGGGCAGTTCGCGGTTGGGGAAATTCAGCACCAGCAGCTTCACCTTGCGTCGCGAGAGCAAATCCTTCAGCAGCGCATAATCGCGATCCAGCCCCGGCCAGACACTGGCGAGCGTGACGACTTTCGCCTCGCGGCCCAGCGCGGCGGTGAGCTGCTGTTGCACGTAGGGCGTGTTGATTCCCGCCCACATGAAGGATGATCCGACGAAGGCGATGTCGAGTTCGCCCTTCTCCTCAAAGATTTGCCGATGGATGTAAGCGTAAGGCCCGGCGGCGACGGGAATGGTGGGGTAGACTTGCGCGCGATCCAGCGCGCCGGTGCGCCCGACCACCGCCGGCAATGCCAGCAAGGCCAGCAGCAGCAGCGCGAACGCCGACGCCTGCCGGGAAGATGTGAACGCCGGCTCCATCTGCCCGTTATTTCTCCTGCAGGCGGCGGGCGATGAGGTCGGCGAACTCGCCGACGTTGCGCGTCGTTTCCACCTCGCCGACGCGGAAGCGGACGCCAAAGGCCTTTTCCACCGCCACGACGATGGAGATTTGCAGGAGCGAATCCCATTCCTCGACCTCCGTCGCGCTCAACTGCGGCGTGAGCTTCACCGGTTCGAGAAAGATGTCGTCGAAGATCGTTTGCAGTCTGGCGATGACTTCAGCTTGGTTCATAGGCGCGGCGCAGGATTTTGATTTTGGTGGGAACGGGTTGGAAATTTGTCACGTCGAGGGCGTATTCGGATCGCGGCGGCGTTTCGGAAACCGTCGCGAAGCCAAAGCGGGGATAGTGATCCTTGACCATCTCGTTCTTGGCCGTGGGCAGATAGACGCCGATGAGCCGCGTGCAGCCCTGCGCCCGCGCGAGCCGGGCGAGTTCGTTCAAGACTTCCTCCTCGACCTGCCGCTTGAGCACGCGGCAGCTCATCAGCCAGGTGTCAATTTCGAGATTCGTCCCCTGCTTGTGTCCGATGACAATGGAAATCAGCCCGTGGTCGCCAAAGCGATCCTTGAGGCGCATGGAAAAGGTGACGTAAGCCGCATCGCCCAGGAGCGCCAGCACCTCGGCCTCGGTGCGGCGGCGCGTGGTGAGGTTGAACTGGTTGCTCTTGTTGATGAGCTGCGAGAGGCGCGGCGCGTCCAGCGCGGTGAACTCGCTGATGACGCCCTCCATCGCCAGCGAGGCGAGGTAGGCGTCCATGTCGGTGACGGAGGCCAGCAGCGACTGGCGCTCCTGCTCGGAGCGGTATTGCGTCGTGCGCTGCAAATCATCCGCCGTGATGCTGCGCGGCTCGAAGAGGCGGCAGTCCTGCAGCGTGGCAAGATACTCGGCGGGATCGGGGCCGAGATAAATTGCGGTCACCTCGGGAGCGAACTGCCGGACGATGTCCACCTCCGCCGGGTTGTCGTCCACAAACACAAAGCTGTCGAGGCCGAGTTTCAGTTCCGCCGCCATGCGCCGGAGGTTGTCGGATTTCGGCTCCCAGTTGGCCGTGAAGGCGGCGAAGTCGGACAGTTGCAGCACCATTTCGGGATGCTTCTCGAACGGCTCGGCGGCCTTCGCGTGATCGTTCTTACTGCACACGGCCAAAAGCACGCCGCGATCCTTCAGCGACTTGACGTAGCGTTGAAACGCCTTGAACGCCTCGCCGCGCGGCGAAGTGTCGCCCACCTCGATGCCCTCCAGGCCGTCGTCCGCCACCACGCCGCCCCAAAGCGTGTTGTCGAGATCGAGCACGAGGACTTTTTTCGGCGGACGGCGGAGGGACAGGATGAGCTGCGCCAGTTCGCGGCTGAAATCCACGAGGAACGCGGGCGAGCCGGGCTGCTTGCTCTCGAACCACGCGCGGTCGTCCAGCGCGCCGTGGGCGCCGCGGCGGTTGGCGAGGAATTCCAAATCGCAGATGTGGACGTAAGGCGGCGCGGCCAGGCCGAGTTCCAGGTTCACCAGCTTGCGAAAATTCCAGTCGGAGCCAAGCGTCCGGCTGCGGTAGGGGCCGGGGTCATGCCGCGCGGGCAGCACGAAATTGGCGAGCGCCACCTCGCACTGCATCCGCTCGTGCGCGGTGCGGCACAGGTCGAGCAGGTGCTGCACGAGCCGCCGGGCCTCGGCCTCCTGCGCCGCGCGCGGGTCGGTCAACTGGCCGGGATACTTGCCAAACCGCGCCGACGGCAGGAAGAACAGGACCTGCGGACGGAACGCGTGGAGCCGGCCCGCACCGTCCGTGATTTCCGAGGTGAAATTATCGTAATCCCCCACGAACAGTTCCACCGGCGCGCCCTGGGTTTCCAGAAAGTGCTCCAGCAGTTCATGCAGCGGATACAGGCTGTAGCCGCCCACCAGCGCCAGGCGGAGCTTCTCCGGCGTCGCGGATGGCAGGGGCACGCCGCGCTTGTGCGCCTTCTTGCGGAGCGAGGAGAGGAAAAACAGTTCGTCGAACTCCGCCGCCTCGCGCGTGCGGACGGCCAGCCGCTCCCAGAAGGCGGGGTCGCCGCCCAGCAGGAGTTTTTTCAAGTCGTCGTTGGTCGCGGTTGCCATTGAACGCCGGGAGTCTGGCACGGGGGACGGATTTTTTGAACCGGGAATTTCAGTCGCGCCGCAACTGGGCGGCGAGAAACGCAAGCACGCGCTCCCGGTTGCCCGGCGTCAGCATATCCGGCACGACCCGGTGCCGCCCGCC
The DNA here is from genome assembly GCA_016235585.1 of Verrucomicrobiota bacterium. Taxonomy (GTDB): domain Bacteria; phylum Verrucomicrobiota; class Verrucomicrobiia; order Limisphaerales; family JACRJY01; genus JACRJY01. The sequence goes on along the minus strand of JACRJY010000012.1, from coordinate 11,134 downwards.
CTCGACGCGAATCAACTCCGCCGCCGCGCCCGCCGCGCGCAGTTTTTCCACCAGCACCGCGCTTTGCTCGAACGGGATCAAATCATCCGCCGTGCCGTGCAGGCAGAGGAACGCGGCGGCATCGGTTCCGATTTGATGCACCGGGCTGGCCCGCCGCGCCTTCTCCTCGTTCTCCAAGACCGGCCCGCCCAGCAGCCCGGAAACCCAGGAGTCTTTCGCCGCGTGATTCACCCGGGTTTTGGCGCGGCCCAGCGTGACGAGATCCGCCGGGCCGAAGAAATCCACCACCGCCGTCACGCGGCTCGACACTTCGGGATGCGGCCCGGCGCGGTCGAAGTCCGCCTGCCCGCCGGTTGTGCCGAGCAGCGCGGCCAGATGCCCGCCCGCCGAGACGCCGATGACCGCGATTTTTTCCACGGCCAGCCCGTGGCGCGCGCCGTTGGCCCGCAGCCAGCGCACGGCGGCCTGGCAATCCTCCAGTTGCGCGGGAAAAGTCCGCTCGTGGCTCAAGCGATACTCAATGGACGCCACCGCGTAGCCGTGGGCGGGCAGCCAGCCGAAATAATTTGTGACCTCCGCCTTGTCGCCCTCGCGCCAGCCGCCGCCGTGAATGTAAATCACGAGCGGAAACGGCGGCGAACCCGACGCGGGCAGATGCAAGTCCAGGCCCAAGGCTCGTTCCGGCGTTCGAGTAAAAATCAAATCGCGCTCCACGCGCGTCGCTGGCGGCGGCACGGGGGTTGGATTCTGTTGCCCGCAGCCCGTCAGCGCCAGGCACGCCAGCAGACATTGGAGAAAACTGGAAGACGCTCGGAATAAGGCGGCGGCACGCATGATTTCATCCTTCCGCCAGCCGGCTCGCGAAGACCATGAACGCCTGGCCCTCCGTGGAAAATTGCGACTCTCGCGGGACGTGCCCCAGCAGGTCATACGTGAAGCCCGCCGCTTCGAGCAGACGCAGCAGACGCCCCAAGCCGTTTTCGGAGGCGGCGCGCCGGTGAAAACCGCGCACGGCCAGCCGCTTCACCAGCGCGAGTTTGCCCGTGGACTGCAACGCCACCAAAACCGGCAGCGCGGCTTCGCCCGCGTCCAGCTTTAGAAAATCCACCGGCTCGCTCAACTGGCCGGCCAGCCATTCTGAAGGCGATCCACTGCCCGGGGAAACAACCGTGACATTTTGCAGCCGGTTTTCGCGGACGTTCCGGTTCAGCAGCGCGGCGGCGGCGGGATCGGATTCAAACGCCAGCACCCGCGCCGCCGGATGGGCGAGCGCCAGATAGAGCGTCGAAAAACCGATGCCCGCGCCGAAATCCACCACGAGCGCGGCGTCGCCGGGCAGTTTGGCATCCCAGTGGCGGCCAAAAAAAACATCGTCGAAACAGCGCCAAAGCTCCTCCGTGTCGCGCGCGAAAAGCGTGTGGCTGGCAAGGCGACAGCGAGCCGGTTCGCCGGGCGCGACGAGTTTTGCGCTTCCAATTTCGCGCCAGGCTTCGAGCAGCGCGCGCGCGCCGGGCTTCGCGTCCGGCAGGCGCAGGATGCGGCGGGTGTCGCGCAGCCGACGCCAGGGCCGCGCCCACGAGGCGGGCCGCAGCGGCTTGTCCGTCTGCAATTGCTCGTTGACCAGTTCAAGGCCGGGCGCGGTGCCGCCCGGTTCGGCAGCGCCGCCGGTGCCGCGCCGCGCCGCGTAGATCATCACGTCCTGAAATGTGCCGGCGTATTTCCGCACCGGGGTGACAAACGCGCCCACGGAATAAGTGAAGCCCGCGTCCTCCAGCAGTTGCAGGAAACGCCCGGCCTCGGAATTTTTCGCGCCGCAGCGGTGGTGATACTCGATGATCATCCGGCGGACGCGGGCCATTTTTCCCGAGGCGATCAAGTCCTCGATCACGCCCCACTCCGCGCCCTCCACGTCGAGCTTGAGCAGGTCCACCTCGCCGTCAACGGAGTCGGAGAGCCGGACCACGCGGACGTCGCAGGCGGCGCCGTCGCGGGCGCGGCGTTCGTCGAGGCTGCTCATCGGGGAAAAGCCCGTGCTCATGTAAAATTTCGCCGCGCCGTTTTCGCGTCCGCACGCGGCCTGAATCAGCTCCACGTCCGCCAGATCGTTGCCGCGCACGTTTTTTTCGAGCAGCGCGAAGCAACTGGGATTCGGCTCAAAGCAGGTGACGCGCGCCGACGGATGGCGCAGCTTGAAGTAGAGCGTGGCGAAGCCGATGTTCGCACCGCAGTCAATGAGGCGCGGCGCGGGGCCGGGCAGTGCCACGAAGTATTCGCGGCCAAGAAAAACCTCGTTGAACAGGAAATCCATCTCCATCCATGAATGGGCGTGCAGCGTGAGCGGGCCGAGCCGTGCGGAAAACGGCTGCGAGTCACCACGCCCGGCGGCCAGCCGCAGCGCGAGCCAGCAGCGGAACAGCGCGCGGGTGTCCGGCACGGCGTGCGGGAGGCGCAGGACACTGCGCGCTTCGCGAAGAAGCCGGAACGGAGCGAGCAGCGCGGGATGCATCAGGTGGTCGGAGCGCGGGCGTCAGCGTTTGCGGGCGACCAGCACGAGCGCGCCGGCGAAGCGCCGCAGCGGCGGCACGCACGTGAGCAGCGCGCCGTCGAGCCACGCCAGACCGGTGCGGAACGCGCCGCGCACCTTCGGGAAGCAGCCGGGCACCAGCCGTTGCAGGCGCGTGAGCAGGTTGAAGTAGCGCCGTTCCACGATTTCAAATTTTTCCGCGACCAGCGCGATGTCCGCCGGCTCCAGCTGGCGCTCGTTCGGGCTGATGTCTTTGGGCACGGGCGTGAGGTCGCGCAGGCGGCGCAGCGCAGTCGAAAAGATGATCGGTTCCTGGATGACCGCCACGCCGCCGGGCGCAAGCAGCGCGTGCAGCGTGTCCAGCCCCTCGCGGATCGGGATGTGGTGCAGCACGCCCTGGACGAGCACGAGGTCGAAGTTCGCGGCGTTGAGCTGCAACTGCGCGGCGTCGGCGACGAGGAACTGCACGCGATCCACCACCTTGTCCAGTAGCGCACGGCGCTTCGCCAGCTCGATCAATTCAGGCGAGAGGTCGAACCCGGTCACCTGGTAACCAATCCACGCCAGCTCGGTGCTGGTCTCCCCCGCGCCGCAGCCGAAGTCGCAGACGCGCTTCGGGGCGTATTTTTTGACGCAGTGGAAGAGGAAATCCTTGTTGTGGATGCGCCAGCCCGTGTGGTCGCGATAACGACGGAGCGTGGCCTCGGGCGTGGGCTGCACCGCGCCGAGGGCGTCGGCCTGGCGGGCCTGGTAGGCCAGCTCCTGCGGCACGTTCTGGGTTGTGTGATCGCTCATGTCATTGCGCCCGCGCGGGCGCTCACGCGAAACGGATGCCGTATTTTTCGCCCATCCCCGCCTGCACAGGCAACATCCGTTTTTCGTCGTCCGGGTTCACGTGGCGCGGGTTGGGGCGGATGCCCAGCGGGCAGATGTCGCGCGTCCACTCCTGCCCGCGCTGGAGCGCGTGCGTGCGGAGCACGTCGTTCCTGCGCCGGGTGGAGACGGGGCCACTGATATTTTCCACCGCCCACGGGCGCGGGGCGAACTGTTCGTGCCGATCCAAGAACGCGCCGAGTTCCGCCGCGAGATTCGCCTCATCAAGAAACACGCCGGTCTGCGGGTTGATATAGGACGCCGAGCCCATGTGCGTGCCGCGCAGCAGGCCCACCGGCGTGTCGGCGAACAGGGATTCGGTCACGACGACGCACGAGCCTTCGCGGCGCGAGAGGACGAGCGAGACTTTGCTCGCGCATTGCAGCGCGGTGACTTCGCCGATCGGCAGGCGGCTGCGGAACTCGATTTGTTCGCGCACGCCGAACGCCTCCGCCTCGGCCATGACGTGCTCCGGCGTGCGCCCGGCCTCGGGCTGGCCGACGAGCACCACGCGCAGTTTTCGGCGCATCTGGCACAGCGCCTTGAAAAGAACCCAGTGGCGTTTGAACGGCGCCCAGTTGGCGACCATGAGGATGTCAATCGCGCGCTCGTCCTTCGGGCGCGGCTGGTAGTCGGCGGGACTGATCCAACTGCTGATGAACAGCGGCATGGTGAAAGTCCCGCTGTTCAGGCGGCCCCACCACTCGGCGTCGCGCGCGTTCGACAGCATGAAAAAAACGTCCGCGTCCGGCAGGTGCGCGGCGGCCCAGACGGCCTGGAACTGCGTGGGCGACCACGAGGTGGCGCAGATGATCGTGTAGTCGCGCAGCAGCTCTTTCACGCGCGGCGCGGTCAGGAGCGGCGGCAGGTTGTATTCAAAGGAGAGCAGCAGCACGCCCTTCTCGCGCGGGCCGAGGCAGGGTTTGAGGACGATGCTTTTGGTCAGCACGCCCGGCTCGAACGGCCGCCCGAACCGCGCCCAGCCGATGCGCTCGTCGCGCCAGACGGCGGCGCGCGGCGGATCCTCGACGAAGGGCCGCAGTTTTTTTTCCGCCGCATCGGGCCGGCCCGTGGCGAGCAGGAGGCGATACGAATCGGCGAGCAGATTCAAACGCGCGGGCAGCGAGGGCGCGAGGCGGGCTTTGCCCAGGCGGAGGAAGCCCGCCAGCCGCTGCAAGGCGGCGGCATTGCGGAGCCGGTCGCGGGCTTCCACGCGGGAGCGGTGCAGCCAGCGGATCATGCGGCGCGGGGCGGGCCGGATTTGGCGCGGAGGAAAAACCAGTCCATGAGGCCGTAGCGCTCCTCGCCCACCATCGCGTAGATTTCGTTGAAGTTGAGCTGGCGCAGCGCGGGATAGTTTTCGTAGTCCAGCCCGCGCGAGGAGATGACTTCGATTTCGTGGGTGGCCGCGAACCGTTCGCGCAGCGTCCGCGAGATGGCCGGGTTGATGAAGTCGTGAATCTCGACGAGGATGTCCATCTCCGCCAGGCGCGGGGCCTTGGCCGGGTCGAGCAGTTCCATTTCGTAGCCTTCGCAGTCGCACAGAAGGAACGTGCGCCCGGCGAGCGGCAGGGTCTGCAGCGTCTGGCAATCGCACGCCGCGCCGAATTTCACGCGCGCCAGCACGCCGTTGAGTTCGGCGTTGCGGCGGCATTGCGCGAGCACGGCGGGGTTGATGTCATACGCGTGAACGGTCGTGCCCGCCATGCGCCGGGCCAGCCCGGTGACGTAATATCCCTCCGCGCTGCCGACGACGATCACGTCCGCGTAGGGCGTCCGGCAGACGCGCTCGACGGCGGGGTGCAGCTCGGCTTCGTAAGCGCCGAGCATTTTCTCAAACCGGCTGGACGCCCATTCCGAAGTGTATTTCAAGCCCTGGAACGGGCCGAAGATGACTTCATCGCCGTAAAGCCCGCGTTCGCGCAGCCTGCGCTCGCACTGGCGGCGCAGATGGCGGCGGCGCTCGTAGGCAAGGCGGTCCACAAACGATCCCGCGCCCGGCAGTTTCAATAAAAGCTGGGCCGTCCCGGAAAACAGCCGCTTGAGAGTTTGTTTGAGCAGGCGCATGGCGGTGGCTACTTGGGGCGCGGGCCGGCGGTGGCGAGAACCTTTTCAAACTCCTGCACAAACGCGGTTGCAAACCGCACGGCGCTGCCGGCGGTGAGATGCGAAGTGTCGAAACTCTCCAGGCCCTCGAGCACGGGCGAGACGAGCGGGACGTTCAACCGCGCGGCCAGTTCCACCGCGTGGGGGCGCAGGGGGTTGACCTTGGGGACGTAGGTGAAGACCAGTTGGCCGCCGCGCCGCTCCACTTCGGCCTTGAAGGCCGCGGCCGTCCGCACTTCCTCGTCATAGACGGAGTGGTGGTGCTGCGGAAAGTTGCGGATGAGAACCGGTTTGGCCGGCGTGCCGATGAAGAGCACCGTGCCATCCTCGCGCGAGCGGAAGGGAACCGGATCGGCCACGTTGGCGCGCAGGACTTTCAAGTGGGGTAGCACCCGGTGCAGGGCGCGGATGGCCGCATACGTCGCGTCGGTTTCAAAGTGGTTCTGCCAGGCGTTGAACGGATGGGAGCGCATCACCTCCGCCGCGTAGTCGCTCGGCTGGTTGAAGAAGATGATGTCCTCGTTCACCACGACCCAGCGCGGGTGCAGGTCGTATTTCTGGAGGAGCCGCCAGGGGAACGTGATCGTCTCGCTGTAGGGGAAGCCGAGCGCGTAGTATTTCAGGCCGTGCCGCGCGAAGAACGGCTTCATGACGCTCTGGGGAAAGCCGAACTGCACGCGGGAATTGCCGATGATCAGCACGTCGGCCTCGCGCAAGTGGCGGATCATTTCCGAATCAATGCCGGAGAAATGCAGGTAGTGCCCCACGCTCACGCCGCGAAAGGAGGAGAGATAGCGCTCGCCCTTGTCCGCCGGGGGCGCTTCCAGCACGGGCATCCGCTGGCGCTTGAGCGCGTCCGGCGTCCGCGCCCAGACGGCGGCGCTGACGACGGCCAGCACGCCGAAGCTGGCGGCGAACACCGCGAACAGCCGCCGGTGGCGCGCACGCTTCCGGCCCGGGCTAAAACTGGAAGTAGATGAAGGCATTGTTGATTCCGTAGCCGATCATTGTCAGGAACAGCAGCGCGCCCGCGAGCGCCGCCTGCTCGAAGCGGCCCATCGGCGGCACGAGGCCGCGCTCCACCAGCGCCCCGCGCAGGTGCATGATGGCCGGCGGCACGAGGAACACCATCATTTGCAGCAGCGCGGGCGAGGGCAGGAAACTTCCTTCCCAGTGCAGGATTCTTTTCAGGAAATTCACGGCCTCATGCAAACCCGGGCTGCGGAAAAAAACCCAGGCCACCAGCACGACCACCTGCACCACGACGAGCCACGCCAGTTTCGCCGCCCGGCCCCGTGATTGTTCACCGGTCTGGCCGAGTCCCAGCAGCCGCTCCCCGGCCAGCGCCGCGCCGTGGATGGCCCCCCACACCACATACGTCGCCGCCGCGCCGTGCCACAGGCCGCCCAGCACCATCACCACGATGAGGTTGATGTAGGTGCGCCGCGGGGAAATCCGGTTGCCGCCCAGCGAAATGTAGAAATAATCCCGCAGCCAGGTGGACAGCGTGATGTGCCAGCGCTGCCAGAAATTGCTGAACGACGCGGCGATGTAGGGATTGTTGAAGTTGACCGGGAAGCGGAAGCCGAGCAGGTAGGCCATGCCGCGCGCCATGTTCGAGTAGCCGGCGAAGTCGCAGAAAATCTGCCCCGAATACATCAGCGCCATCGCCGCCAGATCCGCCGAGCCGGCCTGCGCGATGGTTTGCGCGTTCCACAGGCGGTCCACCGTGTTCGCCAGGTTGTTCGCGCAGACCAGCTTCAGGAACGCGCCCTGGATGATCAGCCACATCCCCTCGTAAAACACCGGCGCGCACACCCGCCGCTTCCGGTAGAGCTGGTGCAGGAAGTCCTTCGCCCGGATGACCGGCCCGGCCATCAGGTGCGGGAAAAAACTGATGAACAGAAACAGCTTCCAGAAGCTGCGCTCCGGTGGAATTTTCCCCCGATACACGTCCACCGCGTAGCCCATCGCCACGAACGTGTAAAAACTCAAGCCCATCGGCAGGATCAGGTTCGAGTGCGGCAGCTTCGCCGGCACGCCGGCCATTTCGAGCAATGATTCGAGCGTGGACAGCCCGAAGTTCCAATACTTGAACACCGCCAGCAGGCCGAGGTTGGCGCTCACGCAGGCGGCGATCAGCCATTTCCGCCGCGCGGAGCCCGCCGGGCTGCGGTCAATCCACAGCGCCGCGAAGTAATCCACCGCCGAGCTGAACACGAGCAGCAGCAGATACCACGGCACGTGCCAGCCGTAGAAAACCACGCTCGCCGCAAGCAGGATCAAAAGATAGGGCGCGCCGGTGTTCCGCCGGCTGAAGGCCAGCCGGGCCGCGAACACCAGCGCGAACAGGACCACAAAGCTCCACGAGATGAAACTCATGCCATGCGAAATTCGGCGAGTTGTAGCACCCGGCCCGGGGGCATTGCAATGCCCGGCAGCGGCGGGCGGCGCCGGGGAACGCGGCGATGAATTTCCACCCCATGGCCTCCGCGCTCAATGGGGCGGCGGCGCTTCACCCTTCCTGTTCCACTTTGGCCTTGCGGGTTTCCTGGCGGCGGTGATAGGGCGAGGAGAGGTTGAAGTAAATCGCGCACAGCGGCACCTCGCCGTCGGACTGGCTCAAGATGATCGTGACCTGCTTGTCCAGCGCGATGCCATGGCGCAGGCCGGGCGCGCGCGTGTGGTAGGCCTTGATGGCCTTGTCCACCAGCGAGACTAGCGACGTCTGGCAGTCTTCCGGCGTCTTGTCCACGCACACGATGTATTTGTCGTAGGCCTTGAGCGCCTCGGCAATTTCTCTGGCAAAGGTGTCCGGTGTCACAAGCGCCAGTTTATAGGCCAGCCGCCGGGGAAATGAAAATGAAAATCGCGGGCGCAGTTTTCTATGAAGTTGCCTTCCGCCGCGCGCGCCGTATCTTCCCGCCAGCATTCCATCGCGGGACAATGGCCTCGAATCTTTCGCGGGCGTTTCCGTCGGACAACAGAACTATGCGCGCACTCGCCCAGAGCCTCCGGCCATTCTTGGCCGCCGTGGCTGCGTCGCTGGCGTTGGCGGGCCTCGCACGCGCGGCGGATTTGGCGGAGGCCGATAAAAAATTCCGCACCGGCCAGTATCAGGACTGCCTGCGCCTCGCCACCCGGGCCGTGAAGTCCGACGACGCGGACGAGGGCTGGCATCTCCTGCTCCTGCGCGCGCAGCTCGCCACCGGCCAATACACCAACGCCTTCGCCGCGCTCACCAACGCGCTGGAGCGCTACCCGATGAACAGCAGCATCCAGCTCCGGCTGCTGGGGCGCGATGTGTTCCTCGCCAACGGCGAGGAGGATCGCGCGAAGGACATGCTCGCCGAGATCAACCAGCTCGCCAGTTCGCGCACCTGGGCCTTCCGCGACGCGACGAACCGGATCATCATCGGGCGCGCGGCCCTGCTACTCGGCGCCGACCCCAAGCTCGTGCTGGAAAAAGTCTATGACCCCGCGAAAAAGACCGACCCGGCCTGCCGCGAGGTGCACCTGGCCGCCGGCGAACTGGCGCTGGACAAGCAGGACTTCGCGCTCGCCGCCCGGTCGTTCCAGGATGGGCTGAAAAAATTCACCAACGACGTTGATTTTCTTTTTGGCCTCGCCAAGTCCCACGCGCTCGGCGACCGCGGGCAGATGCTGGAAATCCTCGACGCCGCGCTGAACCAGAACAGCAATCACGCCCCCAGCCTGCTGCTGCTGGCCGATTACCAGGTGGACGCCGAGGACTACGCCGAGGCGGCGGAGACGCTCGCACGCATTGACGCCGTGAATCCCGCGCACCCCGAGGCCTGGGCGTATCGCGCCGTGCTCGCGCATTTGAAAAGCGATGCCGACGCCGAGCACAAGGCCCGCGCCACGGCGCTGAAATTCTGGAAGAAGAATCCCGCCGTGGATCATCTCATCGGCCGCAAGCTCTCGCAGAAATACCGTTTCGCCGAGGGCGCGGCGTGCCAGCGGCGGGCGCTGCGGTTCGATGAAAGCTTCACGCCGGCCAAGGCGCAGCTCGCGCAGGATTTGCTGCGGCTCGGCGAGGAGACCGAGGGCTGGGAGCTGGCCGAGGCCGTCAACAAGGAGGACGGCTACGACGTGGGGGCCTACAACCTCGTCACGCTCAAGGACACGATGGACAAGTTCCAGACGCTGACGAACGAGCACTTCATCCTCCGCATGAGCGCGCGCGAGGCGGGAATCTACGGACAGGAGGTGCTGGCCCTGCTGGAGCGCGCCCGCGCCACGCTCACGGAAAAATACGGCTTCCAGCTCACCACGCCGACGACCGTGGAGATTTTCCCGGAGCAGAAGGATTTCGCCGTCCGCACCTTCGGGATGCCCGGCGGCATCGGCTATCTCGGCGTGTGCTTCGGCCACGTCATTACGGCGAACAGTCCCGCGTCACAGGCCGCGCACCCGGTCAACTGGCAGGCAGTGCTGTGGCACGAGTTCTGCCACGTCATCACGCTGCAAATGACGCGCAACAAGATGCCGCGCTGGTTGAGCGAGGGCATCTCCGTCTTCGAGGAAATCCAGGCGAACCCCGCGTGGGGCCAGGCGATGACGCCGCGCTACCGCGAGATGATCCTCGGTGAAAGCCTCACGCCCATCCGGGAATTGAGCGCCGCCTTCCTCGCGCCCAAAAGCGACGAGCATCTGCAGTTCGCCTACTACGAATCCTCGCTGGTCGTCGAGTTCATCGTGGAAAAGTTCGGTTTGGATTCACTGAAGAAAATACTCGCCGATCTTGCCGCCGGCACGGAGATCAACCGCGCCATCGCCGCGCACACCGCACCGATGGCCCGGCTGGAAACGGACTTCGCGGCGTTCGCCCGCGCCCGCGCCGAGCAGCTCGCGCCGGGGCTGGCGTGGAACAAGCCGCGCCGCGAGGACGCCGCCGCCGGGCCGGAAGCGCTGGCCGAGTGGGCGGCGAAGAACCCGACGAATTACTACGCCCTCGGGCAGCGGGCTTCGCGCTTCATCAAGGAAAAGAAATGGGACGAGGCGAAGGCCGCATTGAACAAGCTCGTCGAGCTTTTCCCCGCCGACACCAGCGCGGGGAACGCCCGCGCGCGGCTCGCGGAGATTCACCGCGAACTGAACGAGGCCGACGCCGAGCGCGCGGTGCTCGCCGAGCTGGCCGCGCGCGATCCCGACGCGGCGGACGCGTTCCTGCGGCTCGCGGAGCTGGGCGCGGCGCGGCGCGACTGGCCCGCCGTGGTGCTGAACGCCGAACGGCATCTTGCCGTGAATCCGCTCTTCGCCGAGCCGCACCGACACCTCGCCCGCGCGAGGGAGGAGCTGCGCGAGACGCCTTCCGCCATCGCGGCGTATCGCACCGTGCTGCAGCTCGACCCGCCCGATCCGGCGGAGGTGCATTTCCGCCTCGCGAAACTGTTGCAGGCTGGCGGCGACGCCTCGGCGAAACGCCACGCGCTCCAGGCGCTCGAAGAGGCGCCACGCTTCCGCGAGGCGCATCGGTTGCTGTTGCAAATCAACAGCGAAACCAATCAGAATCCCGCCGTCCACGAAACGAATCCGCCCAAGCCGTGATGAAGCTGAAGCACCAACTGGCCCTCGCCGCCGCCGTGTCGCTCGCAACGGGCCTCGCGC
>JACRJY010000077.1 GCA_016235585.1 Verrucomicrobiota bacterium | reverse complement strand
GCTGCTGGCGGCGGGCGGCAGCTTCGGCCTGCTCGTCAGCCCGCTCCTCGTCGCGCGCGTCGAGGCGCTGGGCTGGCCGGTGGCGCTCGCCGCGTCGCGGCTCGCGGCGGTCGGCGCGGTTTCCTTTCTCGCGATGGCGATCTTTCCCGTCCTGCCGGTGTTTGTGATCGGCAGCCTGCTCGCCACCGCGTCCGCCTCGGCGGCGATTCCGCTGATGACGCAGGTGTATCAGGAGAACTATCCCGAGCGCGAACGCGGTCGCCGCTTCTCGCGCACGCTGATGATCCGCATCGGGGTCGCGGCGCTGTTCAGCGAACTCGGCGGACGGGCGCTCGCGGCGGACATGGGCTGGTATCGCGGGCTGCTGCTGGTCGTGGCGGGGGCGTTCGCGTTCAGCAGCCATTGCTTCGGAAAAATTCCCTCGCGGCCGCTGCAAGGCTCCGGCAGCACGCACCCGCTGCGGGCGCTGCGGCACGCGCGCGACGACCGGCTGTTCCGGCTGACGCTGATCACGTGGATGTTCATGGGCATGGGCAACCTGATGATGTATCCGCTGCGCGTCGAATATCTGGCGAACCCGAAATACGGCCTCGCGCTGGGCGTCGGCGAGGTCGCGTTGCTCGTCGGCGTGCTGCCCAACGCCGCGCGGCTGATCATGAGTCCCGTGTGGGGCTGGCTCTTCGACCACATGAATTTTTTCACACTGCGCCTGACGCTCAACCTCGGCTTCCTCGTGGGCATCCTCTCGTTTTTCATGAGCGAGAGCATGACCGGCCTCGTGCTCGGCGCGGTGATTTTCGGCGTGTCGAACGCCGGCGGCGACGTGGCGTGGAGCCTGTGGGTGACAAAGTTCGCGCCGCCGGAGCGCGTGGCGGACTACATGAGCGTGCACACGTTTTTCACCGGCGTGCGCGGCGTGCTCGCGCCGGCAATTGCGTTCCACGCGCTGAACACGCTGACCATCGCGAAGCTCGGCTGGGTGAGCGCGGGGCTGATTGCGGTTTCAATTCTCCTGCTGCTGCCGGAAATCAAGTGGGGCCGCAATGCCCGCAAAGCCTCGGCGCTCGTCGAGGAATCCCCCGAATAGACGGCGGACAGCGCGGCGATTTCCCAACCGCGCGCTTGCTTCGGCTCCCATTTTCGGCCATAGATGGAGCCGTCTGAAATCCCTCGATTGACCACATGAGCAACATCAAACGTTTTTTTCTGGAGCTGGTTTCCATTGTCCTGCTCGGCGGCTCGTCCGGGTGGCTGGGCGCGCAAACGTCCGCCGCCAAGCCGGGCAGCAACCTGCTCCTCTCCATGGAGGGCAAGGTGGAAGTGGCGGAAAAAGGAACGGAAGCGTGGAAGCCCGCCCGGCTGAAACAGCCGCTGGTGTATGGGGATCGCGTGCGCACCGGGGCCAAGAGCCGCGCGATCATCCAGCTCGAATCGCGCCTGCTCTTCCGCATGAACGAACTCACGCTCGTGGAAATCCAGCCGCAGAAGCAGGCTTCCGAAAAACCCACGCTCGATGTCGCGCGCGGGGCCATCTATTTCTTCAGCCGCTCGAAACCCGACACCATGCATCTGCGGACGCCCGTGGCGACCGGGGCCATTCGCGGCACGGAGTTCAACGTCACCGTCGCCGACGACGGCAAGACCGTGCTCACGCTGCTGGAAGGTGAAGTCGCGCTGACCAACGCGCTCGGCGCGGTCGAGTTGAAGCCCGGCGAGCAGGGCACGGTGCAGGCGGGGCAGGCCCCGGCGAAGTCGCCCGTGCTCGACGCGGCGGCAATCATCCAGTGGGCGCTCTACTATCCCGGCGTGCTGGACGCGGGGGATTTGCAGTTCAATCAATCTGAATCCGAAAGTCTGCGCGCCTCGCTCGCGGCGTATCGGCAGGGCGATTTGCTCGCCGCGCTGGCGGCGTATCCGGCGGGGCGTGTGGCGGCCACGGACGCGGAGAAAGTTTATTTCGCGGCGCTGCTGCTATCGGTGGGCCGGGCCGACGAGGCGGAACTGGCGCTGGGAAAAATCCAGTCCGGCGACACGGCGGCAGTTTCCGCGCGGCTGGCGCGGGCGTTGCGCGACATGATCGCCGTCGTCAAAGGTGGTGCGGACAACGCTGCTCTGTCGGCAGCGGCGGACAATCTTTTGGCGACCGAGTTGGTGGTGAAATCGTATCAGCATCAGTCCAAGTCGCACTTGGATGAGGCTTTGAGCGCCGCGCGCCACGCCACGGAGAAATCACCGGAGTTCGGCTTCGCGTGGGCGCGCGTGGCGGAACTGGAGTTCAGCTTTGGGCGTGTTCCTGCCGCGCGGGCTGCGCTGGCGAAGGCGATGCAAACTTCACCGCGCAACGCGCAGGCCATCTCGCTCGACGGTTTTCTGTTGAGCGCGCAGGGCCGGACGGCCGAGGCGCTGCAACGCTTCGAGGAGGCCATCGCCGTGGACGGCGCGCTCGGCAACGCGTGGCTCGGTCGCGGCCTCAACCGCATCCGCCTCGGCCAGGTGCAGGCGGGCCGCGAGGATTTGCAGGCCGCCGCGCTGCTGGAGCCGCGCCGCTCGCTGCTTCGCAGTTATCTCGGCAAGGCGTTGAACGAGGAAGGCGACGTGGTGCGCGCCGCGAAGGAATTGGACTTGGCACGCAAACTTGATCCGAATGATCCCACACCCGAACTCTACTCGGCCCTGCTCTCGCACCAGCGCAACCGGATCAACACCGCCATCCGCGAGCTGGAGCGCGCCAAGGAGCTCAACGACAACCGCAGCGTGTTCCGCTCCGGCCTGCTGCTCGATCAGGATCGCGCGGTGAAGAGCGTGAACCTCGCCGCGCTCTACCTCGACGCCGGCCTGACCGACGTGAGCCTCCGCGAGGCTTCGCGCGCGGTGAACAGCGACTACGCCAATTACTCGGCGCACCTCTTCCTCGCCAACAGCTACAACGAACTGCGCGATCCGAACCTCGTGAACCTTCGCTACGAATCCGCGTGGTTCAACGAACTGCTGCTCGCCAATCTCCTCGCGCCGGTCGGGGCCGGAGTGTTGTCACAGACAGTTTCGCAACAGGAATACTCGCGCCTGTTCGAACGCGACCGCGTGGGGATTTTTTCCAGCACGGAATACCAAAGCAGCGGCGGATGGAACCAGAGCGGTTCCATCTACGGCACGCACGGCACGACGGGCTATGCGTTTGACAGCTTCTACAAGAGCCGCAACGGCGAGCGGCCCAACGACGACCAGCGGCTGCTCACGCTCTCCGGGCAGGTGAAACAGCAGCTCACCGCGCAGGACAGCGTGCTGCTGCAACTGATTTACGCGGACACGCAGACGGGCGACAACGCCCAGTATTACAACCAGACCTCCGCCGCGACGACGCTGCGGGCGCAGGCGCAGCAGTTGCCGCTGCTGCTGGCGGGCTATCATCGCGAGTGGCAGCCGGGCGTTCACACGCTGCTGTTCTTCGGGCGCTTCGTGGACGAATCGCAGGTCAACAACGCCGCGCAGCCCGTCCTGCTGCTGGCCAAGAACGGGGCTGGCGCGGTGACGAGCATCTCGGTGCCCGGCGTGCCGACGGCGGAGTTCAGCTACGCGAGCGATTTGGAAATTTACTCCGGCGAGTTGCAACAGATTTGGGAGCGCGAGAAGCACCGCGTGATTTTCGGCGGTCGTTTTCAGGCCGGCCAGCTCGACACCACGAGCGCGCTCGGGGCCGCCACTGCGACGCGCATCGGCACGACGACTTCGACCTCCCTGGTGTTCGTCATCACCTCGCCAGTGGGGCAGAACATCATCTCTGATTTCAACCGCGTCTCGGCCTACGGCTATTACGACTGGAAGCTGCACGATTCGCTGCAGCTCAACGGCGGCGTTTCCTACGACCGTTTGTCGTTCCCGTCGAACCACCGCTCCCCGCCGCTCTCGACAACCGAGGACACGCGCGAGCAGGTTTCGCCGAAGGCCGGCCTCACGTGGCTGCCCGACCGGCAGAGCGCCGTGCGGTTTGCCTACACGCGCTCGTTGAGCGGCATGAGCCTGGATCAAAGCGTGCGGCTGGAGCCGAGCCAGATGGACGGCTTCGTGCAGACGTATCGCTCGCTGATTCCCGAATCCGTCGCGGGCGCGGCGGCGGGCGCGAACTTCGAGCTGTTCGGCTTCGGCGTGGACCGGCGGTTCAAGACCGGCACCTACCTCGGCGTGGAAACCGAGCTGCGCCTGTCGGGCATTGATCGCACCGTGGGCGCGGTGGATTTGCTGACCGTGTTCCCGTTCCCCTTCACGGCGTCCAGCACGCGCCAGCAACTGGACTATCGCGAGGAATCGCTGACGGTGACGCTCAACCAGTTGCTCGGCGATTACTTCACCGTCGGCGCGCGCTACAACGTGAGCCGCGCGGTGCTCGACACGTTGTTCCCCGACATCCCGACCACCGTGAGCACGGCGGCGCAGACGCGGCAGGAGGCGATTCTCCACCAACTGCGCCTGGAGACGCGGTGCAGTCTGCCGTGCGGATTTTACACCTCGCTCGAAGGCCTGTGGAACTCGCAGAGCAACGCCGGCTACACCCCTGCCCTGCCCGGCGACGACTTCTGGCAGTTCAACGCCTTCGTCGGCCACCGTTTCCTGAAACGCCGCGCGGATGTCCGCGTCGGCGTGCTGAACCTCACGGATCGCGACTACCAGCTCAACCCGTTGAGCTACCAGACCGTGCTGCCGCGCGAACGCACTGTCACCGTCACGCTGCGGCTGAATTTCTGATCCGATGAGCGAAGAGGTCGGAGCCATGCCGCAGGATTCTCCCCGCATGAAAGCCGGCTGGCATTGCTCGCTCGCGCTGGCGTTCGTGATTTCCGCGGCTGCGGCGGAAACGCCCGTCGTCGGCACTTACTCCATCGTTGCGTTTGACCCGGCCACGGGTGACCTCGGCGTGGCGGTGCAGAGCAAGTTCTTCGGCGTCGGCTCGGTTGTGCCGTGGGCGCGCGCGCGCGTCGGCGCGATTGCCACACAGTCCGCCGCCAACACCACCTACGGCCCGCGCGGATTGGAACTGCTCGCCAGCAGCAAAGGCGCGGCGGAAGTGGCGAAGCTGCTGACGGCCTCCGACGAGCAGCGCGACATCCGCCAGCTCGGCGTCGTGGACGCGCGCGGCAACAGTGCGAGCTTCACCGGCGCGAAGTGCAACGCGTGGGCCGGGCACATCGAGGGGAAAAATTTCTGCGTGCAAGGCAACATCCTCGTCGGCGAAGAAGTCGTGCGCGCGATGGCGGCGGCGTATCTGGCCGCGCAAAAAACCGAGGGCAGCGAACTGGCGGACTGGCTCATGGCCGCGCTCCAGGCGGCGGAGCAGGCGGGCGGTGACAAGCGCGGACGGCAATCCGCCGCGCTGCTCGTGGTGCGCGAGCGCGGCGGCTACATGGGCTTGAACGACCGCTACGTGGATTTGCGCGTGGAGGACAATCCGCAGCCGGTCGAGGAACTCGCGCGCCTGCTGGACAAGCACAAGCAGTTTGACGCCGCCGCGCACCGTCAGCGGCCCACGGCGGCGAGTCCGCCCTTGACCTCGCTCGCATCCACCGAGCCGCCGGTGCAAACGCAAGGCTTCACCCGCATGGTGGCACTGGCAACGCTGGGATTTCTCGTCGTGGCCGGGCTGATGGTTCTCATCCGCTGGTGGCGAAGCAAGGGCGGCGGCTCGCAAAGTTGACGGAGCGCGGCGTTCACGACGCAGAAACTCCCGCGTGTTCTCCGGCAATCGGACGCCCGCGAGATGAGCGAACGCTTCTGCGGCGTGAACGCCGCGCTTCCTCACGCTTCCTCACGCGCAAAACTCCGTGAACCACGGCTCCGGCGGCGCTTCAAACTGCATTTCCGACCAGCGCCAGATGAACCGCAGCCGGTGCGCGTGCAGCGCCTGCCACGGCAGAATCATCTTCCTCCGGTGCGCGTCGGTGAGCCGGTCCTGCACCAGCGCGAGGTAGATGTCCTCGTCGCCGCCGTAAAGTTTGTCGCCCACGACCGGGTGGCCAAGGTGCGCGAGGTGGATGCGAATTTGGTGCTTGCGCCCCGTGTGCGGCAAGACGCGCAGCAGGGTGAAGTCTCCCTCGGCGCGGGAGAATTTCTTCTCGATGGAAAAATCGGTCTGCGCCGCCGCGCCATCGGCGCGCACGCAGTCCTTCACGGCAACGATGCTTTTCTCATCGCGGCCCAGCGGCGCGTCAATCGTGCCGCGCGCCGCGCGCACGTGGCCGTGGACGATGGCGATGTATTCCTTCTCCACCGCGCGGCGCTCCCAGATGCGGCGCAGTTCGCGCACGCTCAAGTCGTCCTTCGCGACCAGCACGAGGCCGCTGGTCTCGCGGTCGAGGCGGTTGATAATGTGCGCCGGGATTTTGCCGTCGAAGTGGAGCCGCACGCGGCTGATGAGGCTGGAATACACGTCGCCCTTGGTCGGATGGCAGACGAGGCCGGCGGGCTTGTTGATGACCAGCAGGCGTTCGTCCTCGTGGACGATGGCGAAGAGTTTTTCCATCAGCGGATGAGTCAGCCGGAATTTGTCCAGCTTGTCATCACGGCAGATTGCGGTATCGTGGGCGGCGTGAAAGTGAACTGGAACGTGATTCTGCCCGTCCTGCTGCTCGCCGCGTTTGCGGTGACGCGCTGGCCGGGGCTGCTGCCGCTCAACTTCAGCGCGACCTACGCGCTGGTGTTCTGCTCCGGCGCGTTCCGCCAGCGGCTGCCGTGGTGGGCGGTCTTCGGCGTGATGCTGTTCACCGATGTGTGCCTGAACTTGTTTTATTATCGCACGGAAATCTTCAGCGACTATCAGGCGGTGAACTACCTCGCCTACGCCGCAATCTTTTTCCTGGGCCGGCAGTTCGGCGCGCGCGCGGCGTGGCTCAAGCTCGTGGGTGGCGGGCTGCTCGGCGCGGTGCTGTTTTACTTCGTCACCAACACGGCGGCGTGGCTGCAAAACCCCGAATACACCAAAACCATCGCCGGCTGGATTCAGGCGCTCACCATCGGCACGAGCGGCTGGCCGGAGACGTGGAAGTTTTTTGCCAACACGCTCATGAGCGGCGGCCTGTTCACCGGACTGATTGCCGCCGCCATGAAACTGGAGCCGGCGGAACCCGAGGCCGAAAAGGAGCCGGAGTCAGAAGAAGCTCCCGAGGCCGCGCCGGAAAAAAACGAGGCGTAAGCCTCGCCAGAAATTTCGCCGGGGGCGCAAACCCTGCTTCCGGCTCTTTCATTACTATGAAAATTGGAGTCATTTCCGACACTCACGGTCACCTCGATCCGCAAATCAAAAAGATTTTTGCGGGCGTGGACCACATCCTGCACGGCGGCGACATCGGCCTGCCGTGGCTGATTCTGCAACTGGAAGAGATCGCCCCCGTCACGGCGGTGCTCGGCAACAACGACGCCGGCCTCGACTTCCGCGAGACGGAAATCGTGGAGCTGGCGACGCGCAAGTTCATCGTCCACCACATCGTGGACGTGCGCGCCCCGGCGGACGGCATCCGGCGGCGCATCATCCGCGAGAATCCCGATGTCGTGGTGTTCGGGCACAGCCATAAACGGTTTTGCGAGAACATCGGCGGCACGCTGTATTTCAATCCCGGCTACGCGGGCAAGCCGCGCTTCGGCCAGCCGCGCAGCGTGGCGGTGCTGCACTGCGACGCCAAAGGCATCACGGCGGAATATCACGAGCTT
>JACRJY010000076.1 GCA_016235585.1 Verrucomicrobiota bacterium | reverse complement strand
CAGGACCCCGAGGTGATTCTGGTCGGTGAGCTGCGCGACTTGGAGACCATTGACGCAGCGCTGACCGCAGCAGAAACGGGTCACGTCGTCTTCGGCACACTTCACACCAACTCCGCAGCCAAGACGATTGACCGCATCGTCAACGCTTTCCCGATGCAGCAGCAGGAAACCATCCGCATCCAGCTCTCCACGGCCTTGGTTTCCGTAGTCGCGCAAATCCTGGTGCCAACCAGCGACAAGCCCGGACGGCTGGCGATCCATGACATCATGGTGATGACTAACTCGATCTCGGCGCTTATCCGCGACAACAAGACCTTCCGCATCATGTCGGACCAGCAGACCGGCGCGAAGTTTGGCATGGTGACTTTGGACCAGGGGCTTTTGAACTGGTATGCCAAGGGCCGCATCTCCCGCGACACCGTGATCAACCGCTGCATTGATTCGCAGGCGATCCTCGGCAAAATCCAAGAGGTGGATGCCGAGAAGGAAGCTGCCGCTGCCGCTGAGGAAAAATAGCCATGTCCTCCTACATCACTGACCCGCTGCTGGCCCTCGTCCGCGAGCGCGGGCTGATTGATGACCTCCAGCTGGAGGAGGTCATTCAAGAGAACACCAAAAGCGGCAAGGCCATCGGCCAGATACTGGTGGACTCGCGCATCGTTGACCTCGACACACAGCTCAATCTCATCGCCGAGCATCTTGGCACCGAGGTGGTGACCGGCGTGAGGGACTTGGAAATCCAGCCGGAGGTCATCGCTTCCATTCCACCTGCCACCGCACGGATGTATCAATGCCTGCCTCTCGAACTGCACGGAAACTCGCTCCGCGTGGCCATGGCCGACCCGCTTAATCCGGCCTTTGTGGACGAGGTCGGGTTCATTGTCCGCAAGGAGCTTCAGGTGGTCGTGGCGGATCCCAGCGCGATTGTGACTGCGATCTCCAAATACTACGCGGAAAAGGCGGAGTCCTTCGATGAGATCTTGGGTGAACTTCACCTGGGCGAGGATTCCGTCAAGGAGCTGGAGGCCGCCGCCGGCAAGGAGGACTCTGCCGACGCGCTGGCCAACATGGCCAACGAGACGCCCATCATCCGCTTCGTCAATCTGATCCTCTACCAGGCGGTGCAGGACCGCGCGAGTGACATCCATTTCGAGCCATTCGAGGACGAGTTCAAGATCCGCTATCGTGTGGACGGCGCGCTTTATGAGATGGCTCCCCCCCCGCGTTACCTGGCCATGCCGGTCATATCGCGAATCAAGATTCTGGCGAGCCTGAATATTTCCGAGCGCCGCCTGCCGCAGGACGGACGCATCTCGATGAGCCTGGCCGGCAAGCGAATTGACCTCCGTGTCTCCACGCTGCCCACCAAGTTCGGCGAGTCCGTCGTGTTGCGCGTGCTGGACCGCGGTGCCGTCAGTCTGGACTTGGAGAACCTGGGCATGACCCCGCTGGTCATGAAGACCGTCGGGGACATCATCCAGAACCCCAACGGCATCTTCGTCGTGACCGGCCCCACCGGCTGCGGCAAGACCACCACCCTTTACGCCTGCCTCCGCGCGGTAAATGCGCTCGACACCAAGCTCCTCACTGCTGAGGACCCGGTGGAATATGACATCGAGGGCATCATGCAGGTGCCGATCAACGACACCACCGGAATGACCTTCGCCAAGGCGTTGCGCGCCTTCCTGCGCCAGGACCCGGACATCATCATGGTAGGGGAGATGCGCGACTTGGAAACCGCCCAGATCGCCGTGCAGGCGTCGCTGACCGGCCACTTCGTCCTCTCCACGCTCCACACCAACGACGCGCCCGGAGCCGTCACCCGCTTCGTGGACATGGGCGTCGAGCCGTTCCTCATTTCCTCGACGCTGATGGGCGTGCTCGCCCAGCGATTGGTGCGCACCATCTGCGCCAAATGCTGTTCACCCTTTGAGCCGACGGAGAACCAGCTCTCGCAGTTGAACCTCTCGACCTACGACCTGGGCGACAAGACATTCTTCTACGGGCGCGGCTGCGAGACCTGCAACGACACCGGCTACAAGGGCCGCTCCGGAATCTACGAGTTGTTGGGCATCAACGACACGGTGCGCACCATGATCAACGAGCGGGTCCCGGCCGTGATCATGCGCCAGCGGGCCGTGGAGATGGGCATGGCCACAATCCGGGACGACGGATTGCGTCTGATTTTCGATGGCAAAACCACTGTCGAGGAAGTCGTCCGCTACACCTGAACCCTGGAGGATATATGCCTGTATTCACCTACGAAGCGATGGACGCCAAGGGCAAGCCCACCAAGGGCACCTTGGACGTCGCCAACCAGAACGAAGCACTCACCCGCCTCAAGGAGATGGGCTTCTTCCCCACCAAGGTCGTGGAGTCCGACAAGGGCAAGGACAAGGACAAGAAAGACTCCAAGGACGCGAAAGCCCCCGCCGCCAAAGCCGGGGCCAAGGGCAAGCCCAAGGGCGGAGCCTTGCAGTTCAACATAAAAATCCCCGGCCTCGGCGGCAAGGTCGGCACCAAGTCGCTCTGCACTTTCACCCGCCAGCTAGCCACCCTGGTGGACGCCGGCCTCCCGCTCTTGCGCGGCCTGACGGTGCTTGGAAAACAGGAGAAAGATCCGACCCTCAAGGAGATTCTCGGCAAGCTTGCCATCTCCATCGAAGGCGGCAGCACCTTCTCCGAGAGCCTGGCGCAGCACCCCAAGGCGTTTAACAAGCTCTTCGTCAACATGGTCAAGGCCGGCGAGTTGGGCGGCGTGCTCGAAGTCACACTCACCCGCCTCGCGGAGTTCGCCGAGAAGGCCGAGAAGATCAAGGGTAAGGTCAAGGCCGCGCTCTTCTACCCGATGGCGGTCATGACCGTCGCCGTTGGCATCGTCGTCCTCCTGATGACCGTCGTCGTCCCCAAGTTCAAGGAGATCTTCAATGACATGCTGGGCCCGGGGCAGATGCCTGAGTTCACACTCCTCGTCCTGGCGATCAGCGAGTTCATCCAGCACAACATCATCGCCACCGCCGGCATCATTGCATCGATAATCATCTCCTTCAAACTGTTCGTCCGGACCAAGTTCGGCGCCCGCCTGTTTGACCGGTTCCTGCTCATCATGCCGGTGTTTGGTCCGGTGATCTTGAAGGTCGCCATCTCCCGGTTCACCCGCACGCTGGGCACGCTCGTCAGCTCTGGTGTGCCTATTCTCCAGTCGCTCAACATCGTCCGCGAAACCTCCAGCAACATCATGGTCGCAGAGGCCGTCCAGAAGATTCATGACAGCGTCAAGGAGGGTGAATCCATCACCGCCCCGCTCGAGTCCTCCAAAATCTTCCCGCCCATGGTCGTCTCGATGGTGGACGTCGGCGAGCAGACTGGCGCGCTGCCCGAGATGTTGATGAAGGTGGCCGACAACTACGAGGAGGAGGTGGACAACGCCGTGGCCGCAATGACCTCGCTGCTGGAGCCCATCATGATCATCTTCCTCGCCGTCGTCGTCGGCAGCATCGTCATCGCCATGTTCATGCCGCTCATCAAGCTGATGGACTCCCTCGGCAGCGAGGGGCAGAGCGACAAATAGGCGACCCTGTCTGGAATCGTCCGCTCAAGCGCAGGCCCGCCGCTTTCGGCGGGCCTGCTGCCTGTTCTGGCCGCAAGGCTTGCCACCCTCGCGAGCGCGCCTTTACGCTCGTGGCATGACGAACGACGAAGCTTTGCAGCTCTTCCGCCAGACAGGCGCGCTCCTCGAAGGCCACTTCATCCTCCGCAGCGGCCTGCACAGCCGCCAGTTTTTCCAGTGCGCCCTCGCGCTCCAGCAGATGCCCATCGTCGAACGCTTCGGCGCCGCCCTTGCAGAAAGGCTGCGCGGACTCGGTGCCACCACGGTGATTTCCCCGGCGATGGGCGGCCTCGTCATCGGTCAGGAAGTCGCCCGCCAGCTCGGCCTTCGCTTCATCTTCGTCGAGAAGGAAGAAGGCAAACTCGTTCTCCGCCGCGGCTTCAAAATCGCCTCCGGCGAGCAACTCCTCGTCATCGAGGATGTTGTCACCAAGGGCGGGCGCGTGCAGGAAGCCATTCAAATTGTCCGTGCCCACGATGGCATCGTCGCCGGTGTGGCCATGGTCGTGGACCGTTCCGGCGGTGGCGTGAACCTCGGCGTCCCCACCTACAGCCTCATCAAGCTCGACGTGGAGACTTTTGCTCCGGACCAGCTCCCACCCGACCTCGCCGCCATCCCCGCCACCAAGCCCGGCAGCAGGTAACAGCCGCCGTGGAGCGGACGTCCACGCCCGCTCCCTCTCCGTTGAATTGCTTCCTCTCCGCCGCCTGTTAGCCTCACTGCATGCCATTCGATTCCTTCCGCGACTGGGTGAGCGCGCTCGACCGTGCAGGCGAACTCCGTCGCATCTCTCAACCCGTCGCCACCGAATTGGAAATCACCGAGCTGGCCGACCGCGAGATGAAAACGCCTGGAGGTGGCAAGGCGTTGCTCATCGAGAAACCCACCGTGAATGGCGTCGCCTCGCCCTTCCCCGTCGCCATCAACACGCTTGGCTCGCACAAACGCATGGCGATGTCGCTCGGCGCGAACAGCGTGGACGAAGCCGCCGCCGAACTTGGCTCGTTGATGAAAGCCAAGCCTCCGACTTCGCTTCGTGAAACCATGAACCTGCTCTGCCAGGCGATGGATTTGCGCCATGCCAAACCTAAGCTCGTCAAAGACGGGCCGTGCAAGGAAGTGATCCATAGGGTTGATAGTCCGAAACTGATGGTTGATAGCTGGCCGAAAGCACCCGACTGGCAGAATCCATCAACCAACAATTCTCAGCCATCAACTCTGCTCAACCTCCCGATCCTCAAATGCTGGCCGCTCGACGGCGGACGCTTCATCACGCTGCCCTGCGTCGTCACCAAAGACCCCGACACCGGCGAGCGCAACGTCGGCATGTATCGCATCCAGATTTACGACGACCGCACCACCGGCATGCACTGGCAGCTCCAGAAAGTCGGCGCGCGACACGGCCGCCGCTACTACGAAACCGGCACGCGCATGCCCGTCGCAATTTTCCTCGGCGGCGATCCCGTGTTCACCTTCGCCGCCACCGCGCCATTGCCCGATGGCCTCGACGAATTCCTGCTCGCCGGTTACCTCCGCAAAAAATCTGTCGAACTCGTCAAGTGCGAGACCAACGACCTCGAAGTCCCCGCCAACGCCGACTTCGTCATCGAAGGCTACGTTGACCCGACCGAGCCGTTGCGCGACGAAGGCCCGTTTGGCGACCACACCGGCTATTACACGTTGCCCGAGCCGTATCCCGTCTTCCACGTCACTGCCATCACCCACCGCAAAGACGCCGTCTATCCCGCCACCATCGTCGGCATCCCGCCGATGGAAGACTTCTACATCGGCGGCGCGTCCGTGAAACTCTTCCTGCCCATCTTCAAGATGAACTT
>JACRJY010000078.1 GCA_016235585.1 Verrucomicrobiota bacterium | reverse complement strand
GTCGCCCGCATCAAAATCCTGCGCGGTGAGCGTGCCGACCGTGGTGCCGGCGTCGCTGTTCTCCGCGAGGCTGGCCGCGCTTAACAGGATGCTCGCCGGAGCCGTGCGGGCGGCGTATTTCACGACCGCAAAATCATGGCTGGTGCCGTCACCGTCAGAGCCGCCCGCGACGAACACGTTGCCCGCGTGATCCACGGCCAGCGCGTAGGCGTAATCATTGGCATTGCCCGGCCCGTTGTAGTTGTTCGTCCAGAGCGGAACCCCCGCGCTGGAATACTTGAGGGTGACAAAATCCTGGCCGACCGCCATCCGGGAAAATCCTGCCACGAGCACCTGCCCGCTGGCATCCACGCCGAGGGCCTGGGCGGAGTCGTCATCGCTGATGGCACCATTGTTGTAACGGTTGGTCCACAGCGCCACGCCCGCGCCGGAATACTTGATCGTCGCGTAATCGAAACCGGTGCCGGCACCGAGGGATTTCCCGGTCACCATCACATTGCCGCCGGCATCCACCGCCACGGCGGCGGCCTGGTCGTTGCCGTTGCCCGTCCCGTTGTAGCGGTTCGTCCAGAGCGGCGTGCCCGCGCCCGAATAGGCGACGGTCGCGTAATCATTGTTGGCACCCGAGTAGCCCGTGACAAACACGTTGCCCGCGCTGTCCACCGCCAGCGCCTTCGCAAAGTCCGCGCTGCTGCCGGTTGCTCCCGTGTAGCGGTTCGTCCACGCGGGCGTGCCGTTGGCCAGATACTTGATGGTCGCGTAATCCTGGCTGCTCCCGCTGCCGACCGAGAAGCCCGTGACAAACACGCTGCCCGTGCCGTCCACCGCCACCGCCCGCGCCTGATCGTTGCCGTTTGCCGGCCCGTTGTAGCGGTTCGTCCACAACGCCGTGCCGGCGCTCGAATAACCCACGGTCGCGTAGTCGTTGCCCGCGAACCCGGTGACAAAAACATTGCCCGATCCGTCCACGCTGATCGCAGCAGCCTCGTCGGCAGTGCCGCCCGGCCCGTCATAGCGGTTCGTCCACGCCGGCGTGCCGTCGGCCAGATACTTGATCGTCGCATAGTCGCGCGTGCTGGCACCTTGCGAGAAGCCCGTCACATACACGCTACCATCGCTGTCCACGACCAGGGCTTTCGCCTCGCCGGTGTTGTTGCCCGGCCCGTCGTAGCGATTCGTCCACGCGGCGGAGCCGTCGGCCAGATACTTGATCGTCACGTAATCGTTGTCCGTGCCGTTGTGCGAGTAGCCGGCCACGAACACGTTGCCCGCCGCGTCCACGGCGACGGCACTGGCCTGATCAAAGCCGCTGGCTGGGCCGTCGTAACGGTTCGTCCAGCCCGCCGTGTATTCGTAAACTTCGGTGACGGTGACGGTGAGCTGCTGCTCGAAGGGCAGCCCGCCCGCATCCGTCGCGCGCACGCGGAGGCTCAAGCTGCGCTTCGTCTCGTAATCAAAACTGGCCGCCGTCTGGAGCGTGTTGCCCGCAAGCGTGAAACTCGCGTTGTCCGAGTCACCCGCGCCGCTCACGAGCGTGAACGCCGCCGTGTCGCCCGCGTCCTGATCCGCCGCCGTCAGCGTGCCGACGGCAGTGCCGCTGACGGCGTTCTCGGCGACGCTGCTCGCACTCAAGCTGATGTTCGACGGTGCATCGTTCGCGTCGGTCACGGTGACGGTGAACTGCTTCTCCACGAACAATCCGCCCCCGTCCGTCGCGCGCACGCGGATGCTGTGGCTGCCCTTCGTCTCGTAATCGAGCGCGGCGGCGGTCTGGAGCGTGCCGTCCGCGATAGTGAAGTTCGCGTTGTCCGCACTGCCCGCGCCGCTGACCAGCGTGAAGGTGTGCGAATCGCCGGCGTCCACGTCGGTCGCGGTGAAACTGCCGATGCCCGTGCCGATGGCCGCGTTCTCCGTCACGACCACCGCGCTCAACGCGATGTCCACGGGCGCGTCGTTTGCGTCGTTGATGGCGATGGTGAAGGCTTTTTCAAACGTCAACCCACCCGCGTCCGTCACCTGCACGCGGACGCTATAGCTGCTCTTCACCTCGTAGTTGAACACCGTCGCCGTCTGGAGCGCGCCGCCGCTGATGGTGAAGGAGTCGTTGTCCTCGCTGCCCACGCCGACGACGAAGGTGAGCGTCGCCGTGTCGCCCGCGTCCGCATCGGTCGCCGTCAGCGTGCCGACGGTCGCGCCACTGGCGGCGTTTTCCGCCACGCTGGCCGTGCTCAAGCTGATGTCCGTCGGCGCGTCGTTCACGTTGATGACCGTGACGGTGAAAGCTTCTTCATAGGTCAGCCCGCCGCTGTCGGTGGCGCGGACTCGGATGCTGTAGCTGCTCTTCGACTCGTAATCGAAGCTCGCGGAGGTCTGGAGCGTGGTGCCTGCGAGGGTGAAACTGGCGTTGTCCGTGCTGCCCGTGCCGCTGACCAGCGTGAAGACCACCGTGTCGCCCGCGTCCTGGTCGGACGTGGCGAGCGTGCCGACGGTCGTGCCGGCGGGCTGGTTCTCCGCGACGCTCGCTGCACTCAACGTGATGTCTGTGGGCGTGTCGTTCACGTTGGTCACGCTGATGCCGAAGGCTTTTTCCACCGTGAGGCCGCCGCCGTCGGTCACGCGCACGCGGACGGTGTAGCTGCTCTTCGTTTCGTAATCGAGCGCCGTGGCGGTCTTGAGCGCGTCGCCCACAATCATGAACGAACCGTTGTCCGCGTCGCCCGTGCCGGTGACCAGCGTGTAGGTGTGCGAGCCGCCGGAATCCACGTCCACCGTGGTGAGCGTCGCGACGGTCGTGCCGAGGGCGGCGTTTTCGCCGACACCAATCTGCGCCCTGGCGAGATAAGGTGAAACCTTGCCGCTGGCCGTGGTGAAGCCGCCGCCCGCATACAGGTCGGAACCGGCGAAGGCCAGCGCCAGCACCGACTGATTGGCGCTGCCATCCATGCCGGAGCCGACGGCCGACCACGCGCTGCCGTTCCATTTCGCCACGCGGCTGGCCGAACCGCCGTCCGCCGTGCTGAAGCCGCCGCCGGCGTAGATGTTCCCGGCACCATCCGCCACCATGGCATAGACGTTGTTGTTCATGCCCGTCCCCAGCGTTGACCATGCGCTGCCGTTCCATTTCGCGACGCGGTTCGCGCTGATGCCGCCCGCCGTGGTGAAGTCGCCGCCGACGCAGAGGTTCCCGCCGCTGTCAATGGCCAGCGCGCGAACCGCGCTGTTCAAACCGCTCCCCAAGGCCGACCATGTGCTGCTGGCCGTGCTCCATTTGGCCACGGACTTCGCGCTGATGCCGCCCGCAAAATCAATGGAGCCGCCCACGTAGAGGTCGGTGCCGCTCACCGCCAGCGCCCGGACAGTGTTGTCGGCGCCGGTGCCGAGGGCGGACCAGGAAGTGCCGTTCCACTTGGCGATGCGGGCCGTGTTGGCCACGCCGCCCATGCTGGTGAACGCCCCGCCGGCATAGAGATCCGCGCCGATGACCGCCAGGGCGGCCACCGCGTTGTTTCCGCCGGTGCCCATGGCAGACCAGGCTGTTCCGTTCCATTTGGCGATGCGGGTTGTGTTCGCCACGCCGCCGGCGGAAGTGAAACTGCCGCCGACGTAGAGGTCGGTGCCAATCGCGGCGAGACAGAGCACGCTGTTGTTGGGAACCCCGGAGCCAAGGGCGGACCAAGCCGAACCATCCCATTTGGCGATGCGGTTGACCGTGACTCCGCCCGCCGTGGTGAAATCGCCGCCGACATAAAGATTCGTGCCGACATAGACCGCCGCCTGAATCAGGCCATTGACGCCCGCCCATGTGCCAAATGCGGACCACGCGCTGCCGTTCCATTTCGCGATGCCGACAGCGGGATTTCCGCCCGCCGTGGTGAAACTCCCGCCGGCGTAAAGGTCGCCGCCATCCACCGCCAAGGCGAAGGCGGTGTTGCCCAGCCCGGAACCCAGCGCCGCCCACGCGCTGCCGTCCCATTTCGCAATCCGGCTCGCGGAACCGCCGCCCGCCGTGCTGAAATTCCCGCCCGCATAAAGATCGCTGCCATTCACGGCGAGCGCATCGACCGTGTTGGCGATGCCGGTTCCCAGCGCCGCCCACGCGCTGCCGTTCCATTTCGCCACCCGGCTCGCGGAAGTCCCGCCCGCCGAGGTAAATTCTCCGCCCGCATAAAGGTTCCCGCTGCCGTCGAACGCCAGCGCGTTGACCACAGCGGTGGGAGTGCCGCCCGACATTCCGGTTCCCAGCGCCGACCACGCCGCGCCGTCCCATTTCGCAATCCGATTGGCCGTGGCCCCGCCCGCCGTGGTGAAGTTACCACCCACATAAAGATTACCACTGGCATCCACGGCCAGCGCATTGACCGCGCTGCCCACGCCCGAACCGAGGCTCGACCACGCGCTGCCGTCCCACTTCGCGACGCGGTTGGCGGAAACGCCGCCCGCCAAGGTGAAGCTGCCGCCGGCGTAAAGGTTGCCGCTGGCGTCGAAGGCGAGTGCGTTGACCGCGCCGTTCATGCCGGTGCCGAGCGAAGTCCACGACACACCATTCCACTTCGCGATGTAACTGGCACCGCTGCCGCCGACATTCGTGAAGCTGCCGCCCGCGTAAAGATTGCCGCCGGCGTCGAGCGCGAGCGCGTTGACCGTGCCGTTCAAGCCCGCGCCCAGCACCGACCACGTGGTGCCGTTCCATTTGGCGATGTTGTTCGCCGAGACGGTGCCGACCACGGAGAACGTCCCGCCCACGTAGGTGTCAGTGCCGCTGACGACGACCGCGCGGCCCTGCGAACTGCCCGATCCCAGCAGGCCGGGAACGGAGACGCCCATGCTGACCCAGTCCGCCGTGAAGCCCGTCGCCAGAATATCCGTCGGCGCTTCGTTCGCATCCGTGACGGCGATGGCGAAGACCTCCTCAAACGTCAGCCCGCCCGCGTCCGTCACGCGCACGCGGACGCTGTAGCTGTTCTTGACCTCGTAGTCGAACACGGCGGCGGTTTGGAGCGCGCTGCCCGCGATGCTGAAGCTCGCGTTGTCCGTGTCGCCCGCGCCGGAAACGAGCGTGAAGGTGTGCGTGTCGCCCGCATCCGCGTCGGTGGCGGAAAGAACGCCCACGGACGTGCCACTGGCGGCGTGCTCCACCACACTGCCGGCACTCAAACTGATGTCCGTGGGCGAAAAGTTGACGTTGCCCACGGTGATGGTGAACACCTTGTCGAAGGTCAGCCTGCCGCTGTCCGTCGCGCGGACGCGGATGCTGTAGCTGCTCTTGACGTCGTAGTCGAACACGGCGGCGGTCTTGAGCGCGTTGCCGCTGATGGTGAACGAGCTGTTGTCCGTTCCACCCGTGCCGCTCACCAGCGAGTAGGTGGCCGTCTCACCCGTGTCGGGGTCGGTGAGGGAGAACGTGCCGACGACCGTGCCGCTGGCGCTGTTCTCCGCCACGCTGCTCGCGCTCAAAACAATGTCCGTCGGGGCGAGGTTGCCGGCATATTTGATCGTCGCGAAATCGTCGTTCGTGCCGCTGCCGGTGTAGCCGGTCACATAGACGTTGGCGTTCGTGTCCACGGCGAGGGCGAGGGCTTGGTCTGTGAGATTGCCGGTGCCGTTGAAGCGGTTGGTCCAGAGCGGCATGCCCGCACTGGAATACGCTACCGTCGCGTAGTCCTCGGAGGCCGCCGTCGTGCTGCTGCGGGAGAAGCCCGTCACATACACGTTGCCCGCACCGTCGGTCTTGATGGCCCGCGCGGAGTCGGTGCTGTTGCCCGGCCCGTTGTAGCGGTTGCTCCACAACAGCCCGCCCGCGCTCGAATACGCCACCGTGTAATAATCGCCGCCCGTGCCGCCGCCGGCAGATTCGCCGGTGACGTAGACATTGCCGCCGCCCGCCGCGATACCATAGGCGACATCGCTGTTGCCGTTGGGATTAAAGCGGTTGGTCCACAGCGCCACGCCCGCGCTGGAATAGGCCACCGTCGCGTAGTCATTGTTCGCCCCGTTGGAGGAAAAGCCGCTCACATACACGTTGCCGCTGGCGTCCACCGCAATGCCGCTGGCCTGGTCGGCGGCGTTGCCCGTGCCGTTGAAGACGTTCGTCCACAGCGCCACGCCCGCGCTGGAATAGGCCACCGTCGCGTAGTCGTTGTTGGCCCCGTTCGAGGAGAACCCGGTCACATACACGTTGCCGCTGGCGTCCACTGCGATGCCCGTGGCCTGGTCGGCCCCGTTGGCCGCGCCGTTGAAGACGTTCGACCAGAGCAGCGCGCCCGCGCTGGAGTAGGCCACCGTCGCGAAGTCGTTGTCCGTGCCGTTGTGGGCGTAGCCGGTCACGAAGACGTTGCCACTGGAATTCACCGCGATGGCGGCGGGCTGGTCGGAATTGTTGCCCGTGCCGTTGTGGCGGTTGGACCAGAGCAGCACCCCGGAGCCGGAATACGCCACCGTCGCGAAATCCTCGCTGGCCGCGCCGCTGCCGCTCCGCGAAAAACCAGCCACATACACGTTGCCATTGCCGCCGACGGCGATGGCGGTGGGCTGATCCACGTTGTTGCCCGGCCCGTTGTGGCGGTTCGTCCACAGCGCGAGGCCGTCCGTCGAGTAGGCGATGGTGGCGAAATCCTTCGTATTGGCCGCGCCCGTCTGCGAGTAGCCGGCCACGAAGACGTTGCCACTGGAATCCACCGCGACGGCCGTGGCCTGGTCGTTCGTGGCGTTGTCGTAGCGGTTCGTCCACAGCGCCGTGCCGGCGAGGTTGTGGACGTCGGCCAGGTTGCCCACGTTGATGGTGAACTGCTCCTCGTAGAACAGCCCGCCCGCGTCCGTCACCCGCACGCGGATGCTGTGGCTGGTCTGGGTTTCAAAGTCCAGTTCCGCCGCCGTCTCCAGCGCGCCGCCCGCCATCGTGAAATTCGCGTTGTCCGTGTCGCCCGTGCCGGAGACGAGCGTGAACGTCGCCGTGTCGCCCGCGTCCGCGTCGCTCGCCGAGAACGAGCCGACAAACGTGCCGGCGGGCTGGTTTTCCGAAACGCTCGTGCCGGACAGGGAAATGTCCGTCGGCGCGGCGTTCACGTTGTTGACGGTGATGGTGAACACTTCCTCGAACGTGCCCGCGCCGCTGTCCGTTACCCGCACGCGGATGCTGTAGCTGCTCTTGGTGTCGTAGTTGAACACGGCGGCGGTCTTGAGCGAAGTGCCGGTGATGGTGAAGGAGCCGTTGTCCGTGCTGCCCGTGCCGGAGACGAGCGTGAAGGTGGCCGTGTCGCCTGCGTCCGTGTCGCTCGCCGTCAACGTGCCGACGGTGGTGCCGCTGGCGAGCCGTTCGTCCACACTGTTCGCGCTCAAGCTGATGTCCGTCGGCGCGGCGTTCACGTTGGTCACGGCGACGGCGAGCACCTTGTCGAAGGTCAGTCCGCCGCCGTCCGTCACGCGCACGCGGATGCTGTGGCTGGTGGCAGTGTCGTAGTCCAGCACCGCCGTGGTCAGCAGATTGGTGCCGCTGACTTCAAAGTTCGCGTTGCCGGTGTCGCCCGTGCCGGAGACGAGCGCGAACGTCGCCGTGTCATCCGCGTCCACATCGGTCGCGCCGAGCGTGCCGGCCAGCGAACCGACGGCAGCGCTTTCGTTCACGCCAGCGGACGCCATCGCGATGTCCGTGGGCGCTTCGTTCACGTCGTTCACGCTGATGTTGAATTCCTTCTCGAAGGTCAGGCTCGTGCTGTCCGTCACGCGAAGGCGGATGGCGTAACTGCTCTTGGCCTCGTAATTGAACACGGCGGCGGTCTTGAGCGCGTTGCCGTCAATCGTGAACGAGGCGTTGTCCGTGCTGCCGTTGCCGCTGACGAGGGCGAAGGTCGCCGTGTCGCCCGCGTCCGCGTCGGCGTCCGTAAGCGTGCCGACAGTGGAGCCGCTGGCCAGATTTTCGTTGACGCTGGCCGCGCTCAAGAAGATGTCCGTGGGCGCGTCGGCGACGGGCGTGATGCTCACGGTGAAAGTGCGGGTGAAGGTGTTGACGCCGCCGCTGGCGGTGCCGCCGTTGTCCGTCACCCGGACGGTGATCGTGACCGTGCCGCTGACGTTGGCCGCCGGCGTGAAGGCCAGGGTGCCGCTGGCGACGGGGCTGGTGTAAGTGACGGTCGGATGCGGGATTTTTCCCGTATGGGAGGAAGTGGCCGTCACCGTCAGCGACTGGCTCTCGTTGGCCGCGCCGCTGCCGATGCCGGCCAAACTGACGTTTTGCACGCCGGCATCCTCGTTGATCGTCACACTCGTGAGCGCGTCCAAAGTGGGCGCGTCGTTGACGGCGGTGATGTTGACCTTGAAGGTGGTGATCGTGGTCTTGACGCCGCCGTTGGCGGTGTTGCCGCTGTCGGTCACGGTCACGGTGATGGTCGGCGTGCCGTTGGCATTGGCCACCGGGGTGTAGGTCAGCGTGCCAGTCGTATCGGAACTGGTGTAGGTAACGGTCGGGTGCGGAACCCGCCCGGTGTTGGACGAAGTGGCCGTCACCGTCAGCGACTGGCTCTCGCCGCCGCCGGCGGTGATTCCGCCCAGGCTGATGGTCTGCAACCCCGCGTCCTCCAAGATCGCCGCCGGGTCGCTGATGGCCGCAATGGTCGGCGCGTCGTTCACGCCGGTGACGTTGACCGTGAAGGAGCGCGTGGTGGTGGTGACGCCGCCGTTGGCCGTGCTGCCGTTGTCGGTCAGGGTGACGGTGATGAGCGCGCTGCCGTTCGCGCCGAGCACCGCCGGCGTGTAGGTCAGCGTGCCGGTGGCGCTGGGAGGGGCGTAGGTGATGGTGGGGTTGGGAATCAAGCCCGTGTTCGACGAGGTGGCCGTGAAGGTGAGCGTCTGGGTTTCGTTGGGCGCGCCCGTCCCGATGCCCGACAGGCTCACGGTCTGTGCGCCCGCGCTCTCGTCCACCGTCACGCTGGTGAGCGCGTCGAGCGTCGGCGCGTCGTTCACTTGGATGACCGTCACCGTGAAGGTCTGCGAAACGGAATTCACGCCGCCATTGGCCGTGCCGCCGTTGTCGGTCGCGGTCACGGTGATGGTCGCCGTGCCTTGGAGGCTGGCGGCGGGCGTGTAGGCCAGCGTGCCGGTGGTGCTGCCCGAACTGTAGGTGACGGCCGGGTTCGGAATCAGCGCCGGGTTCGACGAGCTGGCCGTGATGGTCAGCGTCTGGCCGCTGTCGCCGCCGGTGCTGATGCCGCCCAGGGACACCGTCTGCGCCGCCGCATCCTCCAGCAGCGTCACGCTGGTGAGCGCGTTGAGCGTGGGCGCTTCGTTCACATTCACCACCGCGATGGTGAAAGTCTTGTCAAAAGTGAGGCTCGCATTGTCGGTGGCCCGCACCTTGATGCTGTAGCTGCTCTTGGACTCGTAGTTGAACGCGGCGGCGGTTTTCAACGCGCCGCCCGCAATCGTGAACGACGCGTTGTCGCCATAGCCGCTGACGAGCGAGAACGTGACGGTGTCGCCCGCGTCCGGGTCGGTCGCCGTGAGCGTGCCGACGGTGGTGCCGGACGGCTGGTTCTCCAGCACGCTGGCCGCGCTCAAGGAAATGTCCGTCGGCGCTTCGTTCACGTTGTTGATCGTGATGGTGAAGGTTTTCTCGTAGAAAAGCCCGCCGCCGTCGGTGACGCGCACGCGGCAGCTCAAGCTGCTTTTCGTTTCGTAGTTGATGGATTGCTTGGTCTTCAACGTGGTGCCGCTGATGTCGAAGTAGCCGTTGTCCGTGTCGCCGGTGCCGGTCACGAGGGTGAAGGCCGCCGTTTCGCCCGCGTCCTGATCCGCTGCGGACAGCGTGCCGACCGTGCTGCCGACAGCGAGGTTCTCGTTCACATTGCCGGTGCCGCTCAAGCTGATGTTCGAGGGGGCTTCATTCACGTTGAGGACGGTGACGGTGACAGCCTTTTCGTAGTATTCACCGAAACTGTCCGTCGCGCGCAGGCGGATGCTATAGCTGGACTTGGACTCGTAATTGAACACCGCCGCCGTCACCAGGTTCGCCCCGCTGATGGCGAAGCTGGCGTTGTCCGTGTCGCCTGCGCCGGACACGA
Organism: Verrucomicrobiota bacterium; assembly: GCA_016235585.1. GTDB lineage: Bacteria > Verrucomicrobiota > Verrucomicrobiia > Limisphaerales > JACRJY01 > JACRJY01. Next base: position 36,233 of record JACRJY010000078.1, on the reverse strand, counting down.
GCGAGAAGGTCGGCGCGCTGCCGTCCTCCGGGTCGGGCGCGGAGAGAGCGCCCACCACCATGCTCGCAGGCTGGTTTTCGGCAATGCTGCCGGAACTCAACGCAACGTCCGTGAACGCGTAGGCCCGCAGGATTTCCCACCGGCCGCTGTAGAATTCCCTGTCACCACCGCTGGCGGTGCCGACGATGGGTTGGCCAAGCGTGCTGGAGATTTCATGCGAACCGCTGGTGACGATACCGCCGCCGAAGGTGATGCTGGGCTGATCCACCACCAAGCCCTGCGCGGAGAGTAGACGCGGCAGGAGGCAGAGCAGACAGAGAAGCCACAGGGCCGCCCGCTGGCTGGGTTTAAGGTTTGTTTTCATGGCAAGCCTTCCGCATGGGTTGGTTCACCGTGAATTAACGTTGGGCGGCGGCCGTTTTGGTGATGGAAGGCGCGGGTTTGCCGGTGGCCGGCAGGGACTCCGCACTTTTCACGGACTTTTCTCCGGGCGGAGTGTCATTGGCGGGCCGGGTGGAGGCCACGAGGGTTTCCACGTTCTTCAGGCTGGCGGCAAAGAGCGCCATCTGCGCCTTCATCTCCGCCAGTTCCGAACGCAACTGGACGTTCTCCGCCTTCAACGCCTCCTGCACCTTGGCCTGCTGCTGGGCCACGTTGATCATTTCCGTCGGGCGCAGGCCGACGGCGACGCGGACGTAGTTTGTGCCGACGGTGTTCTTCTCCGACCACGCCACGCCGACGACCTTGGAAAGCTGCTCAATCGTCATGGACTCGCGCTTCACCGGGCGGCCCAGGCCGTCGTTGTTGCCGGAGGCCACGATGTAATCGCCCTTGGCCACGAAGCCGGTCACTTTCACCGGCACCTGGCCCATGAAGGCGACTTTTTGGGAAACCTTCTCCTTGCCGGGAACCGGCATATTGCCGAGCACGATGGGCTTGCGAGAGATGACCAGCAATTGATCTGCGCCCTCGGTCTGCTTGGTGATTTTGCCACCGACGACGCCGACGATCTCGCCCCATTTCATCTTTTCGTTGTGATCGAGGCGCTCCAACCATTCGGCATAGTCGCCGGAGCCGGATTCATAGGTCACACCGCTGCCTTCCAAGGCGAGGTAGGCTTCTTGATAGGCCATGTTCGGCCCGTCACTGATAATGTCCCACATCAGCTTCGCCTTGTCGCCCATGTCAAAAATATCGTCGAGAAAGGCCTGTTTTTTATCGCCGTTAATTTTGAGCGAAGGAGTGGAAAAGGAGACAGGAGACTTCTTGATAGAGGGAAGTTCGCCTTTATCCCAATTGTGTGAAAAACCGCTCCAGTTTATACTCAAAGACGGAAGGTCGCCATAACTGAACCAGTCGGAAACATCTGTTTCAATTTTGATTCCCGGATCGAAATCAAACATGGACAGGCCATCCACGCCCAATTTGGCAAAAGAAATCATCTGCCCCACGTAAGTAGACGCGGCGATTTCGGTGAGAATCTCCGTGGCGCTGCCTTTGAGTCCCATTGCAACGAGGGTGTCATACAAATCCTTGTTGCTGATGCCCTCGATCCGTCCGGCGATGTCCACATCCCGGGTAAAAACCCCTTCCGCGACGTCTTTGTAGAACGTGATGTAGTTGTTCGCCGCACTGACCCCGTTCCATGCGGCGGTTCCATATAAGCTGTCCACCGGCCGGCGCAGTTTTATGGCCAGGCCGCTGGCCCCGATGTTGGTGTTGGTGTTCTCAATGATGACGACGTGATTGGTATCCCGTGGTTCTGTGGTCGAGCCGGGGGCGACGTTGGCCACCACGTGCAGCGGGACGGCGGGGCTGTAGGTGCCCACGCCCACAGAGGCAAAGCCGCTGGTCAGGTTTTTAACCGTGGTCACTCCCTGCACGGCGGTCACGGTGATGTCGTAAGGCGTCCCGTTGGTGGCGAGATAGATTGAGCCGCGATCCAGAAATGAAAGTGAAGAAAAGACGTCCAAAATTTTCCCTTGTGTTGCATTGGTGTAGTAGCTGGTGATAAACGGCCCTCCATTAAACTCCGTCAACCAAGGATTCATTCCCGCGTCATCCGTGGAATAAACCAGTTTTGTGCTCCAAGTTCCCGCCGCGCCGTTGGCGTCAGTGGAATAGGCGTAACGCAAGTTTCGATCCACGTTATCATGGTAGGCGATGGCGGGCGTGCCGCCCACCACCGCGAGGGAAGTCCCGAGATCTCCATCGTTCGAACTGTCCACCGTAACGAGAGTCCAGGAGCCGGCGCTCCCGGTGGCCGTGGAGGAATAGGCATACTTCAAATCGCCGGAGGTCGTATCATAGTAACTGATGGCGGGATGCCCGTTGATGATGGCGGCCTTGCCACCCGCGCCCACGGTGTTGACGCTCGTGTCCACCGGCACAATGATCTGGTTGTTGCGCCAGTTCGTCGTGGCACCGCTGCCGTTAAAATAGATCCATCCCAAATTATCGCTGTTTTGGTCTTCAAAGGCGACGCCCGGACGGCTGTAAGCGCCCGGCAAGGCGACGACCCCGCGGGGTTTGGGATTGGTGGCGGCCAGGCTCGTGCTCAACCAGTTATGGGACCAGTTGTTGGAACTGTTGAAGTTGGCCGAGTAAATCAAGGCGGCCGAGTTGGCAACGAGGGTGTTCGTATATTGGCTGACAATAAGCGGGCGGCCATCCACCTCTTCCAAGGTGAGATACCTCCCAATTTCGATCGTGGTAGTGTTGGTGGCACAGAGGTTGGTGACGATTGTCCACCGGTTGGAGATATCCCCGAGGCTGTCAGAGCAATAAGCCAGATTTGGCCGCTTGGTGGTGAGGTTTCGATACGCAATGACGGGCTTGCCGCCGATCACTTTGAGATTGCAGTATTGTCCATAAGACTGGCTCCCATACTGGGTTTCACCAATAATGAATTTTGTGGTCCAAGTTTTTGTAGCGACATCCCAACGTCGGTATTTCAACACGTTTTCAGTGTCGTCATAAAACGCCAGCCCGATGCTCCCGTCGGGCAGCACCGCTGAAGAGGTGTGTGTTCCGATGTAGGTGTCTGAACCACCGGATTGGAGGTGGGTGTCAAAACTACTATCGTGCTCAACCACGAAACCGGTGGTTGACCGGGATTTCACATCCCAGTCTGAATCCGCGACCGAAACCGAAGGGATGGATCCGAACGAGCGGCGGAACGTGACCGTCACCTTTTCGTCCATGCCGTCCCGCGTCCAAACGCCATCACTAATCAAGTCGCCCGACAGCGCATTTGGAGCCAGTTGACTGTAGCCCACGCTGCCCGCCGCCAGCGCGGTCGAGGTCACGCTGCCCGCCGCCAGCTTGTCGCTGGTGATCGCGCCATCGGCCAGTTGTGCGGCGGTGAGGGTGCCGCTGACCTGACTGGCGCTCACCGTGCCGGACAAGCTGTTGGCCGTCACTGCAGCATCCGCCACTGCCGCGCGGACGGCATACGGCACGGCGGCGATCTTGAAGCGCGGCGACTGATTGACATAGTTTCCCGTGCTGCCGTTGGTGCGCACGGCCACGCCCAGCCAGAGGACGTCGTTGTTGGTAAATGGCCGCGAGCCGAAGTCCAAAGTGACGCTGAAGACGCCATTGGTCACATAAACCGGGGCGTTGGTCAGGGCGCTGACGAGGACGCTGTTGGCATCATAAAAACTCACGTTGCCGCCGCCGGTTTCCTCGTCGTGGAGCCGAAAGCGCAAATCGTAAGTGCCGGAGACAAGCACGCCGTCATCCTTGAGCCGTCCTTGGTAGGTGAAGGCCGTGGGCGAGGCCGCGCCGAGCGGCAGGGCCAGCGCCAGCAGCGCGGCCACAACGGCGGTGCGACCCGTGAGGATTCGAGTGAGGGAACGGATGGTTTTCATGGTGTGGTGGAGGTTTGGTTGGTGGAGGGGAGCGGGAAATGGGTGGGGAAAAGCTGCTTAACCGCCCGTCCGGGCGGCAGAATCGCGATTTTCATTTCGTTTCATGTCAGTTTTCGGGCCGGGCGGGCGTGGCACACCGGGCCGTCACCCAGACAGAACGCAATTTTTGCCCGGATATGACAAGAAAAGTGGGAGTTTCTTTGCCCACCGTCACGGCGACCTGTTCAACCCGAACGCCGAAGTGGAAGCGAGGCGGAGCCAAAGTCCGGCCGTGGGAGCGCGGCGTTCACGCCGCTTCACCGTCTGCAAGGTGTGGGGCGTTCGTGAATCACCGGCGCGGTGAACCTCGAAGCGGCCTGAAGACCGCGCTCCCCGGCCTGCCGCAGGGGCAGCCCAGCCCAGATGCTTCCTTTTGCGCCTTGTTGCGGCCATTCCACCCGCCTGCCTGCCGTCACGGCCTTTGCAGCTCGTAGATGACGCCGGCCTTGTTGTCGCAGACCAGCACCCGCCGTCCGTCGGGCGAGAGGCTGATGCTGGCGTTGACGCCGGAAACTCCCTTGAGGCTGTGCAGCACGAGCCGGGCGGTGAACTTGTCCGGGCCGCCGTCCGGCTTGAGATGCCAGAGGCAGTCGGTCTGCTCCTCCGGCAGCGACTTGAGGCTTTTCTTGGCCTCGCACAGCACGAACAGCTCACCCGTGCGCGCATCCGCCGTGAACGCGACGGCGGTGCTCAAGGGCCGGTCAAGGCGGCAGGGAAGCAGGTCGGAGCCAGCAAAGCGCCAGAGGCTCGAATTGTTCACATCAAGCTCCTGGTCGGAGTTCAGGTCATGCACATCAATCCACCGGATGACGTAAAGCTGGTCGCGGGTGAAGGCGAGGTCTTTCGGAAAAAGCTGCAACTTGGGGACGGCCTGGATCAGTTCCGGAGGTATGCTGGAATCCATGCGAAAACGATACACGCCGGGACGGCTGGCCTTGCCCACCATGAGAATCAACGCATCGCCGTCGAGCAGCAGGTTGTCGGGCAGGGAATCCGCCGCCGGCACCCAGCCCGTCGGCACAAACTTCAGCCCTTTGGGAGCGCCTTCCAACGTGTCCGGCGGGCAGTCCAGGAGGGCGGGCCGCCCGCCGATTTTGTCGAGCGACAGGCGGCTGATGCCCTCCGCCGCCGTGTTGCCCGTCGAGGCCAGATGCCGGCCATCGGGAGACACGGCCAGCAACCGCGAATGCGCCTGGCCCATCACTTGCCGCACCCTTCCATTGGTGGCGACCACGGAAATGCGGCCAGCGGGCGTGGAGTAATAAAACTCGCCGCTCTGCGGGTTGTAGGCGGCGGCCAGGACATTGGGCACCGGGAAAAAGCGCGCCAGCCGCCAGCCAGCCGCCATGACCACGGGCGATTCGGCGGGGGAAAGCCCGATGGTTTTCTCCTGCTCCCGCGTCAGCAGCGGGGTGGCTTTCGCCGCCGGCCCGGCGGGCCGCTCCAGTTCGTAGATGAGATTGGCCGAAGTATCGCAGACGAGCAGCCGGCGGCGGTCGGGCGACAAATCCAAGCCGGCGGACAGGCCGCCGGCCAGCCCGGTCACAATCTCCTGCACTTTGAACCGGTCACTCCCGCCGTTCGGTGAAAGCCGCAGCAGACTGCAATCCCGGCTGAACTGCGAGTGACCGCGCAACACAAACAGCTCCCCGGTGGCCGCGTCCCCGACGATGGCGACGCCGCTGGTGATCGGCCTGTCTGTCTGGCACAACTTCAGCCGGGTGCCCTGGACGCGGCCAACGCTCTGCCAGACATCGCCATAGGCGGCGTTCGCAGATGAACTCGCCTCGCTCATCCCGATGACGTAAATCTGGTCGCGGGTAAAGGTGATGTCCTGGTTAACCAGCCGGCCGCTGACGACCCCTTCGACCACCCGGTCCGGCGGCTGATCGGAATCCATGCGAAAACGATGGATGACGCTCTGCCAAAAGCCCGGGGCCAGCGCGTCGCCCGGCCGCAGCACCCCCGGCTTGATGGAGTCCGTCCCCGGTTCCCAGCCGGGAGGCACAAACACAATGCTCTTCCACAGCTCCTCCTTCTCGCTGGCGGGCAGCTTCAAATCAGGCAGCCGCCTTCCGGTTCCCATATCCCACCGGCCAAGGAACCGGCCCTTTTTGGGAGGAGCCCAGACGAGGAGCTGCTGATCCGATGAAAACGACAGGGAAGCGACATCCGTCTTGAACAACGAGCGCCGGGCCGGAGGCTCGACGAGGGTCAGTGCGGCGATCTCCTGGAGCTTGCTGCCCACGGCAATTTCCCGGCCCCCGGAAAAATAGCGAGGAGATCGTGGGCTCTCGGCTGGCAAAACCCGGTGGATCCGCCAGTCTTGGGCGATTTTCAAATCGGGGGAAAGCCTGGCCGCCGCGCCCGCCGGAGCAAGCGCGGGCACCAGCTTGTCCGCCTGATTCGCCGGGGCGGCGGCCAGGGGCGCGGGATCCACGATAGATTCCTTGGGCCGCTCCAGTTCGTAGATGAGATGGGCGGCGGTGTCGCAAACAAGCAGGCGGCGGCGATCCGGCGACAAGGCCAGGCCCGCCGGACGCGCGCCCGAAATGCCGTCGAGAACCTCCTGCACGGTGAACCGGTCGCCCGCGCCGCCGGCGGGCGTCAGGTGCAGCACCCGGCAGGCATTCGGGGTGAACTCCTTCAGCCCGGCCAGCACAAACAGCTCGCCGCTGCCGGGGTCACCCGTGATCGCCTCCCCATACGCGATGGGCCGGTCGGTGGCGCAGACGACAAAGTTGGTCTTTCCCCTTCGCCAGACACTTTTGAACGGGTCGTTGTCCGCATAGGTGTTGGGCAGCAGCCCGCCATTGATCTGGAGGGCATACATCTGATCCCGCGTGAACGCGAGACCCCGGTTCCGCACCATCACCTGCGAAGCATCGGGGATCACCAGTTCGCCCGCCTGATCCGCGTCCATCCGCAGGCGGAAAACGCCTCCCGGAACATTTCGTCTATCCAGGGAATCGTTGTAATTCACCACCAGCACGTCCCCCCCGCGCAACACCCCGGACGCCAGGGAATCAGCCGCCGGCGACCAGCCGAAAGGCACAAAGGCGACGGCTTTGGGATTGTCCTCCACCTGGTTGTCGGGATACTTCAAATCCGGCCGGCGTTGCGCGGCGGCAAAATCCCAGCGGCCAATGCTCCCCGCCTTCGCCGGGTCAGCCCACGCCAGATGCCGGCCGTCCGGCGACACGGCCAGAAGGTTGGCCGGCGCGGCCACCAGACTGCGCTTCTTCTGGCCGTCGGCGGACACGGCGATAATCGCGGTGCGCTGCCGGCTGAAAATGATTTCACCGGCTTCCGGGGCGAAACGCGCCGCATACGGATTCTGATCCTTGATGACGCGCACCAGCCGCCAGCCCGCCGCGATGCTCAACTTTGGCGGCAGCTTGAGGGAGCCGAAGGTTTCCAAAACAGTCATCGGCGCGGCGGGAATCCCGCTGGCATCCCTGACCGAGTTGTCCACGAGACGAATCGAATCGGCGTCTGCGGAACCAGCCGCCGGCCCGGCCTTGTCCCCCTTTTGCTGGAAAAGCACCCACCCCGCGAGCAGCACGAACACCGCCAGCCCCGCCCACGCCAGCCGGCCCACGCCACGCCGCCGCAAGCCGGCGGGCAGCGACAACTCCACCGCGTCGGAGGATTCTGATTGCGAGCGCGAGGCGCTGGACGGCAGTTCAGCCGCCGTTTTGGGAACCGGCACGCGGCCCAGCAGCGCGGCGAGGTCATGGCCCGCGCCGAAGGGCGCGAGCGCCGCCGCCGCCTCGGCGCAGTTCGGAAATCGTTTGTCCGGCTCGAGCGCCACCATGCGCTCCACGACGGCGACGAGTTCCGCCGGCAATTCCGGGCGCGCCTGCGTCACGCTCGGCACCGCGTCATGCGCCAGTTTCCGGATCCGCTCGAACAGTGAACTCGATCCGGCGGCGGGATCGCGCGGCGTCACGCCCGTCAGCAGCCGGTGCAGCGTCAGGCCCAGCGCGAAGACGTCCGCCCGCAAATCCACCGCGCCGGGGTGCTCGATCTGCTCCGGCGCGCAGTAGTTCAGCGTGCCGAGGAACTGCTGGGTGACGGTGAGATCCGCCGCCTCGGGATTCGCCGCGCGCGCGATGCCAAAGTCGAGCACCTTCACCGCGGCGGTGCCGTCGGGATGGCGCGCGAGCATGAGGTTGCCGGGCTTCACGTCACGGTGGATCAGCCCCTGCTCATGCGCGTAGTGCAGCCCCAGCGCCGCCTGACGGACCATCTCGCACGCCTCCGCCACGGGCAGCGGGCCGCACTCCCTGGACACCGTGCTCAAATCCGCGCCGTCCAGAAACTCCATCGCCAGGAACCACGCACCGTCCCGCTCGCCCGCGTCGAACGTCCGCACCACGCCGGGGTGATCGAGCTGCCCGGCGATTTTCATCTCGCGCTCGAAGCGCCGCCGCGTCGTCTCGTCCCAGGACATTTTCGCGGTGAGAACTTTCACCGCCATCGCCCGGTTCAGCCGCCGGTGCCGTGCGCGATACACCGTGCCGAAACCGCCCCGGCTAATGAGGCCGGTGAATTCGTATTCGGGAAACAGCTCCTCCAGCTCGTCCATCGCCGGCTCGCCGAGGCGCGAAGGCTCGGTCACTTCCAGCCCGCGCGCGAGCATCGCCCCGGCGTGGGGCGGCTCGGGCGGGCCAGGCCTTGGTGGAGAATCAGCCATCGTGCTTCGCCGGGTTTTCAGGGAGAGTGTTAGCCGTTTTGCGCCGTCCGGGCAACACCGCAGTTTGTGGTGCGCGGAACGCGCCCTCCACTCACGCCAGGAGGCGGACGAGATAGCGCAGTTCCTCGTCAACGTCGGCCTCGCGTTCCACCGTCTGCGCGACCTCGCGGCGCAGGTGCGCGCGGAACTCCGCGCGCAGCCGCCGGATCATCACCGCGACGGCGTTCTCCGTCTTGCCGAGCTTCGCGCCGATTTCCGCGTAGGAGGGCGCGGCCTCGTCCGGACCGAGGAAAATCTCGATTTGCCGCAAAACTTCCTCCTTCCCCAGCTCCTTGAAATTCCGGCGCAACGCCGCGAGCGCGCGCTGAAGAATGGCGTTCGCCCACTGCTGGTCGAAAATATTATCGGCCTCCAGGTTCACCGCGTGCGCGTGCTCGAACTGCCGCTCCGCCTCCGCATAGTCCAGGGCCAGCACCGTCCGGCCCGCGCCGCGCTTTTGCGCGTTCGCGCCGCGGGCGGCATCCACGAGGTGGTTTTGAAAAGCAGCCTTGAGCCAGCTCCGCAGCCGGCCCTTCTCCGGGGAGAGCGGCCCCAAATCGCCGCGCGCACACAGCGCCGCGAGAAAACTCTGCGTGAAATCCTCCGCGTCCGGCGGCGCGTGGTTGCTGGCGCGGGCCAGAACATACAGCGGGTGCCAATACGCCTGGCACAGTTGCGCGAGCGCCTCGCGGCGGGTGGTCTCGCGCTCCGCCCGCAGGCGCTGGATCACCGTCCAGCGCGTCTCGGGAAAAACTTGGCCTTTGTTGCTCGTGTCCGCCATGCCTGATGCGGCAACCTGATACCAGAACCCATGGCAACTTTCAATTGATTCCGGCCCGCCGGTGAACTGCAGATTTGCTTGCCCCCTCGTTTGCGCCGCGCATAATCGCCGCCAGATTGACAACCGCTGCGCGAGTAGCTCAATTGGATAGAGCGTCGGCCTCCGAAGCCGAAGGTTGTGGGTTCGACCCCCGCCTCGCGCACCATTTGCCCGCATGAAGTTCCGCCGCCCCGCCAACGAAGCCGGCAGTTCCCTCGCCGTCTGGGTGCTCCTCGTCGCGCTCGTCGCCGCCGTCGCGGCGGTCATCATCGTCAATTCGGTGAAGGAGGAAAAAATCTCGGCCCTGGGCCGCGAGATCAGGAACCTCAAGGCGAAAACTTTTCTAAGCGGCGACGACCCGAAGCAAACCCCCGACCTCGACGCCATTCGGAAAGAGCGGCAGGAGCTTGCCCGCCTCCGCACCGAGGTGAAGGACTTGCAGGCCAAATTGCAGGAGAGCGGTCAATACCTCGAGAAACTCCAGGCGGAAAACCAGCAGATTCGCGCCATCAACCAGCAGCTCGGCGCGCAGAACCAGCAGCTCGCCGCCGCGCCGCCGCCCCTGCCCGCGCCCGTCGCGCAAATCCTCACCGTGCCCGGCCTGCCCGCCATCGCGCTGCTGCCCGACGAGGACGCGAACGCCGTGAGCGCGGCCTACATCGCCGATCAGAAAAACCTCAAGGAGCTGGGCGAAGCCCTCTCCAAATTCGTCGAGGCGAACCAGGACGTGCTGCCGCGCTCCCTCGATCAGCTCAAGCCGCTCCTGCCGGAGGAGGTCGCGCTCTCGCTCAATTTCAGCCGCTACGAAATGGCCGCCACCGGCCCGCTCGCCGCCCTCCGCAACCTCGCCAAGACCGCCCTCATCCGGGAAAAGCGGAAGGATCGCCACGGCCTGCGCGGCTACGTGCTCGGCGACGGCACCGCGCAGATCGTCAAGGAATCCGAGTAGTTTTTCCGGGCCGGCGTTCTCCAGCCCGCCCGTTGCAGTCAAAAAACCTCCGTGGACGGATGTGCGGCTTCCGGCGGGGCGCCGTGCTCCGATCCGGTGCGTCCCTGAAACAATCCCGGCCCGCGCCCGGTTGGAAGGCCGGCAATCCGTCCGCCACTACGCCCCGTTTTGGTCGAGCAGTATCTGGAGTTCGCCGCGCATGACTTTCACCGCGTGCTCCAAGTCGTCCAGCGCCTGCGGGGCGAAGGTGAGATCACCACCGCGGCCCATCTCCTCGAGCTGCTTGGCGAGGGTGTAGGCGCGCTTGGCGGCGAAGTTGCCGACGGAACCCTTGAGCTTGTGCGCGGCGCGGTTCACGCGGGTGGCGTCGCCAGCCTGGATGCCCTGGCGCAGCGCGGCGAGGTCGCCGGGCGTCTCGATGTCGAAGAGGTCAAGCAGTTCGCCGAGCAACTCGAAGCTGTTGTCGAGGGTTTCCATCAGCTCGGCGCGGTCATACACCGGCTCGCCGGCGGCGGGCGCGGGCGGAGGGGGCGGAGACGGCGCGATCACGGCGGCGGCGGCCTTGCGATTGGCGAACTCGTTGATGACCTTTTCAATGGCGGCGAAAACCTCCGCCGCCTTGACGGGCTTGGTGACGTATTCATCCATGCCGGCCTCGAGGCAGCGCTCGCGGTCGCCCTTCATCGCGTGGGCGGTCATGGCGATGATGGGCTGGTGCTCGTGGGTGAAGTCCTCCTTGGCGCGGATGGCGGCGGTGGCCTCGAAGCCGTCCATCTCCGGCATCTGCACGTCCATGAGCACGACGTCGAACTTGTCTTTTTCGAGGGCGTCCACCGCCTGGCGTCCGTTGTTGGCGACGGTGACGAGGTGGTTTTGCTTCTTGAGGATGCCGAGCATGACGCGCTGGTTCACCGGGTTGTCCTCGGTGAGGAGAATCTTGTAGACCTTCGCGGGGCCGGCGGGCGCGGCGGCCTCGGCGGGCTTGGGTTCGGGCTTGGGCGGCGGCGCGACGGTGGGCTTCCAGTTCGTCGTGGCCAGCGCCTTCTGGATGGCGTCGAACAGCTCGGACTGCTTGACGGGCTTGACGAGGAAGTTGTCCAGCCCCAGCTCCAGGCAGTGCGAGGTGCCGCTGGCGCGCCCGGAGGAGGAAAGCATCATGATCGTCGTGGGAGCGAGGTTGGGATTCTCGCGGATGTGCTTGGCGAGCGTGAAGCCGTCCATGCCCGGCATATTGACATCAAGGATGGCGAGCAGATAGGGGTGGCCTTCCTTGCGCGCCTTTTCCATTTCGAGCAGCGCACCCGGCCCGTCGGCGAAGATCGCGGGCTTCATCTCCCAGTGGGTGAGAATTTCGCGGAGGATGTAGCGGTTGGTCTCGTTGTCATCCACCACCAGCACGGGCAGGCCCTTCATCGCCGTGCGTTTCCAGATGGTCGTGGGGGTTTCGCCCTCGAAGCGCTCGAAGCGCGCGGTGAAGTGGAAGGTGCTGCCCTGCCCCGGCTCACTCGTGACCCAGATCTTGCCGCCCATGAGCGTGGTGAGCTTGGCGCAGATGGCCAGACCCAGGCCGGTGCCGCCGTATTTGCGGGTCATGGAGTTGTCCGCCTGCTGGAAGGCCGCGAAGAGCCGCTTCTGCGCCTCGGGGGTGATGCCAATGCCGGTGTCGCGGATGGCGAAGTGCAGTTCCACGCCGTTGTCCTTGGCCGAGGTCAGCTCGACGCTCATCACGACCTCGCCCTTCTCGGTGAACTTGATCGAGTTGCCGATGAGGTTGATGATGATCTGGTTGAGGCGTCCGGGATCGCCCACGAGCTTGAGCGGCACGCCGGGCTGGATGCGGCAGGCCAGTTCGATGCCTTTTTTCTCGGCGCGCATGGCGAGGGTCTTGACGGTGTCGCCGAGGGTTTCGTGCAGGTTGAAGGGGATCGGCTCCAACTCGAGTTTGCCGGCCTCGATCTTCGAGAAGTCGAGGATGTCGTTGATGACGCGCAGCAGGTAGTCGGCGGAGGTCTGCACCATCTGGAGATGTTCGCGCTGGGCGGGCGTCATCTCGGTCTCCATCACAAGTTCCGTGAGGCCGATGATGCCGTTCATCGGAGTGCGGATTTCGTGGCTCATGTTGGCGAGGAAGTCGCTCTTGGCGCGGTTGGCGGCCTCCGAGGCGGCGGCGACCTCGCGCAGCGCCTCCTGCACGCGCTTGGCCTCGGTGATGTCGTGCCAGACGGAGAGCAGGATGCGCTTGCCGTTGAGGATGACGGGAGTGAGCGTGACCTCGACGGGAAATTCCTCGCCGTCCATCTTGCGGTGAATCCACTCGAAGCGGTGGTAGCCACGCTCGCACGCCAGGCGGTCGTTCTCGGCGGCGGCATCGGAGGAGGGCCGTCCATCAGGCTGCGTCTCCGGCGAAAGCGCGGCGGGGTGGCGTCCCATGAGCTGGCTGCGATCAGGGCAGCGCAGGAGCTGGAGCGCGGCGTGGTTGCAGTCAATCACGCCCGTCTCGTCGAAGAGCAGATGCGCGTCCGACGAGAACTGGAAGAGCACGCGGAACTTGTCCTCCGCCGCCTTGCGCTCGGTGATGTCCTGGCCGATGGCGATGACGCCGACAGGCTGGCCCTTGCCATCGAGCACGCGGGTGAGGTTCCACAACAGGGTCGAGGCTGCGCCCGTGCGGGACTTGACCTGATCCTCCATGTTGCGCGTGGATTTGCCTCCAAGAACCTGCTGCAACGACTGGCCCATCAGTTCATTCTCCGCGTCCTGGCCGGTAATTTTGAAATAGTCCTTGTCCAGCGCCTCCTCGCGGCGCAGGCCGAAGACGCGCTCGGCCTCGCGGTTCCACTCGAAGACGGTGTGGTCGGCCTTGATGCCGAGGATGACGCTGCCGGCGGTCTCGATGAGCGAGCGGTATTGCTCGGCGCTCTCGCGCAGCGCCTCGGCGGCGCGCTTGCGCTCGGTGATGTCGCGCACGATGCCGGTGAACATCCGCCCGCCGGAGAGGTTCACCTGGCCGATGGACAATTCGAGCGGAAACGCCGTGCCGTCCTTGCGCGTGGACTGCAGCTCGCGCCGCGCGCCGAAGAACGCGGTGCCGCCGCCCTGCGCCGAGGGCATCAGCGTGTCCAGCCAGTAGTCCTCCGGCAGGCCGAAGATTTTCTGGACGTTTCCGCCCACCAGTTCCGTGCGCGGATAGCCGAAGATGCGCTCCATCGCGGGGTTGACGGATTCGATGTTGCCCTTCTCGTCGAAGGTGATGATGCCGTCCACCGCCGTGTCCACCACGGCGCGCAGGCGGTATTCGCGCTCCAGCAGGGCGTCGCCGGTCTTCTTGCGCTCGCGCATCTGGCTGGTCAGCTCGGCGGTCTGCCGCTGCATGACATGCTCCATGTCGGCGAGGCGCTCGTGAAAATCTTTCCGCGTGCGCCCCTGGAGCGCGACGATGCCGGCGAAGAGCGCCACCAGCGCCGCCACCGCGCCCTTGAGCAGGTTGGCGGCGTGGGCGCGCTCCTCCTCCTCCCGCCGCAGGATCGCCTGGCGGTTCTCGCCGCCCAGCCGGAGAATGTCCTTGAACACGGAATCCTGCTTCTGGTCGAGGATGCTGCCGGCCCTGCTGTTGGCGGGGTCGGCCCAGCGCTGCGTGGAGAGCGCGCGCCAGAAGAGGATTTGCTTTTCCAGTTCGCGGAGCGTGTCGCGATCCTCGACGCGCTTGAAACCGGTGATGTCATCCGCGCCTTCCGCGCCGCCGCGCAGCATCTGCTCGATGATGGTCAGCGTGGCGTCAATCGCCGGATACACGTCCTTGTCCACCGCGACCGTGTCGTCCCCCGCCATCGCCTCCTCGAACCAAATTTGCGCCAGGGAAATCCGCGCGCGCAGATCGTCGCTCATCTCCAGCAGCCGGTCGTGCCGGCGCGCCGCCGCGCGCTGGAACAGGGCCGAGTAAATGACCAGCCCCACCACCAGCAGGCCCAGCGCGCCAACCAGCCATTCAATCCTGAAAACGTATTTCCGCATGGTTCGTGCCGCCGGAATCCCCGGCCCGGCTCAACTCTGGCTGAGCCGTTTCTTCGGTGCCTCGAACAGTAGCAAGTGCGCCTCGCGAAGGACAGCCGGAATTTTTTCCGCGAACGGACTGTCCTTCAGCGCGCCGCCCAAGTCCACCCCGGCCAGCCCGCCGCCGTGTTCGCCGGGAAACCAGTGGTCGCCCTGCCCCAGCAGGTTGTAGCGCATCTTGCCCCAGTCCACGAGGTCGAGCGCCTTCGAGTAGGTCCACAGCCGCAGAATCTCCGCCACGTTGATCCGGCCCGGCACATCCACGTAATGCGGCAGCCCCTCATGCCATCGCGCGCACCAGTCGCGGCCCAGCACGCGCTCCAGCTCCGCGCGCAATCTTTGTTCAACCGGCGGAATCACTTCCGCCATCCGCCCGTAAAAATCCAGCGCCCGCACGTGCTCGTCAAAATCCCCGGGCCGCGCCGCGCCGCAGCTCAAGGTGTGCACCTCCGGCCGCGCGAGGCAGTAAAGGTCGTTGAACTGCATCGGCGAGAGCGGCGCGCACAACTCCACCAGCTTCGGCGGCGGCGCGTAGAGTTTTCCGCCCTTGTCATTCGGGCTGATGATGAACACGCCCATGTCCCGCCGCCGCGCGGCCGCGATGGCCGGCCAGTTCAGGTCGTTCACGAAATACCAGTGGACGTTGAAGTAATCAAATCCCCCGCTGTTCACCGCGTCGAGGATGATGTCCGTCGTCGCGTGCGTCGAGAAGCCGACGTGACGACAACGGCCTTCACGCTGGAGCTTGCGCGCCGCCGCGAGGCAGCCGTTTTTCTTCAACGACCAGTCCAGCAGCCCGCGATGGTTGATGCCGTGCAGCGAGAGCAAGTCCACGTAATCCAGCCGCAGATATTTCATGGACTGGTCGAACGTCTTGAGAAAATCCTCCGCGTCCGCCACCGGCGCGACCTTGGTCTGCACGATGATTTTTTCGCGCGGCAACTGCGGCAGCACCTTGCCAAGCTGCATCTCCGACGAGCCATAGCCGCGCGCCGTCTCAATGTGGTTGATGCCCAGCTCGACCGCGCGGTGGATGGTAGCTTCGAGGTTCGCCTGGTTGTCCGGCGGGACTTCGCCGGGCGGCACGTCCTGCCACTTGAACTGGTAGCGCATCCCGCCACAGGAGAAGACGGGCATCTGAAGTTCAGTGCGACCGAAGCGCCGGTATTGCATCGCGCGGAGGATAAGCCGCCGGCTCCGCGCGGGCGAAGAAAATTATTTCCCCGCCATCGTCGCGCTGTTCAACAGGACGCCGTCCATCTGGTTGGTCGGCACCGAGACCATCCAGTAATAAACTTCCTCGCGCTCGCCCGTCTTGCGGCTCGTGGTCGCGGCCAGAATCATGGGCCGGGTGGTGGGCAGCTTGATTTTGAAATTTCCCTCCGCGTCCGTCGTGGCGTCGGAGAAGCTCGGCCACGGACTGCGGAAGGCGACTTGCAGCGGCGCGACGTTCGTCGAGAGCTTCATCGCGGTGTCGGCCTCGTCGCGGCAGCGCTCGTTTTCCTTTCGCGCCAGTTCCGCCGCCGTCTTCAGCACCGCGAGCGACTGCTGGGCGGCGGGAGAATTCAACCCCAGCCGGATGCTGTTCAACTCGGCTTCGTCCGCCTTCTTTTTCGCGTCCATGTAGCGTTCCAGCGCCTTGCTGCGGGCGATGTTCTTCTCGCCGATCTCGGTGCGCGTCCTGTCGAGCATGGCTTTCGCCTCCCGCTTGGCCGCGCTGATAATCAGTTCCGCAATGTCATGCTCCACCGCGCGGATGACGACCCCGCCCAGTTTGATGGAGGCATTCGTGTCCTCGCCGAGGAACATCTGCCCGGTGACGGTGCGCTCCAGCACCAGTCGTTTCTGAACGGGCTTTGTTTCGGCCGGCGGCTCCGGCTTGGAACACCCGGCAAAGACGACCAGGGCAAACAGCAGGTTGAAAGTGAAACGAACGGGCTTCATGGCCGAAAGCCTAGCACGAGCTGGAATTCAGCGGCAAGGCCGGGCGCGACGCCTGTCCTACGCCTCCAGCGCCTTGGGCGGGCCGAGAATCAGCGAGGCCACCACGGCCTGCCGCACGGTGGACGGCTGGCGGAAAAGCTGGCGGATGGCGGCCATCTCCGCCGTTGGCGCGGCGCGGTGCGCGACCGGCACCGTTGATGTGTTGCGGGCCGTGCTTCCGCCCGACTGCTGGAAGCGCTGCGCCAGTTGCACCTGCAAATGACTCGCCCGCGCATGGGCGGCGGCGGATTGGGACAGCGTCGCCAGCCGCCCGCCCTGCATTTCTTCGTCGCTGGATTCCTCCACGCGCACACGGGACAACACCGGCGCGCTCTTCAGCTCAAACGATTTCGGCGGCGGGGCCGGCCTCTGCTCCACGACGACGATGGGCGGCGGGAGCGGCGGCGGGGGTGACGAAGTCGTGGGGATGTTGCCTTCCAGCACGCGGCGCAGCTCCTCCTCCCAGTTTGTGATTTTCTGCGGCGCGGGCGGCGCGGTCCGGCGCGGCTCGGCGGTCGGGCGCGACGGCGTTTCATCGTCGCTGGTCCACGGGTCTTCCTGCTGTTGCTCGCCCTTCTTCTTAATCCAGTTGGAAATCACCGAGACGGCGACGAAGGCGATGAAAATCCAGAAGCTGTCAATCGCCGCGAGCGTGAGTGAGAGCGACGAGGGCAAAACTTCTTGGGGAAAATATCTAATCAGATTCATCGGCCCCTCTGGCTTGCTTCAACGTAAATCTGCCATAACACAAACCGGCAGCAATCGCGCCCATCAATGGAAGCGCATATATCCATCCAACCGTGGCATATCCGCCATATGCGAAAATCAAAAAAAAGATTACAGAAGCAATTCTCATCACAAAAAAATCCCGCTTTTTTCTTCCAATCCAAAAACCAATAATTCCTCCAAGCCCTAGGTGCATGATAGAAAACACCAAGAGCGCTTCTAGTAAGCCCTGCCCATGCGCTAACATTGGCATGGCTGATTTCATATTGTTTCGGTGGAAATGACTTGCCTCATCAGCTCCCTGCCGGCTTCTGCGACCCGCTGCCGCCGGCGATGCTGTCGCGCATCCCGGTGTCGGCTTGGATGTTCTTCATCTTGTAATAATCCATGATGCCGAGGTTGCCGCTGCGGAACGCCTCGGCCATCGCGAGCGGAATCTGCGCCTCGGCCTCGACCACGCGGGCGCGCATCTCGGCCACGCGCGCGATCATCTCCTGCTCGGTCGCCACGGCGGCGGCGCGGCGCACCTCGGCGTGCGCCTGCGCGATGAGCTTGTTCGCCTCGGCCTGCTCGGCCTGCAGTTTCGCGCCCACGTTCTCGCCCACGTCCACGTCGGCGATGTCAATGGAGAGGATTTCAAACGCGGTGTTCGAGTCGAGCGCCTTGTCGAGCACGGTCTTGGAAATGCGGTCGGGATTTTCGAGCACGACCTTGTAGCTGTCCGACGAGCCGATGGTGGTCACGATGCCCTCGCCAACGCGCGCGATGATGGTCTCCTCGGTCGCGCCGCCGACGAAGCGGTCGAGGTTCGTGCGCACCGTCACGCGGGCCTTGGCCTTGACGACGATGCCGTCCTTCGCCACGCCGTCAATGGTGAGCCGCCCGGCGGTCGGGGCCGGGCAGTCAATGACCTTGGGGTTGACGGAAGTTTTCACGGCCTCCAGCACGGTCTTGCCGGTGCCCTTGGTCGCGAGGTCAATCGCGCACGCGCGGTCGAACTCCAGATGGATGCCGGCCTTCTTCGCGGCGATGAGCGCCTGCACGACCATGTCCACGCTGCCGCCCGCGAGATAGTGCGTGGAGAGCTGGTCAATGATCAGGGGCAGGCCGGACTTCACCGCCGTGATGCGGAGGTCCACAATGTGGCCCACCGGCACCTTCCGCAGCGAGAGCGTGATCAGTTCAAAGACGCCGACCGGCGCGCCGGAAAACGCCGCGCGGATGTAGATGCTCAAGAAGTTGAAGGCCCAGATGACGAGGCCCAGGCCGATGATGGAGACGACGATGATGCCGACGATCAGCAGCGGCGACGTGCCGGCGGCAAACATGGGAGCGGTGGTGTTCATGGTGTGGATTGAGTTTGGTTGTTGGTTTGAAAGTTGAAATTAAACGGCCCGGACGACGACGCGCGCGCCTTCGACGGCGACGACCTTAACCGGCGTCCCCTTTTCAATCAATGGCCCTTCGGTGACGACGTCCACTTTATGCCCGTTGATGAGGGCGGTGCCGGAGGGGCGCAACTGCGTGTGCGCCACGCCGGGCTGGTTGAGCAATTCGGGACGCTCGACGTTCAGTTCACCCACGGCGCTCGGCGGCGACAGCGCCCGGACAAACCGGCTGGTGGGAAAATATTTCAGCCAAATCAACGTGCCGACAATCAACCCGGCGACGACGACGCCAAGAATCCAGTGCCCCGTGGGCGCGCCAAAGCGGCTGTAGCCCACCACCACGCCCGCGACGAGGCAGATCATGCCGATGATGCCCGCAATCAGGCCGGGCAAAATCGTCTCCGCCAGCAGCAGCAGCGCGCCGACGACAAGCAAGATCACAACCAGTTCCATGGCGGGGAAAATAGAAGCCCCGCCGGATCGTCGCAAGTGGAATTCCCGGCTAGATTTGTAGCAGGCGAGGAGCGCCGGCTTCTCGGCGTAGCGCAGGTTGGCAACCTGCCGTTTCGCCGACTGGCAGTCGGCAGGCTGCCGAGACCACTCACGCGCCGCGGATTGCAAATCCGCGACACCGCAGACTGCCAGTCTGCGCCACGTCAATGCGCCGCGCTTTGCAGCACGCGGCGATTGCGCCACAGCTCGCGCGGTTTGAAAATTCCCGCCGGCGTGATGATGCCCGTGATCAGCTCCGGCGGCGTAAGATCGAAGCCGGGATTGCGCGCCCCGCTCGTCGGATTCGCGATGCGGACATACGCGCGCTCTCCCAACTTTTGCCCTTTGCCTTTTGCCTTTGAACTTTCCACCACGCCCCACGCGCCCAGCACTTCGCCCTCGCTGCGCTCCTCAATCGGAATGTCCCGCCCACGCCGCATCCCCCAGTCAATCGTCGAGAGCGGGATGGCGACGTAAAACGGAATCTTGTGCCGCGCCGCGAGCACCGCCTTGGTGTAAGTGCCGATCTTGTTCGCGACTTCCCCGGTGCGGCCCAGCGTGCGGTCACTGCCGACGATGACGAGGTCAATCTCCCCGCGTTGCATCAGATGCCCGGCGGCATTGTCGGCGATGACCTGATGCGAGACGCCCTGCTGCGCGAGCTCCCACGCGGTGAGCGACGCGCCCTGCGCGCGCGGGCGCGTCTCGTCGCAGAAGACGTGGAACTTATTTCCCTGCGCCTGCGCCGCATACATCGGCGCGGTGGCGCTCCCGATGTCCACGAACGCCAGCCAGCCGGCGTTGCAATGAGTGAGGACTCTCATGCCATCGCGTATCAATTTCACGCCGTGGCGGCCGATGGCCTCGCAGTGCGCCGCGTCCCCGTTCGCGAATTCCTCCGCCGCCGCCAGCGCGAGCGCCTGCTGTTCCGCGACGGTCTTGCCGGCGCGCATTTCGCGGCGAACCTGCAGCATGGCGTTGACGGGATCAACGGCGGTGGGCCGGGCTTCCTTAAGCGTTTGGAAAACTTTGCCCACGTGCGCGCGGAATTTCGCCAGTCCGCCGCCACGAAACGCCCGCGCCCCCTGCGCCAATCCGTAGGCCGCCGTCGCGCCAATCGCCCCTGCGCCGCGCACCACCATGTCCGTGATGGCGAGCGCGGTCGCACGGTAATCGCGGGTGGAAGCAATCTTGAACTCGTGCGGCAGCAGGCGCTGCTCGATGAGTTGAACGGAGTTGGTTGCGGCTTTGAAAGTGACGGTGCGGTAGTGGCGCGTGCGTCCGCCGACAGTGACGTTCATGGTGAAATATCAGCGCGTCTCGTCGCGGAGCGAGCGCAGCTTGGCGCGGATTTGCTTGTAGAGCGGGTGCTTGCGGAGTGTTTCCAAATCCGGATCTTTCGCGAGCCATTTGAAATCGCGATAGCCGAGGTCAAGCGCCTGGTTGAGCGAGTGAATGGCGCGCTCAAACTGCCCGGTCAGCGCGAGGCTGCACGCGAGGTTGAAGTGGACAAGCGAATCGTCGGGCCGCAGCTTGGCCAGCGTCTCATCCACGCCAAGCCCCTCCTCAAATCGTCCACGGCGCGTGTAATCATCGCCGAGGATTTGCAGGGCCTCGATGTCCTCGGGGGCGCGGCGCACCACGCCCTCGATGAAGCTGATTTCGACGTCGAGGTTTCGCTGCTCGGTGGCGTTGAGTTTTTTTTGCTCGTTGCTTGGCTTCGGCATATCGCGGGGCGGAGTTTTCTTGAGCGCGGCGCACGTGTCAAGCGGGCGCAAGCCGGGGTGGGGTCTGGCTTCGCCTTTCGCCGCATCCTCCGCGTCCCTCGCGCAAAAAAACGGCCGAGATCGCCGGGCCGATTGTCAAAAATGAGCGGCCTTATTTTTCCACTGAAGAAAAACTTTTCAAACCGTTCCGTGGCAGGTAATCATCCGCCATGCCGGAGCGCGCACAACAGAAGGAGCGGGTCTTCCGCGGCATTGCCGTCTCGGCGGGAGTGTGCCGCGGCAAAGTGCTTCTGCTCGCGGCGGCGTCCGACGTTACCGTTCCTCAATACTCCGTGCCGGACGACGGCGTGGCGCACGAAATCTACCGCTTCGAGCAGGCGCTCGCCCAGACCCGCCAGCAGATTCTCGACGTGCAGCGCAAGGTCACCGAGGGCATGGGCGCGGAGCACGCGAGCATCTTCGAGGCGCACCTGCTCGTGCTCGAAGACCCGATGCTGATCGAGGAAGTCACCCGCCACATCCACAAGAACAAGGTCAACGTCGAGCACGCCTTCCGCGAGGTTGCGGAGAAATACGCCCGCACCTTGAGCGCGATGCCGGATGATTATTTGCGCGAGCGCGCGGCGGACATGAGGGATGTCTCCGTCCGCATCATCAACAATCTCCTTGGCCGCCAGGAAACGGTGGACCTCCAGCATCTCACCGAGCCGTGCATCATCATCAGCCACGATCTCGCGCCGTCCGTCACCGCGCAGCTTGACAAAAAGATGGTTCTCGGCTTCGCCACGGACATCGGCGGCAAGACTTCGCACACCGCCATCATGGCGCGCTCGCTGGAAATCCCCGCCGTCGTGGGGCTGAAAAACATCAGCCAGAAGCTCAAGGGCGGGCAGGAAGTGCTGATAGACGGCTTCAACGGCCTGGTCATCCTCAATCCCACCGAGCAGACGCTCTACGAATACGGCCAGGTGCAGCGCCAGCGCCTCACCTTCGAGGACCGCCTGCGCGAGATGAAGGACTTGCCGGCGGTGACGAGCGACGGCGTTTCCGTCGTGCTGTCCGCGAATGTCGAGCAGGCCGCCGACACCGAGTCCGTGCAGGCCGTCGGCGCGCAGGGCGTCGGGCTGTTCCGCACGGAGTATCTCTTCATCAACCGCGAGCTTCTGCCCACGGAGGAGGAGCAGTTCACGGCCTACCAGCAGGTTGCCGCCACCCTCCAGCCGCACCCGGTCATCATCCGCACGCTCGACCTCGGCGGGGACAAATACCTCCCGCACCTGAACATCCCGGAGGAGATGAACCCCTTCCTCGGCTGGCGCGCGATTCGATATTGTTTGCAGGAGCGCGACCTTTTCCGCACGCAGTTGCGCGCCATCTTGCGGGCGAGCGTCGAGGGCAACATCAGGCTGATGTATCCGATGATTTCGGGCCTCGACGAACTCGTGCAGGCCAACGCCTTCCTCGACGAGTGCAGGGCCGAGCTGCGGAAGGAGGGCGTCGCGTTCAACGAAAACCTCGAAGTCGGCGCGATGATTGAAATCCCCTCGGCGGTGATGGTCGCCGACGCACTCGCGCGGCACGTGAAATTCTTCAGCATCGGCACGAACGACCTGATCCAATACACGCTCGCCGTGGACCGGCTCAACGAGCGCATCGCGCACCTTTACGAGCCGACGCATCCGGCCATCGTGCGGCTCATCAAGCTGACCGTGGACGCCGCGCACCGCAACGGCATCTGGGCGGGCGTGTGCGGCGAGATGGCCGGCGACCCCGCGCTCACGCCGCTGCTGCTCGGCCTGGGCGTGGATGAATTGAGCGCCACGCCCTCGCTCGTGCCGCAGGTGAAATATCTCCTGCGCGCCCTGAACATGGCGGAGGCGCGGGAACTCGCGGCCTCCGCGTTGAACTGCGACTCCGCCACGGAGATTTTCACCCGCTCGCGCGAGCTGGCGAAAAAAGTTGCGCCCGCGTTGTTTGAAAACAACAATCCCGCGCCATGAAAGTCCTGATTCTCGCCGCCGGTTACGCGACGCGCCTCCATCCCCTCACGCTCACGCAGCCCAAGCCGTTGCTGCCGGTCGCGGGCCGGCCGATGATCGAATACGTGCTCGACAACCTCGCGCCCATCGGCGGCATTGACCGCGTCTATGTCGTCACCAACGCCAAGTTCGCCGGGCATTTCCAGAAATGGGCGGACGGCTACGGCCCGCGCGCCCACCTCGACTTCACCATCGTCAACGACGGCTCCACCGACGATGCGAACAAGCTCGGCGCCATCGGCGATTTGCACCTCGTCGTCACGCGGGAGAAGATTGACGACGATTTGATCGTCGTCGCGGGCGACAATCTGTTCAGCGAGAAACTCCCGGCCTTCGGCGAATTCTGCCGCAAGATGAACGCCCCCGTGCTGGGCGTGTATGACGTGGAGAGCCTTGATCAGGCCAAGAAATACGGCGTCGTCGCGCTCGACGCAGCGGGGCGGATCACGCGCTTCGAGGAAAAGCCCGCGCAGCCCGCGAGCACGCTCATCGGCATTGCGCTGTATTATTACCCGCGCGCCACCGTGCCGCTCATCGGCCAGTATGTCGCCGAGGGAAACAACCCCGACCAGCCGGGCCGGCTCATCCAGTGGCTTTATCCGCGCCTGCCCGTCTTCACGTGGACGGTGCCCGGCCTCTGGTATGACATCGGCTCGAAGGAAACACTGGAGGAGGCCAGCCGCATCTTCGCACGGAAGTAGAAAAAAAACGCCGCGTCTCCCCCGGCTCGGTTACTCAAATGCAATCACGTTCTTGATGCCCGTGGCCTTGCCGGTGAGGAGTTCGCGGTGGGCGTCGAGCCGGTGCCGGGCGGTGATCACTTTCGCCAGCGCGGCGGGCCAGCGCTGTTTGAAGACGCCGAGATCGTGGATGGCGTCGCGGAAGGCCTGCGGGTCGGCGTTGACGGTGCCGACGACGGCCTGGTTTTTGAGGACGATGTTCCGCATGAGCTGCGCGGCGTTCACGGGCAGCGGCGCGTGCGGGCCGGGGATGCCGGTCATGATGAACACGCCGTTGATGCCGAGATGCTCCAGCACGTCGAAGGTGATGCGCGCGAGGCCGACGGCCTCATAGACGAGGTCAATGTTGCCGACCTTCTCCGCGAGCTGCGCGGGCGTGACCTCCTCGGAAGAAATATATTCCACGCCGAAGGACTCGACGAGCGCGGCCTTGGCGTTCGGTTTCTTCGAGCGCGAATAGACGACGGTGTGGAAGCCCTCGGCCTTGAGTTTCATCGCTCCGAGGATGCCGACGGGGCCGGCGCCGAGCACGACGGCGTTGCGCCCGTGTCCCCTGCCCTTGCCGGGCTGCGCGGGGAGTTCCCACGGGAGGCGCTTCTGCACCTGCCACGCCTGGGCGAGGCCTTTCTCGCAAATGGTGAGCGGCTCGACGAGCACGGCGCAGTCGCGCAAGGCCGGCGGGACGAGATAAAGATGCTTCTCCTCCTCGACGAAATACTCGGTCATGTAGCCGTGAACCTGGTTGATGCCGCGCTCGGTGAATTTCCAGGTGAAACAAAAATCCTGCCGGTCCGCGCGGCACGCGGGGCAGTCCGGGTCGGCGCACGGGCGGCGCACGCTCGGCACGACGAGGTCGCCGGCCTTGAATTTTTTCACGCTCGCGCCGACTTCAATGACTTCGCCAATGGCCTCGTGGCCGAGCACGAGATATTCGTGGCCCTTCGGCGGCGCACCATAGACGAACGTGCAAATCTCGCGGTCAGTGCCGCAGATGCCGACATCGAGCGTGCGGACGAGCACGTCCTGCGGCGCGGCGAGGGCGGGCCGCGGGTGTTCGAGGAGCTTGAGTTCCTTGCGGTGGGGGACAACGCCAACGGCGCGCATGGTTTTGATGCTCATAAAAATTGTGGCGGGAAATCAATTCCACGAAATGTCTTCGGGGCCGTCGGCGAGCAGGCGGTATTCCCAGCCCTTCTCGCGCAGGATGTTTTGCCAGAGCGCGGCGGGATCGGGTTTGAAGACCAGTTCGATGGTGGCCGGGTGCGTCACCCAGGCCTTGCGCTTCATCTCGGAATCGAGCTGGCCCGGCGACCAGCCCGCGTAGCCGGCGAAGATTTTCACCTGTTGCGTGGCGGAGTAGGATTCGCCGAGTTCGACCAGGGTGTCGAGCGAGTTGCCGAGGTTGAGGTTGGGCAGGACGTTGGCGTGCGGCACGAAAGTGTCCGTGTGCAGGAAGCTCAACGCGCCGGGCTGCACCGGCCCGCCGAGGTAGAGCGGCTCGGCCTTGAGGCGCTCCGGCAGGTCGGCGACGAGTGCCTCACCGACGTTGTTGGGGCTGGCGCGGTTGAGCACGAGGCCGAAGGCACCCTCCGCGTCATGCTGGCAGACAAGGACGACGGTGCGGCTGAAAAAGGAGCCGCGCAAGCCGCCGCCGTCGAGCAGCAACTGGCCCTTCAAGGATTTGAACTTCGCAGCCATCGCGTGTGCGGTGAAACTATGCACAGGCGCGCGCGCGTGGCAATGCGGTTTGAACCAGGGCGGCGGAAGTGAAGCCGGGCTTGACGCCACTTTGCGGTTGCATCCCTCCGGCCTTCTCCCTCAAATGCGCGCGCGATGAACCGCACCTTGAAATTATCTCCCGAACACCTCGGCCTGCCCGCCCGCCACCCGGCGGCGCTGAAGGACTGGTATGTGCGCGCGCTCGACGCGCGGGTCGTGCTGGAAATCCCCGGCAGCCCGCCGGCTTTCTTCGTCCAGTTGCCGGGCGGGTTGATTTTGGAAATCTACCAGTCCGCTTCCGTGCGCGAGGAGACCGGTGACAATTCCCTCGCCGGCTGGCGGCATCTCGCGCTGCGGGTGGACTCCATCGCGGAAGCCCGGGCTGTGCTGACGGAGCGCGGCGTGAACTTTGACCAGCCCGTCAAGCCGGCGGGCGGCGGCGGGCAGGTTTTGTTTTTCAAGGACGCCGAGGGCAACCTGCTCCATCTCGTCGAGCGCCCGGCGGACTCGATTTTTTGTGCGCGCTGAAACCGTCGGCTTCCCTGCGCGATGAAGACATATTCCGCCATCATCTTCGACATGGACGGCGTGATCGTGGACAGCGAGCCGTATCACGAGCGCGCCTTCCGCGACATCTTCCAGCAGATGGGCCATGCCGAGACGCATGGCGTCCATTTTCCCGACTACTACGGGCGCTCCGACCGCGCGGTCTGGGTGGATTTCATCGCGCGGCACCGTCCGCCGCAGTCGCTCGAAGAGCTTGCGGAGCGGAAACAAACGCACTTCCTCAACATCCTGAAACAGGACGAGCCGATCTTCGAGAGCCTGCCCGGCCTGGTGGAAAAGCTCGCGGTGAAGCACCGGCTGGCCGTGGCTTCGGGATCGTTTCATCCGGTCATTGACGAGGTGCTGGCGATGAAAAACCTGCGGCGCCTTTTCCCCGTCGTCGTCAGCGCGCAGGACGTGGCGCACGGGAAGCCCGCGCCCGATGTGTTCCTCCGCGCGGCGGAGCTGCTCGGCGTGCCGGCGGCGGAGTGCTGTGTGATCGAAGACTCTGCGCTGGGCGTCGAGGCCGCGCGCGCCGCCGGCATGGATGTGATCGCCATCACGAACACCCTGTCCGCCGAAGAACTCGCCCGGGCGACGCGCGTGGTCGGCACTTACGAAGAGATTGAGGAGGCACTGTTGTGACGAACGGCCATTCCCGTCGTCCAGCGGCGGCGACCGTTAGCAGAATTATTTTTCTCCAGCCTTCCGCCGCAACATCTCCGCGTGGACGCGCGCGACATCGCCCATGTAATCGTGCCGCTCCGCGCTGGCCGCGGCCTTGTTGATGAACTCGCGGGCCTTGGCCTCGTCGCCGAGCGCATCGAAGTAGAGGCCGAGATAAAGGTGCGCGTAGAACAGGCGCGGCTCGAGCTGTGACGGCGGCGGGTCGCCGGCGCGCGCGGCGGCCATTACGTCGTCGGGTTTCAACTTGCCCGCGAACAGCGCGTGAACCTGCATCATCGGGATGCGCGAATCGCCGCGGATGGGGATCAGTTTCTGCCGCGCCTTCTCAATGCCGTCGAGCTTGGCCGCGCAGAGGAAGTGCCAGACGGCGTTCTCCACGTCGTTCGGGTTGACGGTCTGGTGCGATTCAAACTGCCGCACGCCGTCCGCGAATCGTCCGGCGTAGTAGCAGGAGATGCCGCGCTGCCAGTGGTGCGGCTCCTGTTTTGGATTCAGCGCGATGAACCGGTCGAAGTCGGCGATGGATTCCTTGATCTTGCCCAGCCGGAAATGCTCCGCGCCGCGCTGCTGAAAGGCGGCGGCGAGACTGGCGTCGAGTTCGAGGGCGCGGGTGAAGTTGGCGACGGCTTTTTCGCGCTCCCGCCACGAGGAGTGGAGGTTGCCGCGAAAGAGATGCGTCTGCGGATTCTTCGGCTCGGTCTCGACGGCCTTGTCCGCGAGCGCCAGCGCGCGCGGGCGGTTGTCCAGCTTGTAGGCCGTGTGCGCCTGGCGCAGCAGGTCGTTGACGTTGACTTCTGCGGCGGGCGCGGCGGAAACCATCAGCGCCAGCGCGGCCAGCCCGCCGGCAAAGACCGCCACGGCGCGGCGAGTGAAGCAGCGTTGCAAACTCATCGTGCCGGACGGTAGCGCAGCGCACGCGCGCCTTCAACAGTGATTCGGCCAGTGATTCGGACGAGGGCGCATCCGGGCACTTGTCCCCCCGCCTCGGCGGGCACGGTGGAGCGCCGATCTCCGAATCGGCACGGGACCGGGCTTTTTCCACCCCTGCCGGATCGGAGTCCGTCGCTCCGGGGGCGGCCCGGATGCGCCCTTCGGGCGGCTTCCCGCCGTCGTCAGCGCGCCAGCGCGCGGTAGAGCCGCGCATAGTCGTCCACCATTTTGGTGATCGAATAATCGCGCTGGACAATCTCCCGCGCGCGCCGCTCGGCGGCGATCAGTTGCGGCGGGGCAGCCAGGCGCCCGGCGAGTTCGGCGGCCAGCTTCTCCGGCGTCTCCAGATCGGCGATCCAGCCGTTTTCATCCGAGTGGATGACTTCGGCGTTGCCGCAGGCGGTGTGGGAAAGCACGGGCACGCCGCAGGCCATGGCTTCGAGCAGCGCGTTGGAAAGCCCCTCGTTGACCGAGGGCACGACGAGCAAATCCATCGCCTGATAAAAATTCTCCGGCTGCGGTTGAAAACCGGCGAGATGGATGCGAGCGGCGGCGGGGCTGCTTTGAACCTGCTTTTTTATCCGCTCCTCCTCCGGCCCGCCGCCGCCGACGATGAGGAGCCGGGCGGCGGGCTGGACTGCCGTGAGCTGCTCGAAGGCGCGGAGGAGAACGTCGTGCCGCTTGAACGCGCCGAAGCGCCCGACGATGCCGAGGAGCGCGCCATCCGGCGGCAGGCCGAGGCGCGCGCGCGCTTGAGCACGCGGGGCGGGCTGAAAGCGTGCGGTGTCCACGCCGTTGACCACCACTTCAATTTTTTCGGCGGGAAAACCGAGTTCGACGAGATGCCGGCGCAGGCTGTGGGAAACGGTGTGGGTGCGGCGGCACGCGCGATAGGCGGCGTGGCGGAGGAACATGAGCTTGGGCGTCTTCTCCCGCAGGGTCAGCTCACTGTGCTCGCCGTGCAGAATCGGGCAGCGGATTCCGCCCAGCGCGGCGGCGGCGGAATACAGGAGCGGCCCCAGATTGTGCGGATGCAGCAGGTGCGGCTGGAGCTGCCCGATGAGCCGGGCCAGCCGGCGGACGGTGGTGAAGGACACGCCGGGCTGCTTGTCGAGCACGTGGACGCGCACATTGTCTGGCAGCCGTTCGGCGAAGCGGCCCGCGCGTTCGAGACAGCAGACGTGAACCTCGAATTCACCGGCAGGCAGGCGCGCGGCCACGTTGACGAGGCCGTTTTCCATGCCGCCCGGTTCGAGGCTGAACACGACGTGCAAAATGCGAATGGGGCCGCGGGGCATCGGGGGCAAGGATGAAGCAAACGCCGCGCGACTGTCGCTAAAATTTCGCGCGTCCGGCACTCTCAAATTTTCGGGCCGGTGGCCGGCGCGGACGGCGGCGCGCCGCCACCCACGGCGTCCAGAAGATACCGGGCCAGGGTGCGGAGGCGGAAAAGCCCCGGCTGGTTCAAGTCATGCGCGCCCGCAAACCACGGCCAGAGCAGCAGGGAAAGGCCCAAACTGCCGAGCGCCCTGCCGCGCCGGCGCTGCCCGTTGAACATGAGCGAGGTTTGAAAGTGGTAGAACGAAAGCACCTTCATCCAGAACCAGAACTGCCCGCGCGGGACGACGCCGGCGGCGCGCGATTTCTGGATGACCCGGCCCATGTTGCTCTTCATCCGGTCGGCGTGGCGGCTCATGTTGTTCCCGTGGCGGCGGATCTGGACAAGCGGCCGCCCCAGGCGGAACGCCCGGTGCCGGGCGGTGACGCGAATCCACATGTCGCGATCCTCGGAGCTGCGGAGCGTGGGGTCGAAGCCGCCGCAGGTTTCAAATACTTCCCGCCGGGCAATGACGGACGACGGGGCGAACCGCGTCGAGACGAGAATGTCGCGAACGGTGATCTCGCGGTCGTCGTCGGGGTAGAGCTTCCGGATTTCAAACGGACGCCCTTCGGCATCAATGAACGCGGAGACGCACCCGACGAGGGCGAAGTTTTTTTCCAGCCGGGCAAAAGTTTCCATCGTGCGCCGCACCATGCCGGGGAGCCAGACATCGTCGGCGTCGAGGAAGGCGACGAACGGGTGCCGGGCGGCGTGGAGGCCGGTGTTGCGGGCGGCGGAAAGCCCGGCGTTCGGCTGGCGGATGCAGCGGATGCGCCCGCCGTAGCGGGCGGTGATTTCCGGAGTGTTGTCCGTGGAGCCGTCGTCCACGACGATGATTTCCAGCGGCGCGTAGTCCTGCGCGAGCGCGGAATCCACGGCGTGGGGCAAGAAATGGGCGTAGTTGTAGGCGGGGATGATGACGGAGACGCCGGGCGGGACGGCGGACGCTTCGGGCGGCAACGCGGATGAATTTTCTCCCGACATGAAACCAGGACTCCGGCGGACGGCTAGGCCTTTTCGGCCGTCTGGTAGCTGTCGTAGTAGTTGCTGGAGTAGTAGTAGTAGTTGTAGTAGTTCGTGGCGCTGTTGAAGTCCATGCGGTTCAGCACGAAGCCGTAGAAGTTCGCGCCGTTGGCGTGGAGGATGTCAATCGCGGTCTTGACGCTCCGCAGCGGGGTGTGGCCGCTCCAGACGACGAAGAGCACGCCGTCGGTGAGCTTCTGGATCAGCGAGGTCTCGGAGAGGCCCAGCACGGGCGGGGTGTCAATGATGATGCGCTGGTATTTCTGGCGCAGGTCGCTCATGAGCTTGGCGAAGTGCGGCGAGCCGAGCAGTTCGGTGGCGCCGGTGAGGTGCTTGCCGCAGGAGAGGATGCCGAGATTTTCGTGCGTGGAGGGACGGATCGCCTCCTCCACCGGAATTCCCTCCATGAGGACGTTGCTCAAGCCGGGGGAGCTTTTCAGCCCGAAGCAGCGGTGCAGGCGGCCGCGGCGCAAGTCGGCATCAATGAGCAGCGTGCGCTCGCCGGACTGGGCGAAGGACATGGCGAGGTTCGTGGAAACCACCGTCTTGCCCTCCTGCGGCATGGAGCTGGCGATCATGATGACGTGGGGGATCTGCGTGGCCATGCCGCGGGAGACGAGGTTGGTGCGGATGACGCGGAAATTCTCGATGAGGTGGGCCACCTTCTTGTCGCGCGACCCCAGATGCAGGGGCGCCTCGATCTCGCGGTCGGCAAACTGCGGGACGATGCCCAGGCCGCGAATCTGGAAGGTGTGCTCCGCCTGCTCGACGTTGGTGACGGTGTGATCCAGAAACTCGATCAAAAACGGGACGCCCAGGCCCAGGGCCAGCCCGAGGCCCAGCGCGTAGAGCAGGATGCGAATCTTGTTGGGCGAGACGGGGCGCTGATCGTTGTCGTCCGTGATGCCGACATACTCGAGCTGGATGCGCTCCTTCTCCCCCGCGAAGTCAATCGTCTGGAGAATTTTGGCCATGTCGGCGTAAATCTTGTTCCACGCGAGCTGGCCGGCCTCGGAGATCTCCTTTTCAGATTTCAAGCTGCGCTCCCGCGCGAGGCTGGCCTGGTATTCGGGCAGCTTGCGATCCAGCTCGGCGAGCTTGGAAGTGAGGTTGGCGTATTCGATGTTGAAGCGGTTCTTGGCAACTTCCAGTTCGCTTCCGAGCTGCTTCTCGATGTCGTCGAGTTCCTTGAGCAACACCTGCATCCTGGGGTTGCCCGGGAGATAGACGCGCCCGGCGTCCTTGATTTTTTGCTGCACCTGCGACCGGCGGCGTTCCAGATCGTCCCACGGTGACTTGTCGCCGGTGCTGACCATGGAGGGCACGACGACGATGCTGGGGGATTTGCGCCCGTCGGGATCCTCCGAGCCGGCGATGACCTGGCCGACTTTGGACTGGATGTCCTTGTCGAGATTCATGAGCAGGGAGAGCTGCTCGACGGTGTCGAGCTTGGATTCCTGCAGCGCCTTGCGGATGCGCTCCATGGCCTCGATGCGGTTGCGGACGATGACGGTCTGGCGGGGCAGCTCCTTGAGCTGTTCGAGATCAATGAAGCTCTTGATTTTTTCGCTGTTCTCGTCGAAGAGCTGCTGGCTCTTGAGGACTTCCTTGATTTTCTGGCTGACGGACGTCATTTCCTCGGTGAAGGTCTTGACGGCGGTCTCGCGATATTGCCGGCGCTGCTGCTCGCGGTTGAGGAGGAACTCCTCGACCATGGTCTCGGCCCAGACGCGGGTCAGCTTGGGGTAGTAGCTCCAGACTTGGATTTCCAGGTTTTTGTCCGAGTTGAAGGCGACACGGATTTTGGAGACGAAGTCGCGGTAGAGAATCCGCTCGTTCTCCTCCAAGCCGAGGCGCTTGGCGGTGCGCAGGATGACCGGGCGGCTGTTGAACTGGGGCACGAAATCCCGAAACCCGCTGTCATGGAAAATCTTGTCCGAGTCCACCGGCAGGGCGAAATACTTGAAGCGCACCGTGGAGTTGGAGAAATAGGCCGGCCGGGCGTAGACATAGTAGGTCAGACCACCCAGCACACAAACGCAGGTCAGGAGGATGATCAGGCGCAGATGCTTGAGGGCCACCGCCAGATACATGACGAGATCCGCCATGTTCATCCCGCGTTTTTTGGTGCCGAAAATCATGGTAGTGCTTGTGCGCGCGCTTCAACAAAAACTCAACTGCATTGGCGAATTATAACCGCCGCCGGCCAGCAAATCAAACGGCACTTCGCCCCGCAGCGCCCCCCGCTGAAAGCGAACAGGCACCTTGCAGGAAGGTGCCTGTTTTGCGGCGAAGCAAAGCTGCCGGCTGGCAAGGTCACCAGCTGAAAAACTTCTCCGGCACCACCACGATGTCCTTGCCCCGAAGGACGACGTCCGCCGCCTTGCCCGCCTGGACGTCCTTGATGTTCACGGGAATCTTGGACTTCTCGCCGTTGCCGTGATCGCGCAGCACATAGACCTTGGAGAGGCTGGCAAAACGCGCAAAGCCCTCGGCGCGGAGGATGGCCGCGTAGGCCGTCATCTCCTCGTCTTGGAACAGCTTCACCACGCCGGGTTTCTTCACATTGCCGGTCACATAGGCTATCTGCGCGTAGCCGGGCACCACCACGATGTCCCCCGGCAGCAGCGCGAGGTCGGACTGCAGGCCGGTGCCTTCGAGGATGGACTGGACATCCACTTCCTCCACCAAGCCCTTGCCGTTTTCAAGACGAAGCAGGCGAACTTTGCTCAAGTCCGCCGAGGGGGTGACGCCACCGGAACGGAGAACGATGGTCACGAGGGTGGGGGCAAAATTGGGCGGCAGTCGGAGCGGGCCGGGGGTGTTGAATTCGCCGGCGAGGTAGATGACTCCGGCGCCTTCCTCCTCCGTGCGGGTCTGGGTGCGTTCAATCATCACGGTGCCCTGACGGAGCTGGTTTTGCTCGAGGGCTTCTTTGACCGCCTTTTCCGCGCCGGACATGTCCTTGCCCACCACGCTGACGCGCCCGACGCGGGGCATGATGATGTAACCGCCGCGGCGCACCTGATAAAGGCCGTTGAAGGAATCGTCTTCAAGGACGAACACCTGCAATGCGTCCCCGGGGAGGATGATGCTGCTGGCGCTGGCGGCCTCCATGCTCGCTTTCAGCCCCTTGATGACATCCTGGGTCTGGGCATCAACTTTTTGGAGTTCCACCTCGGCGGCCTGGAGTTTCACGTTCCACGTGGCGATTTCCTTGCTATACCGTTCGATTTCGTCCGGCTCGCCGGTCTTGACGGCGGCTTGATACAGGCGGGTGGAGTAGTTCAGGCGGGTGCGGGCGAGATCCACGTCCTTTTCGATGCGAACTTTGTCATCGCCCAGCTTGTCGAGCTGCTTCTGGTAGCCACCGGTGGAGTTGGCCTTCTTGTTCTGCTCCTGAAAGGCCCGCAGACGCTCTTCGGTAAGCTGGCGCTCCCGGTTCACTTTTTCGGCGGGATCCAGCGCGGGCTGTCCCTGCAAAATGGGCGCGCTGCCGGCAAGGAACAGCCCGGTCATGATTCCCAACCAAACGCTCGTCACGGATTTCGTTTTCATTCGTTGCACTTGTTAATGATCAGTTTCGGGCCTGCGCCTGCAAATTCTGCACAGTAAATCAACACTTAAATTCATTTAACGGTTCACCCACCGTCACTTACACCCGCCTGACGGCGCAGACGCAGGATGCGTTTTTAATTGATGCGCCAAGTCAAAGTCAACGGCAAATTCACGGCAAATTCACAGAACAATCACTCAATCAACAGCGGCGGTGGCGGAAGCATCAGAAGTCCCGCTTCACCCCGAACAGCACCAGATTTTCCGTGTAGCTCTGGCCGACGCGGGAGGCTTGGTTGTCCTCGAACTGATAAAGGAACCGCAGTTCAGTGATGTCCGTGAACCGGTAGCGGGCGTCCATGCGGATGGTCAACCGATCCTCGGTGTAATTGGCGGCACCCGTCAGCTCTCTCGTGGCGTAGACGGCCCCGGTGCGGATAATGGTGCGCGGGCTGGGCACGAAGTTCAGCCGCCCGCCATAACGGGTTTCGGTGAACTTGCTGGGGATGATCGCATCGAGGTCTTCGATGGTTCTGTGCTCGGCGGCGAGCTCCCCGGAGAGGTAGGGGCCAAGAGTCTGCTGGTAGCGGTAGCCCAAGGATTCCGAAAGTTGCGCCAGCGGTTCCGTCACCTGCCGTTGATACTCGACTCCGTGGTAAATGGAGGGGTTGATCTGATGCCCAACGGCCAGGTGCCAGACCGTCCTGTCCTGTGCCGGGGATCCGTTTTTTGTGCCGCTGCGCGTATGGTAGCCGAAATCACCGAGGAAGTCGATCTGCTCGGTCAGCTGACTGGCGACGCCGCCGGTGACGAGATGGTTCCATGACTTGTCGGTGTTGCGCCGGTTGACGATGTAATTGAAATGCGGACGCAGGCGCATATTCTCCCGCTCGGAAACGAGCGAGACAAACAACTCGTCCATGTCCTGAACCCGATCCTGCCCCTTGTTGGAAACACTCCAATAATTTTCATGCGCGATGCCCATGCTCACTCGGGTTTCCGTCGGAACCACCTTCGAGGTCGTGATGCCCGCGCGGTTCTTGTAGGAATACTGCTCGGTGCCAAACCGGGTGTTCACCTGGGAGTTGGGATCGATGTCTCCGTAACGATACCGACCGAGTTGATCTTTGTTGGCCAAGAGGTCTTTGTCGAAGATGATGAAGCCGTCCACCGAGTCGTAGTCCTTGTAGTCCACGCTGAACACGTCATAGACCGAAACCTCCCAGCCCGCCACGAGGTTGGTGTAGGATAATCGGATGTCTCCCAGCGGGCTGAACGTGTAGCCATAGCGGAGATCGCCCAGCGGGTTTCCAAACCCCACCTCCCCGCTGAACGGGAGGTAGTAAATGCTCATCGCGGCCCCCAGTTGCAGGGCGTCCGTCAACTGGAGCAGCGCGGTGAACTCGGTCTCCAGTATCCCGATGACACCGCTTGCGGGGTTGATTTCCTTGTGATCGGCGTTGTCACTGTAAAGGATCGACGCCGAGACGGAACGCAGATCCAGATAAAACCGGCCCAGTTTCAGCTCCGCCTCCTCGGGGCGCATCCCCCACTTCACCAGCGGCGGGGTGAGCACCGGCGTGAGATTGATCGGAACGTGCAGCTTGGTCTGGCTGCCGCCGATTTTCGGCCCTACCGTGGCTCCTTCGCGCAGTTCCCGCAGCACCGCCGTGTAAGCCTCGCCGGCATCCCGGAGGACGCTCTCCTGCACGGAACCCTCGCCCCCCAGCTTGGCGGGTTCATCCGCGCTCTTCGGCAGCTTGTCCGCCGCGCCGGCCGCAAGGCAGGCACCCAGCCCCGCGCACAGGACCGCCTTCATCCATTGCCGCAAATAATTCATTTAGATCGAACGCGTTCGCTTCGCCGTCAATTCCCGCCATCGAACGGGGTGTTTCATAGGGGCAATATGCGCTTCCCGTCGAGAAAAAAACCCGCCCGCTGACGAAGTAATTTCACCCCCTGCCCGGCCTCGCGGAAAGTTGGCCCCGCGAAAACTCACGGCTTTTTCTTCTTCCAGAGGAACAAATGCTGGTAATCCTCAATCTTCATCGAGACGGGCAAATAGCACAGCACCCCGATCACCGGCGCCAAAATCACGAAGGAAATCCAGAACACCCGCTGCCGCCGGCTGAAGGACTGCTGCGCGAAAATGCTGTGAACCGTGCAAAACAGCACGGCCAGCCACGCGCCCAGCATTCCCAGCCGGACATACTTGTCATCTTTGATGGCATCCCAACTAAATCGCGCCAGAAAACTTTCCATAAATTGTTTCCGCCGCCAGGGCCCGACGGCCCCCAGGCGAATCGGCAAATTTTCTATCACAACTCCACGGGGCGACCAAGCAAAATCCTCCCCTCCCCTTGTCCCGCCGCTCACCGGCCCCCGGCGGCGCGGGCGAAGCTCAAGGAGTCGCGGTAGCGCTTGTTGTCGGCGCGGATGCGGGCGGTGAGCGTGCGGGCCACCGCCAGCATGAAGGGCGTCGCCAGGTCCGGCTCCTTCCGGGCCAGCTCCTCGAACACCGCCACCGTGATCTTCAGCAGCGTCCCGTCCGTGTTGGCCACCACGTCCGCCGAGCGCGGCCCCTGGTCAAACAGTGAAATCTCCCCGAAGAACTCCCCCGGCCCCAAGGTCGCAATCGTCGTCTCCTTCCCCCCGATGATCTGCCGCACCCGCACCTCCCCCTCCAATATCAGATACATCGCGTCCCCGTGCTCCCCCTGCCGCACGATCTCCTTGAACTGCTGGAGCTGCACCACCTCCACGATCTGCGCGAAGCGCCCCAGCTGCTGGTCGTTCATCCCGCCCAATATCTTCACCCGCCGCAGCACC